>JAKBBG010000005.1:0-38503 GCA_021826025.1 Pseudomonadota bacterium | reverse complement strand
CCCCCCCTTCCCGAAGCCCCCCTGGCGTGGTCAGGCGGATATCCGTGGACGCAAGCTCTTGATTCATGGTGAACAGGGATACGGCGACGTCATCCAGTTTTGCCGCTACCTGCCCCAAGTCCGCGCCCTGGGGGCCGACATCATTCTTGAGGTTCAGCAACCCCTGGTGCCTCTCGTCTCAACCCTGAATTGCCCGATGACCGTGGTTGCCAAAGGTGATGTGTTGCCGGAGGTTGACGCGTATTGTCCGATCATGAGCCTTCCCTACGTGTTCAAGACGACGGTTGGAACCATCCCGGCTGAAGTCCCCTACCTTTTCAGCGACAAGGAAAAAGTGAAGGTATGGCAGGAAAAACTTGGGCCAGCGCGGCTAAGGGTCGGTCTCACCTGGTCCGGCAGCAGGGACCACAAGAACGATCTAAATCGCAGCATCTGGCTGAAGGAATTGCTGCCGCTGACGGACCTTCCGATTGAATGGCACTCGCTGCAGAAGGAATACCGCCAGCCCGATCTGGAAATCCTGGAAGCACACCCTGAAATTCGGCAGCACCAAGACGATCTCACCGACTTCTCGGACGCTGCGGCATTGATCGAATGCCTTGACCTCGTCATCAGCGTGGACACGAGCACCGCCCATCTTGCGGGCGCATTGGGAAAGCCCGTCTGGATCCTGCTGCCGCATGCCCCCGACTACCGCTGGATGCTGGATCGTGAAGACTCTCCCTGGTATCCGTCGGCAAGACTGTTCCGACAGTCAAAGGCTGGCGATTGGGCAGGCGTCATCCAGTCAGTGAAGGAACAGGTATGCCAGAAATTCTGACGGGGCCTGAGCGTGCTGACTTCCGGTTCATCGGCAACCCGGCCTGAGCATTCCCTGTCTCGCTATGATCAATGTCCAAAAATTCATCAGTGAAGCGTTTCAGCTGCATCAATCAGGAAAGATAGAGGACGCAATTAAGCTGTACGCGAAAGTTCTGGCAAAACAGCAGAACAACGCACAACTGTTGTACTTGCTTGGAACCGCCTATTTGCAGATCGGCCAGCTCAGGTTATGCGTAGACCATTTGCGCAGATCTGCCAGGATATCTCCAAATAACCCATTTGCATTCAATAATCTAGGATTGGCACATCGAGACCTCAAACAGCCGGCAGAAGCTCTTGCCAATTACGATAGGGCGCTCGCTCTCAAACCCGACTTTGCTGAGGCCTATAGCAACCAAGGCAATGCCCTGCGAGATTTACATCGCCCAGCAGATGCGATAGCCAGTTATGACAAGGCCCTGTCATACATGCCAAGCCATGCCGAGGCGCATTTCAATCGGGGGAATGCCCTTAAGGATCTCAAACGACTGGATGAAGCGCTGGCCAGTTACGACAGGGCGCTGGCGCTCAAACCCGACTTTGCTGAAGCGCATGGTAATCGCGGCAATGCGCTTCGAGAGACCCAACGACTGGATGAAGCGCTGGCCAGTTACGACAGGGCGCTGGCACTCAAACCTGACTTTGCTGAAGCGCATAGCAATCGCGGCAATGCACTTCGGGAGACACAACGACTGAATGAAGCGCTGGCCAGTTACGATCAGGCCCTGGCACTCAAGCCGGACCATGTCGAAGCCTATTGGAATAAATCCCTGCTCTTGATATTGATGGGGCAATATCTTGAGGGATGGGAACTGTTTGAATGGCGTTTCAAGTATGACCCGCTCAAACACAACTACCCCCCCTTCCCGAAGCCCCCCTGGCGTGGTCAGGCGGATATCCGTGGACGCAAGCTCTTGATTCATGGTGAACAGGGATACGGCGACGTCATCCAGTTTTGCCGCTACCTGCCCCAAGTCCGCGCCCTGGGGGCCGACATCATTCTTGAGGTTCAGCAACCCCTGGTGCCTCTCGTCTCAACCCTGAATTGCCCGATGACCGTGGTTGCCAAAGGTGATGTGTTGCCGGAGGTTGACGCGTATTGTCCGATCATGAGCCTTCCCTACGTGTTCAAGACGACGGTTGGAACCATCCCGGCTGAAGTCCCCTACCTTTTCAGCGACAAGGAAAAAGTGAAGGTATGGCAGGAAAAACTTGGGCCAGCGCGGCTAAGGGTCGGTCTCACCTGGTCCGGCAGCAGGGACCACAAGAACGATCTAAATCGCAGCATCTGGCTGAAGGAATTGCTGCCGCTGACGGACCTTCCGATTGAATGGCACTCGCTGCAGAAGGAATACCGCCAGCCCGATCTGGAAATCCTGGAAGCACACCCTGAAATTCGGCAGCACCAAGACGATCTCACCGACTTCTCGGACGCTGCGGCATTGATCGAATGCCTTGACCTCGTCATCAGCGTGGACACGAGCACCGCCCATCTTGCGGGCGCATTGGGAAAGCCCGTCTGGATCCTGCTGCCGCATGCCCCCGACTACCGCTGGATGCTGGATCGTGAAGACTCTCCCTGGTATCCGTCGGCAAGACTGTTCCGACAGTCAAAGGCTGGCGACTGGGCAGGCGTCATCCAGCGTGTACGCGGGATTCTTGGCACGTTCTGACCGGCGTGCCGGGCCTGGCACGCCGCAGAAGGAGAGAGTTCGTCAGGAAGAGTAGCGCCGAGCAATCAGCACGGCGTTGTTGCCGCCAAAACCAAAGGAATTGCTCATGACCGTGTCCAGCACGGCCAATGTCCTGGCCCCTTCGGGCACATAGTCAAGATCGCATTCGGGGTCAGGATGGTCCAGATGCGCTGTCGGGGGTACCGTCCGGGTTTGCAGCGCGCCGAGCGCAGCCACCATTTCCACCGCCCCTGTCGCCCCCATCAGGTGGCCGTGCAGTGCTTTGGTGGCACTGATGGGAATGCGGCGCGCCGCTTCGCCGAAGGCCTGCTTGATGGCCTGGGTTTCCGATACGTCACCCACCAGGGTGCCTGTTCCATGGGCATTGATGTGGTGGATCTCATTCGGGCCGACCCCAGCCTGGGAAAGCGCTGCGCACATGGCTCGCGCCTGCCCTCCCGCATCGGGCTGGGTAATGTGGCTGGCGTCCGTGGTGTTGCCGTACCCGATGATTTCTGCCAGGATCCCGGCCCCGCGCGCTTCTGCCGAAGCGGCGCTCTCAAGGATCAGGGCTGCTGCACCTTCACCCAGGATGAATCCGCTGCGGTCCTTCGAAAATGGCTTGCAGGAGGCTTCAGGATGCAGAGGATCGGGTTTTGCCAGGGTCTGCAGCGACTCCCAGGCCTTCATGACCCCCAGCGTCAGCAGGGCCTCTCCGCCGCCAGCCACGGCGTAACGGATCCGGCCTTCACGAATGGCAGTGAACGCTTCCCCGATGGCGACCGCGGAGGAAGAGCAGGCCGAGCTGTATGTGAAACTGGGCCCCCGGATTTTGTATTCGATGCCGATCTGTCCCGCTGCTGAGTTTGCCATGAACATGACGATCGTCGAAGGCCGGGGCCGGGTCGCCTTGTTGAGCAATGATTCGACGTAAGCCTGCTCGAGCGTGGTGGCACCGCCCATGCCGGTTCCCCAGAAAATGCCGCACTCCAGCCCAGCATCGCCGTGAAAATCCAGCCCGGACTGGGAGAGCGCCTCGCGACTGGCCAATAGCGACAGCTGTGCCACCCGGTCGAGCACCAGCCGGCGCAATTTCGGAAAATGGGTTTCGACCGGCACCGTGACCGGCGCCGCCAAGGGGGAGGCCAGCTGCGCCGTCCAGGGTGCATCGAGCGCACGCACGCCGGAAATGCCCTGATTCAGCGCTTGTACCAGCGTATCGGCGTTTTCACCGAGCGGCGTTATGGCGCCCACGCCAGTCACGACCACGCGTTGCATGGTCAGGACGCCTGGCCCCCGGCATCCAGCACAATGCCCTGTTTTGCGACCATGGCGTCGACTTCCCGTGCGATGTCGCCCACCGTTTTGATGGGGACGGGTTCGCCGGTCATTTTCAGCTTGAACTTGTCTTCCAGCATGAACATGAATTCCACCGTGGCGAGCGAATCGACTCCAAGCTCGTCCAACCGGGATTCGGCATGCACCTGTTCCGGAGTCAAACCAAATTCTTCCACCAGCATTTTTTGTATTACGGGCAATGAACTCATATGTTCAGCGTCAGCCTACCAACCGGAGCCTGGTTTGGTCCGTATCCAGCATCCGCAAGGACTGCCGGCTTACAAACTCCAAGGTTTCCTGGGCCACGCGCTCCTTTTCAAAATCCATGGTGATGATGTGATAGCAGTTTTCCAGCAGCACTTTTTTAACTTCGCTTGAGGAGACGCTGCGGGCGATAATATCGGCGTTGCGCGGGCTGGCCAGGTCGTCCTCCACCGCGTGCATAACAAGCGTCGGAACGGTGATTTTATGCAAATTCCGCCGTACCGTCTTCATCAGGCGTTCCGACTGGTAAACGCCGGTCAGCGGCGATTGAGAAGAACCCAGCGCCGAGGTGCCTCGTTTGGCCATCTGGGTTGCCACCCACTGGCGGATGCGCTCATCCTTGAGTCCGTAGGGAGGCCGTTCCGTGAGGGACACCATGAAACGGGCTGGAGTGTAGTAACCCAGAAATTTAAACCAGCGCATCCAGGTTACGTTCCAGCCGTCATACTGCAGCGGTGCCGAATAAAGGCAAAGTGCGTGGAGATCCGCGCTGCGACGAATGGCAAGCTCCATGCACAAGTCGGCGCCGATGCAAAGCCCCGCAACGCTGACTTGACCGTGCTCTTGCTTCAAGTCTTCAAACTGGGCCTCCACTTGCTCCATCCAGTGTTCCCAGTTCGTCGTTTTGCTGGGAACGGGCTCGTCGAAAACCGAATATCCCTGGATGTTGGGAATGCGAACATCGTATCCGCCAGCCACGTTCAATTTGCGCCCGATGTACTGCAGCTGTTGCGGGGTTCCGTAGAGCCCGTGCAGCAGCAAGACTGCGCCCCGCCCTTTTCCCGCCAAGTGAATCGTGTCGATGACTGGTCACTCCTGACTAAATATTAGACAACCCATTGCATGGAATAATTTGTTACATCTTGGGCAACGGAACGAATTATATGGGATTTTTAAACATCCGACCCAATCCGTTCCGTCAGGCAATTTAACCAGGGCAAAGTTCAGACATTGAAGCGGAAATGCATCACATCCCCGTCTTTTACCCGATACTCCTTGCCTTCCAGTCGCATTTTCCCCGCCTCTTTGGCGCCCTGTTCGCCGTGGCAGGCCACGAAATCCTCGTAGGAAATGACTTCTGCCCTGATAAAGCCCCGCTCGAAATCGTTGTGAATGACGCCTGCCGCCTGGGGCGCCGTGTCGCCGGCATGGATCGTCCAGGCCCTGACTTCCTTGACGCCCGCAGTAAAATAGGTCTCCAGCCCGAGCAGCCGGTAAGCCGCCCGGATCAGGCGGTTCAGCCCGGGCTCTGACAATCCCATGTCCGCCAGGAACAAGGTCTGGTCCGCCTCGCTCAGGTCGGCCATTTGGGCTTCCAAGGCAGCGCAAATGGGCACGACCGGCGCCCCTTCTTTTTGCCCGAATGCCTGGACCTGCTCCAGCAGGGAATTGCCTTGAAATCCGTTTTCCAGAACATTGGCCACGTACAGCGTGGGCTTGGCCGTGATCAGGCAAAGCGGGCGAAGCAAGGCTGTCGCTTCTGCATCCAGCCCCAGAGTCCTCACCGGCCGCCCCTGGTTGAGCTGGGCCAGCACCTGTTCCAACAGGCCTGTCAGCTTCAGGGCCTCCTTGTCGCCAGATTTGGCCGACTTCTGGGCTCTGCCCAGGGCTTTTTCCGCCGTGGCCAGGTCAGCCAACGCGAGCTCGGTATGAATGGTTTCAATGTCGTCCAGGGGCTGAACCCGCCCCGCCACGTGAACCACGTTGGGATCCTCGAAGCAGCGCACCACATGGGCAATGGCATCGGTTTCCCGGATGTTGGCGAGGAACTGGTTGCCCAGGCCTTCGCCTTTTGACGCTCCGGCCACGAGTCCCGCAATGTCCACGAATTCCGTCACTGCAGGTACGACCCGTTCAGGATGCACGATCTCAGCCAGGGCGCCCAGACGGGGATCCGGCACTTCCACGACACCGACGTTCGGCTCGATGGTGCAGAAGGGGTAGTTTTCCGCGGCGATGCCCGCCTTGGTGAGCGCATTGAAAAGTGTGGACTTCCCCACGTTGGGAAGCCCCACGATACCGCATTTGAGACTCATGGTTTCAACCTTTGTCCACCACCGAATCCTTTTTTGGATTGGCGTGGAGATTCGTCATCGCGGCCGATACGTTTCCTGCAACCAGAAGCGGGAGCACGTCCAGGGCACGCGTCAGGGAACCCTCGATAGCCTCCTGCTCGCTGCGGGAAGGACGGTGAAGCACGTAATCGACCACTTCGCCCCGCTGCCCGGGATGCCCGATCCCGATGCGTAATCGCCAAAATTCGGGGCTGCCCAACGCCGCGATCAGGTCCTTGAGCCCGTTGTGCCCAGCAGCGCCACCGCCCTTCTTGAGTTTGGCGCTCCCCGGAGACAGGTCGAGCTCGTCGTGCACCACGAGCAGCTGTTCCGGCAGGAGCTTGTAAAAATGCGCCAATGCAGCAGCGGCACGGCCGCTCGCATTCATGTACGTCGCCGGCTTGAGCAACCAAAGGTCTCGGCCGTCCAGGCGGACTTTGGCCACTTCGCCGTGAAAACGGGATTCTGGCCTGAACGCGCTGCCTGCAAGCCGAGCCACCCGGTCCACGAACCAAAACCCGGCATTGTGCCGGGTATCCTGGTATTCCGGACCGGGATTGCCGAGGCCGACGATCAGTTGCAAAGGATTGGCGGACAAGGGATGGCATCATCTCCCGGCGCCCAAGGCGCCGGGAGAAACCGGATCACTTCTTGCCAGCTTCTTTTCCGGCTTCTGCAGCCGGGGCCTTCTGGTTGGCCGCCGGAACATCGGCAACGGCGACAGCGGGAGCTGCCTCCTCTTCGGCACGTGCAGCCCTGGGCAGGACGGCGGCGGCTACGGCAGCGTTTTCTCCTTTCGCCAATGCTGCAAATTCGATCCCCTGGGAGACTTTGAGGTCCGAAAGATGGATGGAATGGCCCACGGTCAGGTCCTTGAGGTCCACTTCGATGAACTCGGGCAGGTCCCCCGGCAAACAGAGCACTTCCACTTCATTCAGGATATGGCTGATGATGGCACCGGAAAGCTTGACCCCCGGGCAAATGTCGCCATTGATGAAATGGAATGGCACTTTCATGTGGATTTTGCGGTTGGCATCCACGCGCTGGAAGTCCACGTGCAAAACGAGCTGCCTGAAGGGGTGCATTTGCACGTCGCGCAGCAACGCAGGCTGACCCTCTCCGTTGAGCTTGATGGTCAGCACGGAAGAGTGGAACGCTTCCTGGCGCAGCTTGTGATAAAGGTCGTTGTGGTCGAGCTCGATGGCGAGTGCGTCTTTGCCGGCACCGTAAAGGATGCCCGGCACGCGTCCGTTACGGCGCAGGCGGCGGCTCGCTCCGGTGCCCTGCACTGTTCTTTGGGTGACTTCGATTTCCATGATGTGGTTCCTTGTGTTTCCCGTTGGTAAAAACCGCTGTCCGCGACCAGACAGCGGGGTGAATCATTCCATGAACAACGAACTGACCGAGTCCTCGTCGCTGATGCGGCGCATGGTCTCTGCCAGCAAACCGGCGATCCCCAGCTGCCGAATGCGCCGGCATGCGGCAGCCTGTTCCGACAGCGGAATGGTGTCGGTGACCACCAGTTCATCCAGCGACGACTGCGCAATCCGATCCACGGCACCGCCTGAAAGGACCGGATGGGTGATATAAGCCAGCACTTTGGCAGCCCCGTGCTTTTTCAGGGCGGCGGCAGCCTCGCACAGGGTGTTGGCCGTGTCCACCATGTCATCCATGATCAGGCAGACGCGCCCTGCCACGTCGCCGATGACGTTCATCACCTGCGCCACGTTGGGTTTCGGCCGCCGTTTGTCAATAATGACCAGGTCGGCTTCCAGCCGCTTGGCCATGGCTCTGGCGCGAACCACACCGCCAACGTCCGGGGAGACCACAGTCAGGTTCTGGTAACCGGATCGCCAGACATCTCCCAGCAGAACCGGCGTCGAATAGACATTGTCCACGGGGATGTCAAAAAAGCCCTGGATCTGGTCTGAATGGAGGTCCATGGTCAGCACCCGGTCCACCCCGGCGCCCTGCAGCATGTTGGCGACCACTTTTGCGGAAATGGCCACGCGCGCCGAGCGCGGTCTGCGATCCTGGCGGGCGTACCCGAAATAGGGAATCGCCGCCGTGATCCTGGCTGCGGAAGACCGACGCAGCGCGTCACACATCACCATGACTTCCATCAAATGGTCGTTGGTGGGTGCGCAGGTGGATTGCAGGATGAAACAGTCCCGCCCCCGCACGTTCTCCAGAATCTCAACCATCACTTCCCCGTCGCTGAAACGGCCCACCGTGGCCCTGCCCACCGAAATGTTCAGGTGGGCGGCCACTTCGCTGGCCAATTTCGGATTGGCGGTGCCGGTAAACACCATCAGGTTGGCTGAAGACATGGCGCTCCTGGCATGAAGTGATGTGATGCCTGCATGGCAGGGGAGGTAGGGATCGAACCTACGAATGCCGGAATCAAAATCCGGTGCCTTACCACTTGGCGACTCCCCTGCAGTACTGCTCTACAACCAGTCCCGCAAGGGATGTTGGTTCATCCCGCGGGCCACGAATCCCGTGTATTCCGGCGGCATCCGTCGCAACGCTTCCCGAGCTTCCGCTGCCCCCGGAAAAGACACGAAGCAGCAGGATCCGGAGCCGGTCATTCTGGGATCCCCCCAACTGCCAAGCCATTCGAGCAACTTGGCGACCTGGGGGTAGCGTTGCATGACGACGGGCTGGAGGTCGTTGCGCCCAAATCCCGCCGAAAAGTCGCACATTTTGACCGGGATCGAATTCCTTGTCAATTCAGGCGCGGCAAAGATTTCCCGGGTGGAAACCGCAATCCGGGGACAAGCCACCAGGTACCACCGCTCCTGAACAGTGCACGGCGTCAGGCGTTCGCCCACGCCTTCGGCGAACGCGCTCTGCCCTTGGATAAAAACAGGGACATCGGCACCCAGCTGAAGGCCCAATGCGGCAAGCCGCGAGCGCTCCCATCCCACTCCCCACAGGCGATTCAAGGCGATCAGGGTGGTTGCGGCATCCGAACTGCCCCCGCCAAGCCCTCCGCCGACCGGAATTCGCTTGTCCAAACGGATGCGCACCCCTGCGCGGACACCGCTTTTCAGCAAAAGCAGCCATGCTGCCTTGAGGCACAAGTCTTCCTGTTCCGGTACGTTCTCGACCGGTCCGATCCGTTCCACGACCCCCTCCGGGGCCGGCAGGAAGTCCAGGAGATCCCCAAAATCGATGAACGTGAACAGCGTCTGCAACGTGTGATAGCCGTCCGGCCTGCGCCCCGTCACATGCAGAAACAGATTAAGCTTCGCCGGGGCGGGAACCTGGATATAGTCAGCGCTCACTCTTGCCCCGCTCCAGGACCCACTGGTCGATGTGCAAGCGAATGGTCAAAGAATCCCGTTCCATGGACAGGACGGTCGGCAAGGACTCCCCCCCCACGTCGCGCCAGGCGCCGTAATGGACGATCCAGCCTCCCTGGGCCAACAATTCAGGATGCCCGTCCGGACCGCTGACAAACCGGACAGCCCCCTCGTCGGGAGCGGCACGGCCACGGACCCACCAGGGCAAACCTTCCAGTGGCAGCGCATACCCCAGGACTGACTGGGTCAGTTGCTCCGCGTTCGGGGCCACGTACTCGCTGTGGTCGGACAACACGAGATGCACTTGCTGCGGCGTCCGGTCCAATTCGGCGACAGTGGAACCCAGGGGGGAAAGCAGTTCCACGTGCGCCTGTTCGCCATGGCTGGACCATTCGATTTTCCCGCTGTCGGAGCCAGCGGGCTGTTGTACGGCAAGCCGACCGGAAAACCGGAACCCTTGAAGGGTTCCCCGACCAACTACCTGGTCAACCGGCGAAGGGTGGGGAGTCAGGCTGGCGCAACCGGCCAGCAACAGCAAAAGGCCGGCCAGCAGGCCCTTCGAATGCAACATGGGTCAATGAAGAAACCGGTGCATGGTGGATTGCAACGCCTCGTTGTCCGGGTTTGCTTTCAATCCGCCTTCCCAGGTTTTACGGGCTTCTGCCTCGTCGCCGGAAACCCACAGCGCTTCCCCCAAATGGGCTGCAATTTCCGGGTCATCCTGGATGGCGTAAGCCCGTTTGAGCGTGACAATGGATTCCTGGACGTGCCCCATGCGAAATTGCACCCACCCCAGGCTGTCCATGATGAACGGGTCGTCCGGTGCCAATGACAACGCCTTCTGGATCAGTGTGAGGGCCTCGTCGAGGCGAATGGACCTGTCCGCCAGGCTGTAGCCAAGCGCGTTGTAGGCATGCGCATATTCAGGACGCAAGGCAATCACTCGGCGCAGGTCCTGTTCAAGGGTGTCCATCCGGTTGAGCTTGTCGGAAACGATGGCCCGTTCGTACAGCAGATCGGTCGAATCCGGCATGCGGTGCAGCGCACTGGTCAGGGTGTCGAATGCGCCCTGGTAATCGCCCGCATCGCGCTGGATCTGCTCTTCTGCGAGCGCCAGCTGTTCCCGCTGCTCTGGTGTGCGGGCGGGTATCGCACGCAGCATGTCGAGGGCTTTCTGCACCTGGTTCTGCTTGGACAGCATCAGCGCAACGCGGATCCGTGCTGCCGTCAGCTGCTCACCGCCGGACACCTCTCCGTACCAGTGCGCCGCTTCGCCCCATTGCTTCTGGTCTTCGAAGGCTTCGCCCAAATAAAACCGGGCTGCATCCGGGTCCCGGTAGCCCAATTCCAGCGCCCTTTCTAGCAGTGGAATAGCCTGCTCGTAGTCCTTGAGCTGCAGCGTCAACAAAGCAACTGCGAGCGTGAGGTCGGGGTTGTCCGGCACTCCCTTCAGGATGAGGGTGAATTGCTCGCGCGCAGCCCGGTAATCTTTCAGCTCGACCAGATAACGGGCAAACATGAGACGAACATCTTTTGCCTGGGGATAACTTTCGAGAAAAGCCAGGTAAAAGCTGCGCGCCTTGCCGCTGTCCCCTTGCTGCAGGATTCGTCCTTCCAGCAAAGCGGCTGCCTCCCATCCGGGGCGCTGTGCAGCAGCCTTCTGGACTTCCTCAAGCGCCAGCTCGTCCTGGGCTGCAATGAATGCCGTCGAGCCGACCAGATAATGCGCCTCAGGAAGATCCGGATAAGGCTCTGCCAGCCGTTGGGCCAAAGCCAGAGCGCCTTCGTGGTCTGGATGTTGCATGAAAATGATGTCCAGATTGCGAAAATCCCGCGCAAGGTTCTCCTTGTCGCTCGCAAGCACGGCTTCCAGTTGGTCGCCCACGTCGGGCATCTTGGGCTGGGCGAGAATCAGCGCCGCCAAGGCTTCGCGCGCCCCGGACGAGGCCGGGTCGTCCGCAAGCCAGATGCTGATGGCGTCCTGCGCCGCCTTCAGGTCATGGGCGTACAACGCCACTTCCGTCGCGCGATGCGCGATGCGCGGATCATGGGTGCTGCGGGCCAGGTCCAGGTAGGTGTCCACCGCGATGCCCAGATGGTCTCTCTGGGCAGCGATTTCGGCCAGCAACAGTTGATAGACAAGCTGGGCTGTCAGTTCCTGGGCAGGCAGTTTCACCCCGGGATGGTCTGCTGGATTCCAGGGCCGCTCGTCTGCCAAGGACGGCAGTTCGCCCGCCTGGGACAGTCCGGCGCACAGGCTGATCGCGAAGGCCAGTTTCCGGATGATGCGGGGAGCTGAAAGGCCTTTCATGCTGTGGATGCCTTTTTTTGCATCAACCGATCGTATTTGAGCTGGAGCTGCTCCCGCGTTTCCGGATATTCTGGATTGAGCGGGATGCAATCGACAGGGCAGACTTCCCGACATTGCGGCGTGTCGTAGTGGCCGACGCATTCCGTACAGTGGTTTGGGTCGATTTCATATATTTCCGCACCTTGTGATATGGCGTCGTTGGGACATTCCGGTTCACAAACATCACAATTGATGCATTCATCCGTGATCATCAAAGCCATGGCTCAACTTCCTGATTGCCCGAGCATTCCCACATGCCGGTCGAGCCGGCCCCGAATGCCGGGATTGACAAACTGGCTGACATCGCCCCCCAGCAGGGCAATTTCTCGCACGATTGTGGACGAAATGAACATGTACTGGTCCGAAGGGGTCAGAAACAAGGTTTCGACCTCCGGATGCAGTTTTCGGTTCATTCCGGCCATCTGAAACTCAAAATCAAAGTCCGAAACGGCACGCAGTCCGCGCAGGATGATATTGGCACCCGTTTCACGAAGGAAGTCCGCGAGCAGGCCGGAAAACCCCGAGACCACCACGTTGCGGCAGTCCAGCAGGGATTCCCGCGCCATTTCCACCCGTTCGTCGAGCGGGAACAGGGGGCGCTTGTTTCGACTGTCCGCCACGGCAACCACCACGGAATCGAACAGGCGGCAGGCCCGCCGCACCAGGTCTTCGTGCCCCAAGGTCATGGGGTCAAACGTGCCGGCATAGACGGCTTTGGTCTTCATGGCTCGGGTTCCTGTTTTGGCGTGATCAGCTGGTACGTGACCTGCCCGGCCCTCGCAGACCGGATTTCGCTCCAAAGGGGTGATTCTGACACACCCCCGAAACTTTCACAGTAGACGAGCCCTCCTGGAGCCAAATGACCCGGCAGCAGCGGCAGCACTTCGGCCAGGTCCTGCCCGGAAAACGGCGGATCAAGAAAAACAAGGTCGAACTTCCGATCATCGCGCCGCAACCATGTCATGGCTTCGGACAAGGCCACCTCGGCCGCCTCTCCAGCCCCCAGACGATCGGCATTTTCCCGCAGCATGCGGGCTGCCGCCCGCTGCCTTTCGACAAAAACCACTTGGGCAGCACCGCGCGACAACGCTTCGAACCCGAGCGCTCCGCTGCCTGCAAACAGGTCCAGACAGCGGAAATCAGGCAAGGTCTGCCCAAGCCAGTTGAACAGGGTTTCGCGCACCCGGTTGGGCGTCGGGCGAAGCCCGGGCTCAGCGGAAAAACGTATGCTGCGACCGCGCCAGCGACCGCCGATGATGCGAATCTGGCTGGTCATTTAAGGTAGAATCGTTGCGGAAAACACGCTCTGAAAAACCCCTATTGTCCGATGTTTGGCTTATTCAAGAAATCCCCTGCTCCAGCAGCGGCCTCAGAGCCCTCGCCCCCCCCCGGCTGGATGGCCCGGCTGCGCTCGGGGTTGCGCAACAGCCGGCAAAAGCTGCAGGAAGGCTTGGGAGGGCTTTTCGCAGGACGCCTCGACGACGCCTGGTTTGACACCCTTGAAGAAGCCTTGATCAGTGCCGACGTGGGCACGTCCACCAGCGGGAAGCTGATTGCCCAGCTGCGCCAGGACGCCCGCCGCGAACAGGTGGACTCGCCTGAAGCCTTGAAACCGCTGCTCAAGTCCGCCCTGCTTCGCCTGCTTGAGCCTCTGGAGGCTTCCCTGACGGAAAGCGGAGAGCATCGACCCTACATCATTCTGTTCGTGGGCGTGAACGGAGCAGGAAAAACCACGACAATCGGAAAACTGGCGCAGCATCTGATTCAGCAGGGCCATTCCGTGCTTCTGGCGGCAGGAGACACGTTTCGCGCCGCAGCCGTTGCCCAGCTGGCGGCTTGGGGGGAACGTAACCGGGTCCCTGTCATCATGCAGGAAAAGGGGGATTCTGCCGCAGTTATTTTTGACGCGATCCGGGCTGCCAAAGCAAGGGGCATCGACGTCGTGCTGGCCGATACGGCAGGCCGCCTGCCCACCCAGCTTCACCTGATGGAGGAAATCCGCAAGGTCAAGCGTGTTGTGGCCAAGGCAGATCCGTCAGCCCCCCACGAAATCCTGCTGGTGCTGGATGCCAACACCGGACAGAATGCGCTGGCCCAGGTCCGGGCATTTGACGATGCCCTGCAGTTGACCGGGCTTATCGTCACCAAGCTGGACGGCACGGCCCGTGGCGGAGTCGTGGCAGCCATCGCAGGAGAGCGCCCGATTCCGATCAGGTTCATCGGCGTCGGCGAGGCGCTCGAAGACCTGCACCCATTCAATGCCCGAGAGTTTGTGGATGCCCTGATCGAATGATCACCCTGAACACCGTTGCCAAGCGATATCCGGACGGCCATGAGGCACTCCGCGGAGTCACTCTGGACATTGAAGACGGAGAAATGGTGCTCGTCACAGGTCGTTCTGGCGCCGGGAAAAGCACTCTCCTGAGGCTGATGTCAGGCATCGAGCGCCCAACCAGCGGGTCACTTGCCATACACCGCCAGGAAATCACCCGCCTCAGCAACGCTGCCCGGGCCCGTTTGCGCCGAAATATCGGCCTGGTATTCCAGGACCATTTTCTCCTTATGGATCGCAGCGTCGAAGAAAATGCCGCCCTGCCCCTGCACATTGCCGGCCTGTACGGCAGGGAGGCCAAACGCCGCGTGGCGACCGCGCTCGAAAAAGTCGGGCTTGAGAATCAGGCCCGCACTTCGCCGCTTGCCCTTTCAGGAGGAGAGCGTCAGCGCCTGTGCATCGCCAGGGCCATCGTCAATCGGCCTCGCCTGGTGATTGCTGACGAGCCGACCGGGCACCTGGACCAGGGCTACGCCAGCGTCATTCTGGACATATTCAGGTCATTCAACGAGACGGGCGTCACGGTCATCATTGCCATGCACGACGCAGCATTTGAGACATCGTCCCCGTGTCGCATCCTGCGCCTGGAAGACGGCCTCCTGAGCGGCGACACCGAAACAGCGTCTTCGGAGGCGCTCTGATGCTCGGATGGTTTCATCAGCACCTGACTGCATTGCGCCAAGCCCTGTCCCAGTTTGGACGGAACCCTTTCGCAAACCTGATCGGCGTACTGGTCATTGCCTTCTCCCTGAGCCTCCCAGCAGGCATCCTGCGCCTGATCAATCAGGCGGCATTCCTGAGCGAAGGCACGCTGCACGAACCTCACCTCACCCTGTTCATGTCCCTGGACGCGGACGATGCGGCCGTCCGCTCCGTATGGGACGGCCTCGCCGCACGCACCGACGTGCGCGAGTTTCGCTACATTTCCAGCACGCAGGCCTTGGCCGAACTGAAAGCGACCCCGGGCCTGGCTGAAGCAATCGGCACCCTGGACCGCAACCCCCTGCCCCACGCTTTTGTCATCCGCGCACGCAACACCGCTCCCCAAGCCCTCGAGTCGCTGCGCGCAACGCTGGCCCGCTGGAACAAAGTTGAGCGTGTCCAGGTGGACAGCGCCTGGGCCAAACGTCTGGACGCACTGCTTCAGTTTGCCCGTCGCGGCACCGGCGGCCTTACCGCCCTGCTGACCGTCGCTTTGGCCTTTACGGTGTTCAGTACCGTTCGGCAGCAGGTACTTGCGGCGCGCGGCGAAATCGAAGTCACTCATCTGATCGGCGCGACAGCGGGTTACATCAGGCGCCCATTCCTCTATTTCGGCGTGCTGGAAGGGATCCTGGGTGCCATGGCCGCCTGGCTGCTGCTCTGGCTGGGCAGGCGCTGGTACAACGATGCCATCCAGCCTTTGAGCGATCTTTTTGCCGTCAATCTCTCGCTGGCCGGATTTTCGCTGCGGGAAGGCATGCTGCTGTGCCTGACCTCTGCGGGATTAAGCTGGGCCAGTTCTTACCTTTCCGTGAGCCTGACATTGCGACGCCTTTCCGCAAAGCGTTGAGCCTCCCCCCTCCAATCGGCCTGCCGAATCCGGACCTGCTCCGAAAACACCCGTTCAGCGCCGTTGAGGCATAATGAAAGGTGGGCATGACGAACGGAACAGCCACTCGGTGATGGCGTATTGGTTTGCATGCCCGATTGAAAGGAGTATCGCCATGAAAATTTTTTTCCTTTCGTTGATGTTAGCCTGTTCGACCTGCCTGGTTTCCTGCGCTGCACTCCCCGAAAAAACCCCGGCTGAAATCGCTGCAAACCATCGTCTGGAGCAGGCCGTGCGGTCAGCACTGGACCAGGCCACGGACTTGTACGGCAACCACCTGGACATCAAGGCAGATAACGGGGAGGTACGGCTTTCGGGGATCGTGACCGACGATTACCAGATGGTTCGGGCCGTTCACATTACCGCCAAAGTTGCCGGAGTGAAGAAAGTCATCAATGACATCGAAATCGACAACGATGGGCACGGAAAAGTTGAATGACGGTGTCGCATCCCCAGCAGGCGTCTCCGGACCCCTGTCGGGGGTGGATTTCCGGAGAATTTTGGTCGCAGGATTTTCGCGGGAAAGCCCCCAGCCAAAAAATATCATAACATATTGATATTATTAAATTTATTTTAATACCGATGAAGGCAAAAGCCGGAACCTCTGCCATTTTTAGCACTCCAATCGCAAGAGTGCTAAAATAACCGCAGAACACGGAGGTTGACCGATCCATGCGTGAAATGACATTGCCAGCACCGGTTCCGTCCCTGAGCGGAAGCTTGGAGCAATACATTCAGGCAGTATCCCGTATCCCCCTGCTGAGCGCGGAGGAGGAAGTCGATCTGGGCCGTCGGTTGCGCGACCACAATGACCTGCAGGCCGCCCAGCGTCTTATTCTCTCCCACCTGCGCTTGGTCGTTTCCACTGCCCGCCAGTACAGCGGCTATGGCCTGCCCCAGGCCGACCTCATCCAGGAAGGGAATGTGGGCCTCATGAAAGCCGTGCGCCGTTTCGACCCCGAACGCGGCGTCCGCCTCGTTTCTTTCGCGGTTCACTGGATCAAGGCCGAAATCCACGAATACATCCTGCGCAACTGGCGTCTCGTTAAAATCGCGACCACCAAGGCCCAGCGCAAGCTGTTTTTCGGCCTGCGCAGCCTCAAACCCGGCTTTGGCTCGCTATCCCGTCGCGAAACCCAGGAAGTGGCACGTCAGCTGGGCGTCCGCCCGGAAGACGTGAGTGAAATGGAAGTCCGCCTGTCGGGACAGGACATTTCCCTGGACCCCGGCCCCGACGACGATGAACACTGGGTCAGTCCGATCGCCTACCTGGCCGACGAGTCGGCCGGCCCCGTGGAACTGTTGGAAACCCGGGAGCAGAATTCCCTGCGCCACGAAGGCCTGCACCAGGCTCTGGCCAGATTGGACGAGCGCAGCCAGCGCATCGTCTCCGCCCGTTGGCTCCAGGGAGAAAAGCCGGCGGCGACTTTGCAGGATCTGGCGGGAGAGATGGGCATTTCCGCAGAACGCGTTCGCCAGATCGAAGCCCGGGCTCTCCAGAAACTGCGTGCCGCCCTCGAACCGGTGGCATGAGCCGGTACTACTGCATCATCCAGAATGCGCACTGTTCCGTGCGCCTCGGGATTCATGATTTCGAAAAAACAGGCCCTCAGGATATCCTGGTTTCGGTCACCCTTTCCTTTCCTTTTTCGGCGCTGCGCCGCATCCGCCATATCGGCGACACGGTCGATTACGAACCGTTGCGCAATTTCATTCAAAGCTGGGCAGAACGCCCCCATGTCGCGCTGATCGAGGATTTGCTTGACGAGCTGGTCACCCATTGTTTCGATGACCCGCGCGTGGACCACGTGGAAGCCACCATCCGAAAGACCACGATTTTCGAAGAGGTGCAGGAAATCGGCGTGGGCATCGCCACATCCCGGCAGGACTGGAACTCCCTGAGGGCACGCCGGGAATAGGGTTCTAAAGCGAACAGAAAATCAGGGTAAACGGAATGTCTTCGGCGCACACCTTGAAGCGCGCCGTTTCACCTGCCTCCAGAAAACGGATGTTCAGCAGGTACTTGTTGGCGCTGATTTCCGGCACGCAGGCCCGACCCGAGTCGAGGGCGACGCGCAGCAAACGCACGTCGGGGCCGACTTTGGTTTGCTGGAACAGTCCGCGTGTCGCCTGAAACTCCTGGGCCTTACCGCTTTCGAGCAGCAGTGTCACATGGACCCGCAACGCCCGGTAGGTGGACAACATGGGCGCCACCCATTCGTTGAGCTGGCTGCGCCGCGCCTCCCGGCCGAGCGACAGCCAATAATGGTAAGCCGGCAAGTCGAAATCGCACATGCCCCCCGGTATGCCCGAGCGCTGCTTGATGGCCATCAGCCATTCGTGGTTCCGCAACTGTTCGCCGAACTTTCCTTTGCTGCCATGCAGATCGTAAGCCGCCGTTTCGAGGTCGGAAAGCGCTTTCTCAAGGGATTCCTGGGATACGTTGGGATTGTTCCTCAGCGGCGTGAGCGCCAGCCTCTGTCGTTCCAGGGATTGAAGCAGGTCTGATTTGACGTCAGCGCGCGCCGTGACGTCGAGAATCTCGAATACCGTCATCAGCGCGGCATGGTGATCCCAGGCTTCTTCCCGTTCTATGAAATAGAAGGCACGCCTGAAAAGCGCCTTCAAGCGCAGGAAGATTCGGATCTGCTCGTTGAGCGGATAATCGTAGATGATCACCGAAGGCGGCCCCGGAAACCGCCCAAGTGTGGCCCAAATCGGCCGGGAACGCAATCCCTGGCCGCGCCAATTATATGAAAATCAAATGGTTTACTGCGATCCGGACGCCATTGCACGGTACTGGCGATCCAGCGAACGGACGACCGATTCAAGACTTGTGAGATCCCCGTTGTTTTCAATCACGTCATCCGCCACCCGCAACCGGGTTTTGCGATCCGTTTGAGCCGCCATGATCGCCTTTACGGCTTCCGGCGACATGTCGGGCCGCGCCGATGCGCGCTGAACCTGCAGTTCTTCTTCGCAATCCACCACCAGAACACGGGACAAGAGGGGTCTGTAACTGCCCACTTCAATGAGGAGGGGAACTACCAGCAGCACGTAAGGCTGCGTTGCTGCCTCGAGGGCGGCGTGCACGGCATCCCTGATCCTGCCATGCATGATGTTTTCCAGTTGCTTGCGGGCCTGCGGGTGGTTGAACACATAATCGCGCATGATCGTACGGTTAAGGCTGCCATCCTCGTTGATGAACGCCTCCCCGAATTTGTCACGAATGGCAGGGATTGCCGCCCCTCCGGGCGCAGTCAACTGCCGGGAAATGGCGTCCGTGTCCACCACGCCCGCCCCCAGCTTGGCAAACAGTTCGGCCACTGTTGATTTGCCGGAACCGATTCCCCCGGTCACCCCAACGATGAATTTGCTCACGGTATCCCTCCTTTACCCCAAAGCATAACACCATATCCTGCCACCGCAAGAAAAGGCCCGAACGGTATCGGCGTGTTTCGGGAATGTCCCCCGCGCCTCAGCCAGATGCCGCCGACCACCACCCCGGCCAGCGAAGCACCCAGAAGGATCAGGGGCAGGGACTCCCATCCCATCCACGCACCCAGGGCTGCCAGCAACTTGAAATCCCCCCGGCCTATCCCTTCCCGACGGGCGAGAAAACGGTACAGCCAATAGACGCCCCACAACAGGAGGTACCCTTCCGCCGCCCCCCAAATGGCTGCATGCAGATCGGTGATCAGCCCCCAGGAGTTGGCCAGCAATCCTCCCCACAAGAGCGGCAACGTGAGCATGTCGGGCAGCAAATACGTTTCCAGATCGATGAACACCAGGGCCAGAAGCATCCACAGGAACAGCAACACGCAGAGAGCAGGCAGTCCGGGGCCGAAACGCCATGCTGCCAGCGCCGCCAGTGCGCCGCATAGAAACGGCAGGAACCGATACCAGCGCGCCAGCCGGCCCGAACCGTCCGGCAGGCTGCCATCCTGCGTCAGTCTGCGCGGAATGCGTTTCACGGCCTGCTCCACCCCAAAGCCTGCGACGAACGACAGAACGGCTGCTCCGGCCACCCAGGATTCACGTGTCCCAGGCAGGGTCTCCCAGTTTCCGATCACTTCGGCTCTTCCAGAACGATGCGTGCCACGCGAACCATCCGGTCCTGGGTTTGCACGATTTCCACCGGATGACCGTCGATTTTCAGCGCGGTACCCGGCTGCGGGATGTCTTCCAGCGTTTCGAGAATCAGTCCGTTCAGCGTTCTCGGACCTTCAAGGCGGAAATGGGTCCCGAGCTTCCGGTTCAAGTCGCGGAGGGGACAAACCCCTTCCACCAGAACGCTGCCGTCCTTCTCCCGGGTGAAGTAGTCCTGGTGATGGGGAACCTGGCCGCTGAACTCTCCCACGATTTCCTCCAGGATGTCTTCCACGGTCACGAGCCCTTCGAGTTCCCCGTATTCGTCGACCACCAACCCCGCCTTCCGCCGGGTTTCCTGGAAGTTTTGCAATTGCGTCAACAAGGCCGTTCCCGACGGAATGAAATAGGCGGGCTGCATGATCGCTTCGAGGTTCTCGCGGGTCAATTCACCGGAATGGGCCTGGTTGAACACTTTCCTCACGTGAACCACCCCCACCACGTCATCCGGCGTTCCGCGGTAGAGCAGCTGGAGGGTGTGGTTGGACGTTGCCAGCTGGTTCCGGATGTCTTCGATGGGCGATTCGAGGTCGATCCCTTCGATCTGGCTGCGCGGCGTCATCACATCATCCACGGTAATGTCCTGCAGCCCCAGCAGGTTGAGCAGGATATGCTGGTGCTTCTGGGGTATGAAATGCCCGCCTTCCAGGACGAGAATGCGCAACTCTTCAAGGCCCAGGGCGGCCCCTGACGCATCGGGCCTTGTCCGGAGGCCACCCGCGCGCAACAGCCCGCGCACAAACAGGTTGACGAACCAGATGATGGGCGCG
This sequence comes from Pseudomonadota bacterium, assembly GCA_021826025.1. Lineage (GTDB taxonomy): Bacteria > Pseudomonadota > Gammaproteobacteria > Burkholderiales > Ferrovaceae > JAKBAT01. The sequence continues at coordinate 17,813 of JAKBBG010000005.1, read as the reverse complement.
CAAAGCCTGAGCAGCGGAACCAGCACATAGCTGACGCGCAACGCGATTTTTTCAGGGTAGGTGGCCCCGATGATTTTTGGCGTGATTTCCGAAAAGACGAGGATGGCGAAAGTGACCAGCACGGTGCCCAGCGTGATCGCCATTTCGCCTTTTCCGATGAATCGGACCACCAGGATGGTGACGATGGAAGCGGACGCTGCATTGATGAAATTGTTCCCAAGCAGGAGGACTCCCAGAAGGCGGTCTGTCTGGGAAAGCAACTGGGAAACCTTTTGGGCGCCGCGATGGCCTTGGGCCACCAGATGTTTGAGGCGATAGCGGTTGAGGGCCATCATGCTGGTTTCCGCCATGGAAAAGAATCCGGACAGGACCAGCAGCACCGCCAACACACCGATCAGGATGGCGGCCGGAGTGTCATCCACGATGAAGGATGATTTCCAGAACGAACTTGCTGCCCACGTAGGCCACCAGCAGCATGACAAAGCCTGCCAGCGTCCAGCGCGCGGCGCGTCGCCCCCGCACCCCCCACAGTTGCCGGCCGGCCAGGAGCCCTGCGTAGATCAGCCAGGAAATGAAGGAAAACACCACTTTGTGATTGAACGGCAGCGGCTTTCCGAAAAGCGCTTCGGAAAAGAACACACCGCTCGCGAGGGTGGCTGTCAGCAGCAGGAATCCCACGAGTATCATTTGAAACAGCAGCGAATCCATCGCGACCAGGGAGGGCAACACTCCCAGCCGGGACAGGCGTTTGTCATGACTGTGCAACCGCTGTTCCATGACGCCCATCAAAATGGCATGGAGCGCGGCAATGGCAAACAGCCCGTAGGCCATCAACGACACCACGAAATGCACCTTGAACGCGAGCAGCCCGCTGTAGGGAACCTGCTTGTCCGCAGGCAGCACCAAAGGTGACAGCACCATGCCGGCCGCAAGGGCCAGGACCAGGGGTTGCAGCACCCCCATCCTGTACCGGAAACTCACAATCCAGTACATTGCCACCGTGACCCATGCGATCAGGGACAGGCTGTGGCCCAGAGAAAGGTCGAGGTTTGCTTCCGAAAACAGGGCCCTGTGCAACACGGCCGCATGCACGATCAGCGCTCCGAGAACCAGCAGCCGGGAAAGCCCGCCTTTGCCCACATGGGTTTCGGAATGGCCGGCGTCCGCACGCTGAGCCACCCAAACGCGGGCGGCCAGCAGTAGATAGAGGGCGGCAGTGATAAAATAAAGCTCGGCATCGGCCATCATGTGCCTAGTTTACCATTCCATGAGGCGAGGACTGTTTTATCCATGCTGGACAATCTCACCGAGCGACTTTCAGGAGTCCTCAAAACCCTGCGCGGGCAAGCCCGCCTGACCGAATCCAACATGCAGGATGCCTTGCGCGAAGTGCGCCTAGCCCTGCTGGAAGCCGACGTTGCCCTGCCGGTTGTGAAGGATTTCATCCAGGAGGTCCGCGACCAGGCCCTGGGGCAGGCCGTGCTGGCGAGCCTCACTCCGGGACAGGCCCTGATCGGGGTTGTGCACCAGTCCCTCACCAAACTCATGGGCGAGCAGGGCAGCGGCCTGAACCTGGCCGTCCAGCCACCGGCGGTCATTCTGATGGCAGGGCTGCAGGGCTCCGGAAAAACCACTTCCACCGGCAAGCTGGCCAAGCTCCTGAAAGAGCAGCAGAAGAAAAAGGTCCTGCTGGTCAGTTGTGACGTGTACCGCCCTGCCGCCATCGAGCAACTGCACGTACTCGCTCAGTCTCTGGGCGTCGACTGGTTCCCTTCAGCCACCGGACAATCTCCGGAATCGATCGCGGCCAAGGCGCTGGACCATGCGAAACGCCACTTCCACGACGTGCTCATCGTGGACACGGCCGGCCGCCTCGCCATCGACGACGACATGATGCGCGAAATCCAGAATCTCCATCGCACGCTCAATCCGGTCGAAACGCTTTTCGTCGTCGATGCGATGCAGGGCCAGGACGCCGTGAATACGGCCCGTGCCTTCGGGGAAGCCCTCCCGCTGACCGGCATCGTTCTGACCAAGCTGGACGGCGACGCCCGTGGCGGCGCAGCATTGTCCGTACGGCGCATCACCGGCAAGCCCATCAAATTCATCGGGGTGGGAGAAAAGCTGAACGGGCTCGAGGCGTTCCATCCGGAACGCCTGGCATCCCGTATCCTGGGCATGGGAGACGTGCTGTCCCTGATCGAAGAGGCTCACCGCACGGTGGACCAGGCCGAAGCTGAAAAGCTGGCCCACAAGATCAAAAAGGGGCAAGGCTTTGACCTGGAGGACTTCAAGGCCCAAATTGCACAAATGAAAAAGGCCGGCGGCCTTGGCGCCATGATGGACAAGCTGCCGGCCCAGCTGACGCGAGGATTGCAGGCGAACCCTTCCGTGGACGATCGTTCCCTTGCCCGCATCGAAGGCATCATCAATGCCATGACGCCTGCCGAACGACGCAACCCCGATCTGCTCAAAGCTTCCAGAAAACGGCGCGTGGCGACGGGCGCCGGAGTTCAGGTGCAGGAAGTCAACCGGCTGCTGGCCCAGTTTGAGCAGATGCAAAAAATGATGAAAATGATCTCACGCGGCGGCGTTGGCAAGTTGATGCGCGGCATGAAGGGACTCATGCCAGGCCTTCATTGAGCTTTCTTTCTGAAAACCATTTCTTCGCCCTTGAGCAGCCTGCGAATGTTGCTGTGATGGTGTGCGATCAGCAACAGCGCCAGCACCAGCACCGTGGCGCGCTCCCATCCATCCTGCAGAAACAGGAGCCCGAGCAGGGGGGCGGCGAACGACGCGCATAAGGCGGAAATCGAGGAAACCCGTGTCACTGCCATGACAGACAGCCAGACGACCAGGGTGGCAAGCCCGAGCGATGGCTGCAGGGCAAGCAGTACGCCCAGGGCCGTGGCCACGCCCTTTCCGCCGCGGAACCCGAAAAATACCGGATACCCGTGGCCCAGGAACACGGCGACCGCAGCGGCGGCCAAGGCGCGGTGATCGGCGCCCAGGGGTATGGCCACGTGGGCAACCAGCCAGACGGCGACCCATCCCTTGAACGCATCTCCCAGCAAAACCCAGGCGGCGGCCAGACGGCTGCCGCCTCGCAGCATGTTGGTGGCCCCGGGATTGCGCGAGCCAAAGGTTCGCGGGTCAGGAAGTTTCATGAGCCGGCTCACGATCACGGCAAAGGAAAGAGATCCCACCAGGTAAGCGGCGACAGCAATCAGCATCAGACTCGTCATGGGCGCAAGTATAGAGGGTTCAGCCGCGAGGATGATGCTTTTCGTGCAGCTGGCGCAAGCGCTCGCGCGCCACATGGGTATAGATCTGCGTCGTGGAAATGTCTGCATGGCCAAGCAGCAGCTGCACCACGCGCAAGTCCGCCCCATGGTTGACGAGGTGGGTTGCGAAGGCGTGCCGGAGGGTGTGCGGGGACAGCGTCACCCCGATTCCGGCTTTGGCCGCGTACCGTTTGACGAGATACCAGAAGGCTTGGCGTGACATGGGCTGGCCGCGCTGTGTCACGAACAGCGACTCGTGCGGGTTTCCTGAAAGGAGGGTGGGACGGGCGCTGCCGAGGTAGCGCTGCACCCATTCCAGGGCTTGCTCCCCCAGCGGAACCAGACGTTCCTTCCCGCCTTTCCCGGTCACCCGGACCACGCCGCTGTCCAGCGACAGCCCTGCCAGCGGCAGGGACACCAACTCCGATACGCGCAAGCCGCTCGCATAGAGAACTTCCAGCATGGCCCGGTCTCTCAGTCCCAGGGCCGCTTCGGGGTCCGGCGCCGTGAGCAGCCGTTCGACTTCCGCCTCTGAAATCGACTTGGGCAGGGCACGGGGCAAGCGCGGCGACGCGATGCGCAGCGTGGGGTCGGCACTCGTCCTCCCGTCGCGCAAGGCCCAGCGGTAAAACCGCCGGAGCGCGGAAATGGCGCGACTGGCGGTGCGACTCTTGGCGTGACGGACGGCGTAAAGGTCTGCAAGCCAGCCCTGCACATGCACAGGCTCTGCTTGGTACAGTCCGATCCCGGGGTGACGTGTTTCGAGCCAGTTGAGGAACTGCCTCAGATCGCGGCGATAGCTTTCAAGGGTATTTTGCGACAGCCCATCTTCCAGCCACAGGCTGTCGCAAAATCGGTCGAGAATTTCCTGCTGCAGCGGGTCGATCGCTTAGCTGGCCGAAGATTTCCCGCTTGTGCCCGTGTTGCGCGTTTCGAGCTTCTCGCGGATACGGGCAGACTTGCCCGAACGGTTGCGCAAATAGTAAAGCTTGGCACGCCGGACATCGCCGCGCCGCTTGACTTCGATGCTGGCAATCAGGGGGGACCAGGTCTGGAAAGTCCGTTCGACGCCTTCACCTGAGGAGATTTTGCGCACGATGAACGAGGAATTGAGCCCCCGGTTGCGCTTGGCAATCACCACCCCTTCGAAAGCCTGGACGCGTTTGCGTTCGCCTTCCACTACGTTCACGTTCACGACCACGGTATCTCCGGGTGCGAACTCGGGGATCGTTTTGCCCAGGCGGGCCATTTCTTCCTGTTCCAGCTGCTTGATGACATCCATGGGACTACTCCTTCATTTCGAGTTCTGCTTTGAACTCTTCCAACAGTTTTTGATCTTCCCCGGAAAGCGGTTGGAGTGCCAACATATCCGGGCGTTTTTGCCAGGTCCTGCCTATGGCCTGCTTGCGCCGCCAGCGTTCGATTTCCGCATGGTTGCCGGACATCAGCACCGCTGGCACTGCCATTCCTTCATACACTTCAGGCCGCGTAAAGTGCGGCGTGTCGAGCAATCCGTGCACGAAGGACTCCTGTTGCACGGACTGCGCATCCCCCAGGACGCCGGGCAACTGCCTCAGCACGGCGTCCATCAGCACCATGGCCGGCAATTCGCCGCCGGACAGGACATAGTCGCCGATCGACACCTCTTCATCCACACACTGCATCAGCAGACGCTCGTCAACGCCTTCGTAACGGCCGGCCAGAAGAACCAGCCCTTCTTCACCGGCATAGCGCATGACGCGTTCATGCGTCAAAACGGGTCCCTGCGGGCTGAGATAAACCACTTTCGGCGCCGCAATGCCCATGGCGCGTTGTCTTGCCTTGGCTGCGTCAATCGCCTGCGCCAAAGGCCTGGCCAGCAACACCATGCCGGGCCCGCCTCCGTAGGGGCGATCGTCCACGGTCCGGTAATTGTCCACAGTGAAGTCCCTGGGATTCCATGCCCGGAAGCTCCACAAACCCTGTTCCAGCGCGCGGCGGGTGACACCGTGGGCCGTCAGCGCTTCAAACACGGGCGGGAACAGGGAAATCACGTCGAAGGCGTAGGCCATCAGTAATCCGCCCCCCAGTCCACCACCATCACGCCTTCTGCAAGGCGCACATCGCGCACCACGTCGTCCACGAAGGGAATCAACCGCCGGCGCTCGCCTTGCTGGACAACCAGCACATCGTTTGCACCGGTACCCAGCATCTCGACCACTTCACCCAGCGACTCGCCTGACAGGGTGTTCACCTTCAAGCCGACAAGGTCGGCCCAGTAATATTCGTCTTTTCCGGCAGGCGGCAACTGGTCCCGCGGAACGGCAATTTCCTGTCCTTTCAGCGACTCGGCCTGCGAGCGATCCGTCACTCCGTCCAGCCTGGCCACGAGCGCGCCGCCATGCACGCGCCATTCCGCCACTTCATATTCTCGAAATCCGGAGCCGCTGCCGAGCCACCAGCGGGGATAAGCCGCCAATCCGTCCAGCGACCCGGTATAACTCTGGATGCGAAACCAGCCACGAATCCCGTAAGGAGCGGAAACCCGCCCCATGACCACCCACTTAGGCAGCGACAGCTCCGGCCTTGGGCGCCCGCTTGATCAGCTTTTCCACCGCATCGGACGCCTGGGCGCCACGGCTTTTCCAGAATTCCACGCGAGCCAGGTCCAGACGCAGTCCATCCGGTCCGTCTGCGCGCAGGGGGTTATAGAACCCGAGACGCTCGATGAAACGGCCATCGCGGCGATTGCGCGAATCGGCAACCACCACATTGTAGAAAGGACGGTTGCGGGCACCGCCACGGGACAATCGGATCACTACCATGATGACTCAACCTTATGTCGACTGGGCCTCGGGGAAATCCCGAACCCGAAAAAGCCCGATATTGTAAGAAATTTGAATCAAAAAATCAAGGAGTTCCTACGGCCACTGGCCGGGACCGGTCGGCGCACCACGCGCTCCAGGATCCGGGATACAAACGGCCGCCCTTCAGTCCGGCATATTCCATGGCCAGCAGATTGTGGCAAGCGGTCACCCCGGAGCCGCACTGGTGTATGGACCGCTCTGGCGGCAACCCGCCCAGGAGGGCCTCGAATTCGGCTTTCAAAATGGCCGGCGGCTTGAACCGGCCATCGGCCAGGAGATTGTCTCGAAACGGACGGTTGCGGGCTCCCGGAATATGTCCGCCCACGGGGTCGAGGGTTTCGTTTTCGCCCCGGAAACGGTCGGCCGCACGCGCATCCACCAGCATCAGGGCTGGATCATGCAGATGCTCCAGGACGGTTGCCGTGTCGACGCACTCCCCCGGCCGTACCCGGGCATGGAAAACCGCCCGGCGCGGCGGCGCTGGCATCGCCGAAACAGGCTTCCCTTCCTGGCACCAGCGGGCCCAACCGCCATCCAGCACCGCCACCCGTTCATGTCCGAGCCATCTCAACATCCACCACAGACGGGCCGCAAACATGCCTTCCCGGTCATCGTAGGCTACCACCATCTGTTCCGAACCCACGCCAGCCCGTTCCAGGGTATTCACCCATTGATCGACGGGGGGCAACGGATGTCGCCCCCGATCCCCGCCAGCAGGCCCGGACAGGTCACGGTCCAGATGAAAAAATATCGCCCCCGGAATATGGCCGGCCTCAAATGCCCGCTTTCCCGCGTCAACGTCCTGCAGGTTGTGGCGACAGTCGGCAATCACCCAATCGCCCAGATGCTGCTCCAACAGCTCAACGGAAACAATGGGACCGTTCATGAGGAAACCTCCTTGGGGCGGATCAGGGTGTTGCGGCGTACTTCGCGACTGGCCGCGATGCCGGCGATGATGACGATGGTCACGCCCAGCCAGCCGGACCAGGATAGCCATTCCCTGAAAAACAGGATGCCCAGAAAGCTGGAAAACACGATGGCGCTGTACGCAAAATTGGCTACCAGCCAGGTGGAGCCCGTGCGATAGGCCCGCGTCATGGCAAGCTGCCCCACGGTCGCCGTGCCACCCAAAGCCAGAAGCACCCACAGGTTCGCCCAGGTGAGGGGGTGCCTGGGGGCAAACAGGAGATAGATTCCCAGCACGATGGTGGACAACCCGCTGAAGTAGAGGACGATGCGCCATTCCGGCTCCCCCAGCTCTCCCATCGTCCGCACGTTGAGGTAGGCGACGCCGGCGCCGAACCCCGAAAGCAACCCCAGAAGGCTGGGAAACCATTGGTCCGGCCCCAGATGCGGGCGCAACACCAGCAGGATGCCCATGAAACCGGACACCAGCGTGAGCAGCAGCGGCCGGTGCAGTTTTTCCCGGGAAAGCACCGTCACCAGCATGGCCAGAAACAGGGGCGACGTATAATTGAGCGTCACGGCTGTCGCCAGCGGCAGTTGGGTCAGGGCAAAAAAGTAGAGCCAGAGGGAAACCAGCCCTGCCATGCTGCGAAACAAATGCAGCCGCCAATGCACCGTGGTGACGGGCTGGCCCTGGCGCAGCGCAAACAGCACGATCGGGATCAGTCCGAAGAAGGAACGGTAGAACACCAGTTCCGCTGGAGAAAATTCCGGGGCGCCTAGCTTCACAAAAAGCCCCATGACGGCAAAACTGAAGCCCGCCACCAGCATCCAGCCCGATTTGAGCGCGGGAAGCCGGGGCATGACGCTCAACCGCGCGGGATCAGGGGCGAGATTTGTCGCCGCACGAACTCGTGAAAGTGAAGCATCCCGTCTTCCATGGGCGATTGATACGGCCCCCCGTCTTCAAGGCCCCGGGCAATCAGGGCCCGGCGGCCGCGCGCCATCCGTTCGCAGATTTCGTCGTCTTCCACCGCCGTTTCGAAGTAGGCCTGCTGCTGCGCTTCCACGAATTCCCGTTCAAAAAGGACGATTTCTTCAGGATAGTAGAATTCGATCACGTTGGTGCACCGTTCCGGCCCGTCGGGCCATACGGTGCTGACCACCAGGACGTGGGGATACCACTCGACCATGATGTTGGGGTAGAGCACCATCCAGATCGCCCCATAGCTGGGGTCCACACCCCGGTTGTAACGGCGCACGACGTCGTGCCACTGCCGGTAAACCTCGGACCCGGGGCGCTGCAAATGATCCTTGACTCCCACGGTCTGCACGCTGTGCCACTCGCCGTATTCCCAACGCAAGGCGTTGCAGTCCACGAACCCGGACAAACCCGGATGGAACGGCACGACGTGGTAATCCTCGAGATAGACTTCGATGAACGTCTTCCAGTTGAAGTGGTGCCGCGCCGTTTTCACCGTGTCCAGCATGTAGCCGCTGAAATCCAGGTCGCGCGCAGCGCCGCATCGGCTCAGCTCGGAAGCCACGTCCCAGGCACCTTCGAACAGCAACCCGTTCCAGCGCGTCAACGGGGCCTGGTCCAGGTTAAGGCAGGGTTTCCCGGGGAAATGTGGCGCGCCGGCAAGCTCCCCCTTGAGGTCGTAAGTCCACCGGTGCAGCGGGCACACGATATTCTGGGCGTTCCCGCGGCCTTCAAGCATGATGGCCTGGCGATGGCGGCAGACGTTGGACAGCAGTTCGACGCTCTGGCCGTTGTTGACCAGCGCTTGCCCATGGTCTTTCCAGGGCAGGGAAAAATAGTCGCCCGCGTTGGGAACCATGAGTTCGTGCCCCGCGTAGCGGGGGCCGCGGGCAAACAGGGATTGCTGTTCCAGTGTTGCAATTGCCGGATCAAAGTACCAACGGATTGGGAGCTGAGCCGTCAACGTGGCCAGCTCTTCAAACGATCCCATTGTTGACATAATTCCACACCCTCCGGGGAGCAAAGAATGCAGGAGACTGATAATGAATGGGCTGATTCGCAAACCCGATGGACAAGAGGGGGATTCTACCGCGGGACACCCGCTGGAAACAAGTGATTTATAAGACTTTTTCGGGAGCGATTTGACCGTGCGGCCAACCCTGGGATAATGTGAGGCTGCCATGGCGAAACCTTCCGTAAAGTCCCCTGAAAGCTTCGAGTCGGCATTGCACGAACTTGAAGGCCTGCTGGCCAGCCTGGAAAGCGGGCAGCTGCCCTTGGAGCAATCCATCGAAGCCTATCGCCGCGGCGCTTTCCTGTTGGGATATTGCCAGTCGCAACTCGCCGACGCGGAACAGCGCATCAAAGTGCTGGAAGGCGAAACGCTTCAGGATTTTCAGGGCAATGAACCCGCCCGATGACTTCCTGCGCTGGTCCCAGGAAATTACGCAAACCCTCGAAGATTTCCTGCACCGCCATCTCCCCTCCCCCAGCATCGCCCCCAGGCGCCTGCACGAGGCCATGCGCTACGCGGTGCTGGACGGAGGCAAGCGCGTGCGCCCCCTGCTTGTGTTCGCTGCCGGAGAGCTGTCCGGCGCCCCGCGCGATGCGCTGCAAGTCGTTGCGGCCAGCGTGGAACTCATTCACGCCTACTCGCTGGCGCACGATGACCTGCCCGCCATGGACAATGATGTCCTCAGGCGCGGCAAACCCACGTGTCACGTCCGGTTTGGAGAAGCCCACGCACTGCTGGCCGGGGACACCCTTCAATCGCTGGCCTTCCAGTGGCTGTCGGAATTTCCCCTGCACCCGGACCCGGCCCGGCAACTTGCCATGATTCGCCAGCTCGCCGTGGCCAGCGGCTCGCGCGGCATGGGCGGCGGCCAGGCCATAGACCTGGAAAGTACCGGCAGCCTGCTGTCCCTGCCTGAACTGGAGGCCATGCACCTCAAAAAAACGGGGGCGCTCATCCGCACCGCCATTCTGCTCGGCGCCAGCTGCGGCCCCCCCCTTTCGAGCGAGGAAGAGCGCCACCTCGCGGGTTGCGCCAACGCCCTGGGCCTTGCATACCAGGTGGTCGACGACGTTCTGGATGCCGAAATGGATACCGCGACCCTGGGAAAAACGGCCGGAAAGGACGCAGCCGCCAATAAAGCCACCTATGCGGGTATAATGGGAACAAAGCAAGCCAAAGATTTTTCAAGAGAACTGCTCAGAACGGCCCGAGAATCCCTTGAATTGTTCGGTCCGCGCCGACGACGCCTGGAAGAACTGGCTGATTTCATCGTTAACCGCCGCAGTTGAAGGGCATATCGTCCATGTCATCCACCCCCCTGCTCGATCAGACCCAATGGCCGCACCAGCTGCGCCAGCTCGATCGGCGGGAGCTCGCGCCGCTGGCGGCCGAATTGCGCCAATTCATTGTGGAATCCGTGGCTCGTACCGGCGGTCATTTGTCCAGCAATCTTGGAACGGTGGAACTGGCCATCGCGCTGCACTACGTGTTCGATACCCCCAACGACCGCCTGGTGTGGGATGTGGGTCACCAGACCTACGCGCACAAGATTCTGACGGGGCGCCGGACCGGCATGAGCCGGCTGCGCATGAAAGAAGGACTGTCAGGCTTCCCCAGGCGCTCCGAAAGCGAATACGACACCTTCGGCACCGCCCACTCCAGCACGTCCATCAGCGCTGCGCTCGGCATGGCCACCGCATTCAAGCGGGCTGGCAGCACCCAGCGGGCGATTGCCGTCATCGGCGATGGGGCGCTGACCGGGGGAATGGCTTTCGAGGCCATGAACAATGCTCGCAATACGGGCGCGAACCTGATCGTCGTCCTCAACGACAATGAAATGTCGATTTCGCACCCCGTCGGCGCACTCAGCAACCATTTGGCCCGCATCATGTCAGGCCGCTTTTACAACACCATGCGCCGCGGCGGCGAAAAAGTGCTGGGCGTTGCGCCGCCGATCCTGGAGTTTGCCAAGCGTTGGGAAGAACACATGAAGGGAATGGTCAATCCGCCCGCCACCCTGTTCGAAGAGTTCGGCTTCAACTACATCGGACCCATCGACGGCCACGACCTCGACACGCTCATTTCCACGCTCGACAACGTGCGCAAGCTCGACGGACCCCAGTTCCTGCACGTGGTGACCCGCAAGGGGAAAGGGTATGAACCTGCGGAAGCCGATCTAATCCTGTACCACGGCGTGACCCCTTTCGACCCTGCCGTGGGCATTCTTCCAAAAGCCGCGCCCAAGCTGACGTATACCCAGGTTTTCGGGGACTGGCTTTGCGACATGGCCGCACAGGACCCGCGGTTATACGCCATTACCCCGGCCATGTGCGAAGGCTCCGGACTGGTCCGGTTTTCCAGAATGTTTCCGGAGCGCTACTTCGACGTGGGGATTGCCGAGCAGCATGCGCTCACTTTCGCTGCAGGGCTGGCATGCGAAGGGCTCAAACCGGTCGTGGCGATCTACTCCACTTTCCTGCAACGGGCATACGACCAGCTGATCCACGACATTGCCCTGCAAAACCTTCCGGTCCTGCTGGCCATCGACCGCGCGGGCCTGGTCGGTGCGGACGGGGCTACCCATGCGGGCAGCTTCGATCTGACCTACCTGCGTTGCCTGCCCAACGTCACGGTCATGGCCCCGGCCGACGAAAACGAATGCCGGCAAATGCTCTTCACCGCGTTCCGGATTGAAGGACCAACCGCCGTCCGCTATCCCCGTGGCAGCGGACCGGGCATTCAGCCGCAGGAAACCATGGCCGCGCTGCCTGTCGGGCGTGGCGAAGTGCGACGCCAGGGCCGCTCGGTGGCGTTGCTGGCGTTTGGCTCGCTGCTGCAGCCGGCACTGGAGGTCGGGGACCGCCTCAACGCCACCGTCGTCAACATGCGATTCGTGAAACCTTTGGACGAATCGCTGGTCATTAAAATGGCCCTTTCCCATGACCTCGTGGTCACGGTGGAGGAAAACACCGTGCTGGGCGGTGCCGGGTCCGGTGTCGGCGAAATCCTCTCCAGGGAAAACATCGCCACGCCGCTGCTGCATCTGGGATTGCCCGACCGCTTCATAGACCAGGGAGATCCAGCCCAGCTGTTGGCCGATTGCGGGCTAGATGCCGCCGGCATCGCTGCCGCCATCGAAGCCCGCCAGCGCGAGATGACCGTCCTGCTCAGCGGCTCTGCCGGAGGCTGACCCGGACAGCCTCCTCGCGAATTCCGATTTCAATTTCAGGAGTGCACTGCATGAACGCGCGCGACCCCAACCCGATACCAGACATCCAGTCCACGCCGGACACCCGCCAGATCGCCATCGACAGGGTCGGCATCAAGGGCATACGCCACCCGGTCCGCATCACCGACCGGGAACTCGGTGACGCCCAAAGCACCATTGCCACGTTCAACATGTACGTGCATCTTCCCCAGCATTTCAAGGGCACGCACATGTCCCGCTTCGTGGAGATCCTCAACCGCGAGGAAAGGGAAATCTCCGTCCAGTCATTCGGGGCGATCCTGCGTGAGATGGTGGAACGGCTGGAAGCGCCCGCTGGCCACATCGAAATGAGTTTCCCCTATTTCATCAACAAGGCCGCCCCGGTGTCGGGCGTGAAGTCCCTGATCGATTACGACGTCACGTTCATCGGGGAAATTTCCGGCGGCAAGCAGTCCTTTACGATGAAAGTGGTCATTCCGGTCACCAGCCTATGCCCCTGTTCCAAGGAAATTTCGGACTACGGAGCCCATAACCAGCGTTCCCACGTGACCATCACAGCCCGCATCAACGCGTTCGTCTGGGTCGAGGAAGTCATCCGGATTGCCGAAGAGTCCGCCTCCTGCGAACTGTTCGGGCTGCTCAAGCGCCCGGACGAGAAGTGGGTGACCGAACGCGCCTACGACAACCCGAAATTCGTGGAAGACATCGTGCGCGACGTGGCACACCGCCTCGACCAGGATGCGCGCATTGATGCCTACGTGGTGGAATCGGAGAATTTCGAATCCATTCACAACCATTCGGCGTATGCCCTGATCGAAAGGGACAAGCGCCGATCCCCGGCCCGCTGATCAGCGCGGCTTGGCCCAGGAATCGCGCAACGTCACCGCCCGGTTGAACAGCGGGCGCCCCGGCTTGGAGGCGGCTGCGTCCATCGAAAAGTAGCCGTTGCGTTCGAACTGGAATTTCTCGCCGTCCCGGGCCTGAGCCAATGCGGTTTCGATTCTGCAGTCCGGACGCGGCACGATGGAATGCGGATTGAGCAATGGCCGGTAATCGTCCGCCCCCCCGGGATTCGGGTCGCTGAACAGGCGATCGTACAGGCGGACTTCCGCTTCGGCGGAATGTTCCAGCGACAACCAGTGGATGTTCCCCTTCACCTTGTACGCATCGGCCCCGGCCGTGCCGCTTCGGCTGTCTGGATAATGGGTGCACCGCACTTCCGTCACGGCCCCGGTGTCCGGGTCTGCGGTGAATCCGGTGCATTTGACCACATAGGCATACCGCAACCGGACTTCCGCGCCGGGCGAGAGCCGGAAAAACCCTTTGGCCGGCTGGGCCATGAAATCTTCCCGTTCGATGACGAGTTCGCGCGAAAAGGGAATCGGGCGGCTGCCCCACTCCGGCTTTTGGGGGTGGTTGGGCACTTCGCAGTTTTCTGACTGTCCTTCCGGATAGTTTTCGATCACGAGGCGCACCGGATCGAGCACGGCGATGCGTCGGGCTGCCCGCTCGTTGAGATCGGTTCGCAGGCAATCTTCCAGCACGCTCACGTCAATCAGGCTGTCCGCCTTCGACACGCCGATACGGTCACAGAACAGGCGGATCGCATCCGGGGTGTATCCCCGGCGTCGCAGGCCCACCAGCGTCGGCATGCGCGGGTCATCCCAGCCGCTCACATGCCCTTCTTCCACCAGTTCAAGCAACTTGCGTTTGCTCATCACCGTATACGTGAGGTTGAGCCGCGCAAATTCGTACTGGTGCGGCCGGCCGGGAACAGGGGTGTTTTCCACCACCCAGTCGTACAGCGGCCGATGATCTTCGAACTCGAGCGTGCAAATGGAATGGGTGATGCGCTCTTCCGCGTCGGAAATGGCATGTGCGTAATCGTACATGGGGTAAATGCACCAGGTGGTGCCGGTCCGCCAATGGGGCACGTGCCGGATGCGGTAGATCGCCGGGTCCCGCAAGTTCAGATTCGGGGATGCCATGTCGATCTTGAGGCGCAACACATAAGCCCCGTCCGGAAACTCCCCGGCCCGCATGCGGCGAAACAGGTTCAAGCTTTCTTCGGCAGGCCGGTCGCGCCAGGGGCTGTTTTTCCCGGCCTCGGTAAGCGTGCCGCGGTAGGCCCTGATCTCCTCGGCCTTCAAGCCGTCCACATACGCCTTTCCGGCGTTGATAAGCGCTTCGGCATACTGATAGCAGCGCTCGAAATAGTCGGAAGCATAGTACAGGTGGGGCCCCCAGTCGAAACCAAGCCAGTGCACGGTATCCAGGATGGAATCGGCATATTCGGTGTCTTCCTTGGCCGGGTTCGTATCGTCGAAGCGCATGTGGCATACCCCGCCGAAATCCCGGGCAATGCCGAAATTGAGGCAGATGGACTTGGCATGGCCGATGTGCAGGTACCCGTTGGGCTCCGGCGGAAACCGGGTGGCGATCCGCCCCCCGGTTTTGCCGCTGGAAAGATCCTCGGACACGATGTTGCGGATGAAATTGGTGGCGGATGCAGGCGTTGACGTGGACATGGGACGGCAAATTTGTGATGGAACTTCCAATAGCGGACACTCTACATCAAGCAGGGGTTGTCGCCAATCCGTTAAAATGCCGGAAAGCCCTTTGGAAATCCTGCATATGGCCAAAGCATCCTTTTTCCAGAACACCGTCGCCATCGTCTACGATTTCGACGGAACCCTGTCCCCGCAACCGATGCAGGAATACACCGTCCTGCCCAAGCTGGGCATCCGCCCCCGGGATTTCTGGAACCAGGTGGAACGGGAATCGGAAGAGACCATTTCCGAAAAGATGCTGGTGTACATGCGCCTGCTGCTGGAAGAGGCCCATGCACGCAAAGTCAACATCAGCCGCAGCGATTTCCAGGCCATGGGAAAACACATTCCCTACTTTCCCGGCGTTGAAGGCTGGTTTCCGCGCATCAACGCGTACGTCAAAAAGCGGGGGGGCGGCCAATGCAACGTTCGGCACTACATCGTGTCCGCAGGGATGAAGGAAATCCTGGAAGGCATTTCCATCCGTCCCCATTTCCGGCAAATTTATGCGTCGGAATACCATTTCAACTTTCAGGGTATCGCCACGTTTCCCAAACTGCTCATCACCGACACGACCAAAACCCAGTACCTGTTCAGGGTGAACAAGGGCAAGGAGGCGCTCGGCGAGTCCATCAACGAACACATGCCGGAACATGAACGGCCGATCCCTTTCCAGAACATCATTTATATCGGTGACGGCATGACCGACGTTCCCAGCATGGCGCTCACGAAAAAGAACGGGGGCCATACCATCGCCGTCTATCCGGCGCGCAACCGGCGTGACCGGGAAACCTGCGTCAAACTGCTTTCAGCCAACCGCGTGGACTTCATCGCACCTGCCGACTACAGTGCCGACAGCCGGTTGACTTCCCGGGTGAAGCTTCTGCTGGATGCCATCATCGCCGACATGGCATACCGCCAGGAAGTCGCCGCCTGCAGGGCCGAACATCGTCTGGAGCGCTGAACGTGTCCGACCTCGACCCTGATGCCGTACTCGCACGCTTGGGCCCCGAAAGGAGCGCCGTCCGCCTTGTGGTGGCGGAATCGGTCGACTCGACCAACGAACGCCTGATCCGCCTGGCGGCCGAGGGCACGCCGGGCGGATATTGCCTCGTGGCCCTGAACCAGACCGCAGGGCGCGGACGGCGCGGACGACGCTGGCTGTCGGACAGCAGCGGATCCCTGACCTTCTCCTTGCTCTGGCGTTTCGACCGCAAATCCGCCCAGCAGCTGAGCGGACTCACGCTGGTCGTCGCGCTGGCCGTGTGCCGGGCACTGGAATCCCTCGGCATTGACGGTCTCGCCCTGAAATGGCCCAACGATCTGCTGCGTCACGGCCGCAAGGTCGCCGGCATACTGGTCGAGCTTGCGGAAACTTCCGGGGACGACATCAGCGCGGTCATCGGCATCGGCCTGAACGTGAGCCTGGACGACGCGCTCTCCGACAACCTGCCCAACCCGGCATTCGACTTGCGGGATGCCCAAGGACATACTCCCGCGCGCGGCGATGTGCTGGCCGCCATCCTGCTCGATCTGTTCCCTGCCCTCAGGCAGTTTGCAAAGGAGGGATTCCCCCCTTTTCAGGCCGAATGGCTGGCACGCAGTGCGCACCATGAGCGCCGCATTCGTCTCGCGCTGCCCAACCACAAAGTGGAAATCGGGATCTGCGTGGGCCTGACCCGTGAGGGGGCCCTGCTGCTGCGGCAGGGGGAACGCGTGACCCCCTTTCTCACGGGTGACGTATCCTTGCGCCTGACCTGATGCGACTGGCGCTCGACATCGGCAACAGCCGCATCAAATGGGGCCTGCGTCAGCAGCACCAATGGATTGAACATGGCACGCTGCCGACGGCGCACTGGGACGGGCTGGGCGGTTTGCTGGAGGAACGCCAGAGCGTGACGGAGGTCTGGGCCTGCCAGGTGGCCGGCCCGGCGGTTGCTTCCGGCATCGCCGGATGTTGCGCTTCCGCCGGGGTCCCGCTGCACTGGATTGAGGCGGAGTTGTCTGCAGGCGGCGTCACCAACCGCTACGAGAATCCGAAACAGCTGGGAGCGGACCGCTGGGCAGCCCTGGTGGGCGCCCGCGCCACGGCTGCCGCGCCGGCCGTCGTCGTCAATGCCGGGACGGCGACCACGGTCGATGCCCTGGGTTCGACCGGAGAATTTTTGGGAGGAATGATCCTGCCCGGCCTTACCCTGATGCAACAGGTACTGCACCAGGGAACCGCCGCCTTGCCGGCATCCCCCGCAGGACGCTTTTCACCCCTCCCGCGGAATACGGCCGACGCCATCGTCACGGGCGCCATCGCTGCCACTGCAGGCGCCGTTGAACGCGCACTGCGAAATCTCCAGGCCCTGGAATCAAGTGAGGTGCGCATCCTTCTCAGCGGCGGTCATGCGGACATGTTGCGCGAGCACCTGGGCAGCCCGGTCACCCTGGTTCCCCATCTGGTGCTCGAAGGAATTGCCCATCTGATGGAAGAAGACCAGACTAGGTCCGGATGCGTTCCAGCAAGGCCGTAGTCGAGCGCTGATGTTCGAACGGGATGGAAAACACCCTGCCACCGCGTGCCAGAACGTCCTGCGCACCGACGATCCTGTCCACAGGCCAATCCCCCCCCTTCACGAGAACGTCCGGATGGCATTCCAGAATGCGTTGCAGCGGGGTGTCATCCTCAAACCAGGTCACGGCATCGACGCTGCCCAATGCGGCGACCACCGCCATGCGGTCGTTCAGGGCATTGATCGGGCGTTCCGCCCCCTTTCCAAGACGCCTGACCGATTCGTCCGAATTGAGGGCCACGACCAGTGCGGCCCCCAGCGCCCGCGCCTGCGCGAGATAGGTCACGTGGCCACGGTGCAGGATGTCGAAAACGCCGTTGGTGAAAACCAGGGGACGCGGCAATTGGCGGATCCGTTCAAGCCACTGGCCGGGTGAAGCGATTTTTCGCTCGAATTCGGGCGATTGAAAACCCTGAACCATGTGCGCTACATGCGAACCGGCTGGGCAGGCGGCAGCGTTTC
>JAKBBG010000057.1 GCA_021826025.1 Pseudomonadota bacterium | reverse complement strand
GAAACGGTGGGCAGGGTGGCCGCGCCGGAGGCGACGGATTGCAGCAGCGCCGGGTTGCCCGCCAGGGACCCGTGCATTTTCCAGTTCCCTGCGATCAGCTTGGTGCGCATGGATGCTCCGCGATCGGTTAACCGAACTTGCCGGTAATGTAGTCTTCGGTGGCTTTCTGGTTGGGCTTGGTGAAGATCTTGTCCGTTTCGTCGAACTCGATCAGCTCCCCAAGGTACATGTAGGCCGTGTAGTCGGACACGCGTGCCGCCTGCTGCATATTATGCGTCACGATGACCACGGTGTAATCCTCCTTGAGGTCGTGCACGAGCTCTTCGATGTGCGCGGTGGATATGGGGTCGAGCGCCGAACAGGGCTCGTCCAGGAGGATCACTTCGGGCTTGATGGCGATGCAGCGGGCGATGCACAGGCGCTGCTGCTGCCCCCCGGAAAGTCCGTTGCCGCTCTGGTTGAGCTTGTCCTTCACTTCGTTCCAGAGGGCCGCCTTGGTGAGCGCCCACTCCACCCGCTCGTCCATCTGGCGGGGGTTGAGCCGCTCGTACAGGCGCACGCCGAAGGCGATGTTGTCGTAAATGGACATGGGGAAGGGCGTGGGCTTCTGGAACACCATGCCGACCCGGGCCCGCAGCAGCGTGGGATCCTCGCGCGGATCGAGCACGTTGCGGCCGTCGAGCAGGATTTCCCCGGTGGCCCGGTTTTGCGGATACAGCTCGTGCAGGCGGTTGAAGGTGCGCAGCAGGGTGGACTTGCCGCAGCCGGAAGGCCCGATGAACGCCGTCACCTTGTTGGACTGAACGTCCATGGACACGTTCTTGATGGCGTGGAAGCGGCCGTAATAGAAATTCAGGTCTCGCACGGCGATGCGCACGTTCGAATCGGGCTTGAGGAAAAGGTCACTCATGGGGTCGGTCTCGGGCGCGGGCCTTTAGGAATTTCTTTGTCGGAACAGCAGGCGGGCCAGAATGTTGATGCCCAGCACGCTCAGCGTGATGAGGATGGCCCCGCCCCAGGCGATCTTGTGCCAGTCGTCATAGGGGCTCATGGCGAACTGGAAAATCACCACCGGGAGGTTGGCCATGGGCGCGTTCATGTCGTGGGACAGGAACTGGTTGTTGAGCGCCGTGAACAGCAGGGGCGCCGTTTCGCCGCTGATGCGGGCCACCGCCAGCAGCACGCCGGTGGCGATGCCGGTGCGGGCCGCCCGGTAGGACACCCGCGTGACCATTTTCCACTTGGGGGCCCCCAGCGCGATGGCCGCCTCCCGCAGGCTGTCGGGGACCAGCTTGAGCATGTCGTCGGTGGTGCGCACCACCACGGGAATGACGATGAGCGACAGCGCCAGCGCCCCGGCAAACCCGGAAAAATGGCCGACGCGGGCCACGTACACGGTGTAGATGAACAGCCCCAGCACGATGGAGGGGGCGCTCAGGAGAATGTCGTTGATGAAGCGCGTGGCGGGCGCGATCCACCCGCGCCGGCCGTACTCGGCGAGGTAGGTGCCGGCCAGCACGCCCACGGGCGTGCCGATGAGGGTGGCGGTGCCCGCCATCATCACGCTGCCCACGATGGCGTTGAGCAGGCCGCCGTCGCTGCCCGGCGGGGGGGTGGACTGGGACAGCAGTTTCCAGGTGAGGGCTTCGAAGCCGTAGCGCACCAGGGTGAACAGGATCCAGGCGAGCCAGAACAGCCCGAACCCCATGCCGAGCGCCGACATGGCCATGTTGATCCGGTTGAGGCGGCGGCGCCTGTTGTAAATGCGCCTGATGGCCGGCGTGGCGTGTCGCATGTCAGCTCTTCGTCCCTTCGAGCCGGCCCAGGCGCAGCAGCATCAGCTTGGCGATGGCCAGCACGACCGTGGTGATGAGGAACAGGATGAGCCCCAGCTCGATCAGCGACGAGGTGTACAGGTCCCCCACCGCCTCCGCAAACTCGTTGGCGAGGGAGGAAGCGATGCTGTTGCCGGGTGCGAGCAGGGACACGCTCAGACGCTGGGCATTGCCGATCACGAAGGTGACGGCCATGGTTTCCCCGAGCGCGCGCCCGAGCCCCAGCATGACGCCGCCCACCACGCCGGTGCGGGTGTAGGGCAACACCACTTTCCAGACCACTTCCCAGGTGGTGGCGCCCAGGCCGTAGGCGGACTCCTTGAGCACGGCGGGCACGAGCTCGAACACGTCGCGCATGACCGAGGAAATGAACGGGATCACCATGATGGCGAGGATGATGCCGGCCGTGAGCATGCCGATGCCCATGGGCGGCCCCTGGAACAGCCGGCCGATGCCCGGCAGGGGCCCGAAAATTTCGATCAGGAGCGGCTGCACGTGCTTCGAAAACACGGGCGTGAACACGAACAGGCCCCACATGCCGTAAATGATGCTGGGGATCGCCGCCAGCAGTTCGATGGCGGTGCCGAGCGGGCGCTTGAGCCAGGTGGGGGACATTTCCGTGAGGAAAATGGCGATGCCGAAACTGATGGGCAGGGCGATCAGCATGGCGATGCAGGAGCTCACCAGGGTGCCGTAAATGGGCACGAGCGCGCCGAAGCGGTCGCGCACGGGGTCCCAGTCGTCCGACCAGAGGAAGCCCAGGCCGAAAGCCTTGAGCGACGGCAGGCTGGTGACCACGAGGGAAACCAGGATGGCGAGCAGGGTGCCCAGCACGAGAACGGCAAACAGCCGGGTGACGTTCTCGAAAAGCGCGTCACCCAGCCGGGACAACTGTGCCCGGGCGGTACGGCGGTGCGGGCCGTGGACGGCCCGCGAATGTCGGGAAGAATTCATGACGCTCGGGATGTTTAGTGAGCGGAATGATACCCGCACCCACGGGAAGTCCACAAATCAGGCGGTCAACGCAGCGGCTTTCCGGAAGCGTCCTTCAGGCTGCGCTTCCATTCGGCTTCCACCAGCTTGACCACGTTGTCCGGCATGGGTATGTAGTCCAGGGCCAGGGCGGCTTTCTGGCCCTGGGCGTAGGCCCAGGAGAAAAAGTCCAGCGCGACCCTGGCATGGTCCGCATGGTCCTGGGTCTTGTGCATCAGGATGAAGGTGGCGCCGGTGATGGGCCAGCTCGCCTTGCCGGGCTCGTCCGTGAGGATTTCGTAAAAGCCGGCCGCCGCTTTCCAGTTGCCGTTGGCCGCCGCCGCGCTGAAGGACTTTTCGTTGGGGGCCACGAACTGGCCGTCGCGGTTTTTCATCTGGACGTAGGCCATCTTGTTCTGGAGGGCATAGGCGTATTCCACGTAGCCGATGGCGCCGGACTGCTGGCGCACGTAGGAGGCCACGCCTTCGTTGCCCTTGCCGTTGATGCCCGCGGGCCAGCGCACCGAGGTGTCGCTGCCCACCTGGTCCTTCCATTCGGCGCTCACCTTGGACAGGTAGTTGGTGAAAATGAAGGTGGTGCCGGAGCCGTCGGAGCGGGACACCACCACGATGTCCTGGTCAGGCAGGGCCACGCCCTTGTTGAGGGCGGCGATGGCGGGATCGTTCCATTTCTTCACCTTGCCCAGGTAAATGTCGGCAAGCAGGGCCCCGGTCAGCCTGACCTGCCCTCCCGCGATGCCCTGGAGGTTCACCACGGGCACCACACCGCCCACCACCATGGGCCACTGCAACAGCTGGTCACGGTCCAGCTCCTCCCTGGTCAGGGGCTTGTCCGTGGCGCCGAAATCCACGGTCTTGGCCTTGATCTGCTTGATGCCGCCGCCCGATCCGATGGACTGGTAGTTGAGGCCGTTGCCGGAAGCCGTCTTGTACGCTTCGGCCCACTTGGCATAAACGGGGTAGGGGAACGTGGCGCCAGCGCCGGTAATGTCGAGCGCGTGGGCTTGGGCCAGGGTCAGGACACCCAGCAGGGCCAGCCCGCCTCGACGGAATGCGGATGACAAAAACATGACGGCTCTCCGATAAAAGTGACGGTAAATCAAGGGGGTTACAGGCTCCCGGGAAGGTTACCGGGCCAATATGACAATTTGATTACAGCCCGGCCGCCGAACCCGGCCGGGCCTTTCCCGTATCCACTGCGAAGGACAGGCCGAGGGCCTGCCAGTGGTTTATTTCCGCCTCGAGGTTGGCCTGCGTCAGGGCGTTGCGGGCGAGCCAGGCCCCGCTCAGCGTCAGCACGAAGCCGCGGGGGCGGACCCTGAGCCGCAGGCGCGGCAGCGGAATGTCGCTGCGGTCGCGATGGAACAGCACCGCAAGGCGCAGGCAGAGCACCATGAGCCACCCTTCCCGGCCGGTCACGCGGCCGGCCATTTTGGCGAGCCGCCCGCGCTGCCCCTGCACCAGCCCGCCGATCATGGCCTGTTCCGGCTTGGAAAAACCGGGCATGTCGGCGTTGTCGACGATGTAGGCCGAATGCTTGTGGTAGCCCCCGTGGGCGATGGACATGCCGATTTCATGCAGAGCCGCCGCCCAGCGCAGGTAGGCGCCGTGCTGGCGGAAACTGTCCGGGTCGGCGGCCTGGCGGAACAGCGCGAGCGCCAGGCGCTCCACCCGCAGGGCCTGGCCCTCGTCCGCCTGGTAGCGCTGGACAAAGGCCTGCACCGTGCCTTCCCGGATGTCCTGGTGTTCGATGCGTCCCAGCAGTTCGTAGAGCACGCCTTCGCGCAGGCCGCATTCGGTGGTTTGCATGCGCTCGATGCCCAGTTCCCGGAACACCGAACACATGATTGCCATGCCGCCCGGCAGCACGGGGGCCCGCTCCGGACGCAGCCCGGCAAGCGCGAGGCGGCGCACGTCGCCGGCGGCGAGGAGGTGTTCGCGCAGGAACGCAAGCCCGGCGGCCGTGATGCCCTGCCCGGCGAAGCCGTTCTGCTCGAGCAGTTCCGCCAGGGCCCGGGCCGTGCCGGACGAGCCCACGGCATGGTCCCAGTGGGGGGCTCGAAAGCGGCGGGCCAGCACCTGCATTTCGGCCGCGGCCGCGAGCTCCGCATACCGGAAGGCCTTGGCGGTCACCCTGCCGCCGGGGAAATAACGCGCGCTGAAGCTCACGCAACCCATGTACAGGCTTTCCAGGTGCCGGGGCGTATGGCCTCGCCCGATGATGAATTCGGTGGAACCGCCGCCGATGTCCACCACCAGGCGCCGGCCGCGTGCGCGCGGGACGCTGTGGGTCACCCCCACGTAAATGAGGCGGGCCTCCTCGTGGCCGGCGATGACTTCCACCGGCACGCCCAGCACGGCTTCGGCCCGGCGCAGGAACTGGGGCGCATTCTTGGCCACGCGCAGGGCGTTGGTGCCCACGGCCCGCACCGCCTCCCGGGGCACGCCGCGCAGGCGTTCGCCGAAACGTTCGAGGCAGGCGAGCGCCCGCTGCTGGGACGCTTCGCTCAGGGTCTTGTCGGGCTGCAGGCCCGCGGCCAGGCGGACCGACTCCTTGAGGGAATCGAGCGTGTAGGGATGGCCGTGCACCACCCGGGATACCTGAAGCCGGAAACTGTTGGACCCGAGGTCCACGGCAGCGATGATGGAATGGGGCATGGCCTGCGAAGGCGTGTGAAAATCCGACTTTACCAAAAAAAGGCCCGGCGGGCGCCGGGCCTGACTGGCGGACAGGGTGGTCAGAACATGTTTTCTGTAAGCGATTGCTTCAGGAAATGGCGCGAATAGCGGTGGTCCATGCGCGACGTGGCGAGCAGCAGCAGGCAGTCCGCGGTGTTGAAATCGGGATCCCAGGCCGGGTCGCCGCACACGTAGGCGCCCACCCGCAGGTAGGCCTTGATGAGGGCCGGCACTTCCGCGTCCACGCCGTCGTCGAGCCTTTCCAGGGGCAGCGGGCAATGGGGAAACACCCGCCATTCGGACGGGGCCGCGTGGGCTTCGCGCAGCTGCCGGTAAATGCTGGCCGCCGCATGGCCGCCGTCGGCCATGCTGATGCTCGCGCACCCCATCAGGTACTGCACCCCGTGGCTGCGGATGTAGTCGGCAAGCCCGGACCAGAGGGCCGCGATGACTGCGCCGCTGCGGTAGTCCGGATGCACGCAGGCCCGGCCCACTTCCATGATGCCGTCGCGCAGGTGGGCAAGCCGGGACAGGTCGAATTCGCCGTCGGAATAGAAGCCGCCGGCCTGCCGCGCCTGGGCGGCGTTGACGATGCGGTAGGTGCCCACCACCTCGCCGGTGCGGGTGTCGCGCACCAGCAAGTGGTCGCACAGGGCGTCGAAACGGTCCTGGTCGAGCCCCGGTTCGACGCTCGGCAGGCGCGCCCCCATCTCTTCGGCGAACACGCGCCAGCGCAGCTTCTGGGCTGCGCGCACGTCCGCTTCGGATCGTCCGTACTGGAAGGCGAGGCGCGGGCGGCGCGCCTCCTGCAAGCCTTTCTCGAGTTGCAGCATGGGCAAATCACCTTTGTCACAAACTGTTGCCACTATGGGGACGGCCCGTGACGGTTGCATGATGTCCGCATGAAAATTTTGTGAAACGGCGCCGCTCCCTTGCGCGGGGCCCCACCAGCAGGCAAGATGGAAATCCGTGACTTTTTTCTCCGGGCCGAGCCCTTGACTGCCGCGCGCACCCCTTCCCCCTACCTCAACCGGGAACTGGGCCTTCTGGCCTTCAACCGGCGCGTGCTGCAGCTGGTGGAGGCCGAAGACACGCCCCTGCTGGAACGCCTGCGCTACCTGTGCATCGTGAGCAGCAACCTGGACGAGTTTTTCGAAATCCGGGTGGCGGGCCTGCTGGAACAGATCCACCAGGGCCTCGCCGTGTCGGGACCGGACGGGCTGTCCCCGGCCGAGGTCTATGAGAAAGTGTCGGCGGAAGCCCATGCGCTGATCGAACACCAGTACGTGCTGCTCAACGAACTGGTGCTGCCCCGGCTGGCGGAAGAAGGCATCGCCTTCCACCGGCGCGGCCACTGGACCGAGGCACAGCGCACCTGGGCGCGCGACTATTTCTTCCGGGAAGTGATGCCGGTGCTCACCCCCATCGGGCTCGACACCGCCCACCCGTTTCCGCGCATCCTCAACAAAAGCCTCAACTTCGCCGTGGAGCTGTCCGGCCGGGACGCCTTCGGCCGCAACACGGCCAAGGCGGTGGTGCAGGCGCCCCGTTCGCTGCCGCGCTTCATCCGCCTGCCGGCCGCCATCGCCGGCTGCCCGTACGGCTTCATCTTCCTGTCCTCGGTCCTGCACGCCAACGTGGGCGAACTGTTCCACGGCATGGACGTGCAGGGCTGCTACCAGTTCCGCCTCACGCGCAACAGCGAACTGTTCCTGGAGGAGGAAGAGGCGAAGAACCTGCGGCTCGTGCTGCAGGGCGAACTGAGCCACCGGCAGTACGGCGACGAAGTGCGGCTGGAAGTGGCGGACAACTGTTCAGACGCCATGGCCCGCTTCCTGCTGGACACCTTCGAGCTGGACGAAACGGCCCTGTACCGGGTCAACGGGCCGGTGAACCTGGTGCGGCTGATGCAGGTGGCGGACCTGGTGGAGCGGCCCGACCTGCGCTTCCCCGGGTTTTCCCAGAGCGCGCCCCGGGACCTGGAAAAGCGCAGCGACCTGTTTGCCGCCGTGCGCAAGAAGGACATCCTGCTGCACCACCCGTTCCAGTCCTTCGCGCCCGTGGTGGAGTTCGTGCGCCAGGCCGCCGGCGACCCCCAGGTGCTCGCCATCAAGCAGACGGTGTACCGCGCGGGCACGGATTCGGAACTGATCGAGGCCCTCATCGAAGCCGCGCGCCAGGGCAAGGAAGTGACCGTGGTGGTGGAACTGCTGGCCCGTTTCGACGAGGAAGCCAACATCAACTGGGCTTCCAAGCTGGAAGAGGCCGGCGCCCACGTGGTGTACGGCGTGTTCGGCTACAAGACGCACGCCAAGATGTGCATGGTGATCCGCCGCGAAGGGGAGCAGTTGCGCCGCTACGTGCACCTGGGCACCGGCAACTACCATTCCCGCACCACCAAGCTCTACACCGATTTCGGCCTGTTCACGGCCGACCCCGACATCACGTCGGACGTGAACGAAGTGTTCCTCCAGATCACGGGGCTCGGCAGGCACGCGGGCCTCAAGCGCCTGTTCCAGTCCCCCTTCACGCTGCATTCGGCGCTCGGTGCCGCCATCCAGCGCGAAATCGCGCACGCCCAGGCCGGCCGGCGCGCCCACCTCATCGCCAAGATGAACGCGCTGACCGAGCCGAAAATCATCGAACAGCTGTACGCGGCAAGCCGCGCCGGAGTGCGCGTGGACCTGCTGGTGCGCGGCGTGTGCCTGCTGCGCCCCGGCGTCGCAGGCCTGTCCGAGCACATCCGCGTGATTTCCATCATCGGGCGCTTCCTGGAACACCACCGGGTCTTCTATTTCCACAACGGCGGCGCCGACGACGTTTTCCTGTCCAGCGCCGACTGGATGGAACGCAATTTCTTCCGGCGCATCGAAGTGTGCGTGCCGATCCTCGATGCCGGCATCAAGCGCCGCATCCTGGCCGAAGGGCTGCGCCCCTATCTGCGGGACAACGTGCGCGCCTGGGTGATGGACGGCAACGGCGCCTACCGCCGGCGCCCGGCGCGCCGCGGCCGGCGCTTCTGCGCCCACGACTTCCTGCTGGAAAAGTTTTCCCGGCGCGGGGACCCGGAGGGACGGCCCTGAAAATCGAAATCGAACTGAAGCTCGCGGCACCGCCGGAAGTCCTGGCGCAGGTGCCTGCCCTCGATGCGCTCGTGCCCCTGATCCACTCGCCCGCGGTCGAGCAGCAGCTCACCAGCCGCTATTACGATACCCCGGACTGCGCCCTGCGCCGCCACGGCATGGCGCTGCGGCTGCGGCACGAAGACGGCCGCTGGGTCCAGACCCTGAAGTCCGGAGGCCGCGTGAAGGACGGGCTTTCCGCCCGCATGGAGCTGGACCAGCCTTCCGACGGCGCCACCCTGGATTTTTCCGGGGTACCGGACGCAGCCCTGCGGGCGCTCCTGGAATCCCCCGAAGTGGGCCCGCGGCTGGTCCACCGCTTCACCACCGATTTCCGGCGCACCGCCCAGCGGCTGGACTATCCGGACGGAACCGTGGTGGAATTGGCGCTCGACCGGGGCGAAGTGCGGGCGGGAGACGCCGTCGCCCCCCTGTCGGAACTGGAACTGGAACTGCTGTCGGGAAACCCGGACCGGCTGCGCGCGCTGGGCTCGCTGCTGCGACGCCTGCTGCCGCTGGCGCCAGAAAGCCTGAGCAAGGCGGAACGCGGCTACCGGCTGTTGCCCGACTGCGCTGCGGAGACCTGACCATGGACCTGATCCTGTGGCGTCACGCCGAAGCCGAAGACGGCCTGCCGGACCACGAGCGCGCCCTCACGGCGCACGGCCGGCTGCAGGCCCGGCGCGTGGCGGAATGGCTGCAGCATTCCCTGCAGGGCCCCTGCCGCGTCATCGTGAGCCCGGCACGCCGCACCCGCAGCACGGCGGAAGCGTTCACGCAGGAGTTCGAGACGGTGCCGGAAGTGGGCGTGGGCGCGACCCCGGCGCAGATCCTGCAGGCCGCGGGCTGGCCGGATGCCGCCCTGCCGACCGTGGTGGTGGGACACCAGCCTTCGCTCGGACAGACGGCCGCCCTGCTGCTGTCGGGCAAGGCCGACGACTGGAGCGTGCGCAAGGGCGCGTTGTGGTGGCTTTCCCGGCGCGACCGGCGCGGCTCGAGCCAGGTGGTCCTGCGGGCGGTGCTCAACCCGGAACTGATCTAGCCGGCGGCCAGTGCCTGCACGGCGGACGCGATGGTCCGGGCCCAGTGTTCGACCCGCTCGGCGTCAGCCCCTTCCACCATGACCCGGATCAGCGGTTCGGTGCCCGAAGGCCGCAGCAGGACCCGCCCCGACCCCTGCAGTTCCCGTTCCGCCGCCTCGACGGCCGCGCGCACGTCGGGCGCCCCGGCCCAGTCCACCGGTGCCGCGGTCCTGACGTTGATGAGGCGCTGCGGATAGAGTTTCACTTCCTCCACGTAACGTCCCAGGGAGGTCCCGCGGTCCACCAGGGCCGCGAGCACCTGCAGCGCGGAAATGATGCCGTCTCCGGTGGTGTGCTTGTCGCGGCAGATGATGTGGCCCGAATTCTCCCCGCCCAGGGCCCAGTCGCGCTCGAGCAGGGCTTCGAGCACGTAGCGGTCCCCCACGCGTGCGCGCACGAACGGGATCCCGCGGGCGTCCAGCGCCTTTTCCACCGCGAGGTTGGTCATGGCCGTCCCCACCACGCCGCCCTGCAGCACGCCCTGTTCCTGGCGATGCTTGACGATGGCGTAGAGCAGCTGGTCACCGTCGTACACGGCTCCCGCGGCGTCGACCATCATGAGGCGGTCCCCGTCCCCGTCCAGCGCGATGCCCAGGTCGGCCCGGTTTTCCAGCACGGCCGCGCGCAAGGTCTGCACGTGGGTGGCGCCGCAGGCGGCGTTGATGTTGATGCCGTCCGGCGCGTTGCCGATGGCCACCACGTCGGCACCCAGCTCGTGGAACACCAGCGGCGCGATGTGGTAGGTGGCCCCGTGGGCGCAATCCACCACCAGCTTGAGGCCCTTGAGGTCGCGGCTGTAGGGGAACGTGCTTTTGCAAAATTCGATGTAGCGGCCGGCCGCGTCGTCCATGCGCCGCACCCGGCCCAGGCGGGCGGAGTCGCGGCAGGCGAGCGGCTGTTCGAGCCGGGCTTCGATCTCGCGCTCCACGCTGTCCGGCAGCTTGTTGCCGTCCGCGGAGAAAAACTTGATGCCGTTGTCGTCGTAGGGATTGTGGGAGGCGCTGATCATGATGCCGGCCTGCAGGCGCAGGGCCCGGGTCAGATACGCCACCGCCGGGGTGGGCATGGGACCCAGCAGCACCACGTCCACGCCCGCCGCCGACAGGCCGGCTTCCAGGGCGGATTCCAGCATGTAGCCGGAAACCCGGGTGTCCTTGCCGATCACCACGCGCGGGCGATGGCCTTCGGTGCTCCCCGCCTGGGCCAGCACCGTTCCGGCCGCATAACCCAGGTGCAGCACGAGGCCGGGCACGATGGGCGGTTCGCCCACCCGTCCGCGAATGCCGTCCGTTCCGAAATACCTGCGAGTCATCCTGTGCTCCCTTCCACTGCCTGCCAGACGTCCAGCGCATCGCGCGTGGCGGCGACGTCGTGCACGCGCACCACGGCCGCACCGCGCGCCACGGCCGCCAGGGCCGCCGCCACGCTGCTCGCCACGCGGTCCGTGACGACCCGGCCGGTCACCGCGCCCAGCACGGATTTGCGCGACAGGCCCACCAGCAGGGGGTAGCCTGCGGCGGCCAGCCGACCCAGCCCGCGCAGCAAGGCGAGATTGTGCGCCACCGTTTTGCCGAAGCCAAATCCGGGGTCGAGCAGGATGCGGTTGCGGGCGATGCCGGCCCGCTCCGCCGCGGCTGCCCGCGCCAGCAGGAACGACTGCACTTCGGCGCACACGTCGTCATAAGCGGGGTTGTCCTGCATGGTCTGCGGCGTGCCCTGCATGTGCATGAGGCAGACCGCGGCATCGGATGCGGCGCAGAGTTCGAGGGCGCCCGGCGCGCGCAGGGCATTGACGTCGTTGACCAGGGTGGCGCCGGCCGCGAGGGCCGCGCGCATCACTTCGGGATGCCGGGTGTCGATGGAAATGGGAACGGGACCGCCCGAAAGCTGTTCGATGACCGGAATGACGCGCCGCAGTTCCTCCTCGGGCGGCACCGGCGTGGCGCCGGGACGCGTGGATTCGCCGCCCACGTCGAGCAGCGCGGCGCCCGCTTCCATCAGGCTGAACCCGTGTTCCACCGCACGCGCGGCTTCCGTGAAGCGTCCGCCGTCGGAAAAGGAATCCGGGGTCACGTTGATGACCCCCATGATGAGGGGGCGGTCCAGCGGCAACCGGTACCGCCCGCAGTGCAGATCTGTCATGGAAAGCCGCCCGGGGAAAGGACTCCCCGGGCTGTCCTCAGGTTTCCTGGGCCGGACGGGGGGGGCCGGCAGGCGCCGGACCGGTGGTGGTGCCGGTGGCCGCAGGCGGCGGCGGGCTGGGCGAGGCGGCCGACGGTCGGGGTGGGCGCGGCGGACGGCCGGACATGATGTCGTCGATCTGTTCGGAGTCGATGGTTTCCCATTCCAGCAGGGCATGGGCCATGGCTTCGATCTTGTCGCGGTTGGCCTCGATCAGGCCGCGCGCCAGGGAATACTGCGCGTCGATGATGCGGCGGATTTCCCCGTCCACCTGCTGCATGGTGGCTTCGGACACGTTCTTGTGGGTGGTGATGGAGCGGCCGAGGAACACTTCCCCCTCGTTTTCGCCGTACACCATGGGACCGA
>JAKBBG010000056.1 GCA_021826025.1 Pseudomonadota bacterium | reverse complement strand
GTGCGCGAAGCGGAAGTCATCCGGCTGCTCAAGGTGGACCCCCACGCGCCGCCTTCCGTGCGCGCCAACGGCGCCCTGGTGAACCAGCCCGGCTTTCAGTCGGCTTTCAAAACGCAGCCGGGCGACCGGCTATACCTGGCACCCAAAGACCAGGTCATTCTGTGGTAGCGCGGAATATTTTTCCGGGGTTCATGAGACCCTGCGGGTCCAGGACCCGTTTGATCCCCTGCATGAGTTCGAGCGCCACCGGATCCTTGTAGCGCACGAGCTCGTCCACCTTGAGCTGGCCGATGCCGTGCTCCGCGCTGATGCTCCCCCCCAGGCGGTCCACCGTGTCGTGGACGATGCGGTTCACGGCGGGCGTCTGGCGGATGAAATCGGCGTTTTCCTGCTGGTCGGGCTTTGACAGGTTGTAGTGGAGGTTGCCGTCTCCCACGTGCCCGAAGCACACCACGCGAATGCCGGGAAACTGCTCCTGCAGCCGGGCCGTGGCCTCCTCGATGAAGGCCGGAATGCGGCTCACGGGCACGCTGATGTCGTGCTTGATGCTGATCCCCTCCAGCCGCTGGGCTTCCGAAATCCGTTCGCGCAAAGCCCACAGTGCGTTCATCTGGCCTTCGCTCTGGGCGATCGCCGCGTCCGTCACGAACCCCTCCTGCAATGCATGGTCCAGGGCTGCGGACAGGGTCCCCTGGGGATCCGCGGCGGGGTCCGTGTCGTCCATTTCCACCAGCACGTACCACGGCGAGGGTTCGGGCAACGGGTCCTGGCTGCCGGGAATGTGTTGCAGCACCAGTTGCAGGGCCATGCGCGCAATCAGCTCGAAGCCCGTCACGCGTTCCCCGCTGCGCGCCTGCAGAAGCCCCAGCAACGAAACGGCGGCCTGCGGGTCGGGCACCGCCACCCAGGCCGTGGCCCGGGCGTGGGGCAGGGGAAACAGCCGCAAGACCGCGGTGGTGATGATGCCCAGCGTCCCCTCCGCGCCGATGAACCATTGCTTCAGGTCGTATCCGGTATTGTCCTTGCGCAGGCCGCGCAGGCCGTTCCAGACCCGTCCGTCGGGCAGGACCACTTCCAGTCCGAGCACGAGGGCGCGCATGTTGCCGTAGCGCAGCACGGCGGTGCCGCCGGCGTTCGTGGATATCACCCCCCCGATTTCCGCGCTGCCTTCCGAGGCGATGCTCAAGGGAAACAGGCGACCGCCGCGGCGTGCCGCATTCTGGACGTCGGCAAGCACGGTGCCGGCTTCGCAGGTGAGGGTGTCGTTTTCCCAGTCGGTTTCGAGGATCCGGTTCATGCGCGACAGGTTCAGGATGATTTCGCCCTGGCCGGTGCGCGGAATGGAGGCGCCGCACTGGCTGGTGTTGCCGCCCTGAGGAACGATGCCGATGCGGGCTTCGTGGCAGGCTCGCACCACGGCGGACACTTCCGCGGTGCAGGAAGGCTTGACCACCAGTTCCGCATCCCCGTGGTAGCGCCCGCGCCAGTCGGTGTTGTGCGCGCGCAAGGCCGCGGGGTCCGTCACGAGGCCGGCCTGGCCGACGATGGGGGAAAACAGGTCAATGAACTTCATGGCTTTCCCTGCGGCGAATGGATTCTGCGCCCGCCTCGATCAGCTGCCGCGCAATGCTGACCGGGTGGGGCAGGGGCGGCAGCGCGTCGACGGAGAACCATCGCGCGTCCTCGATTTCCCCGGGCTGGGGGACGAGCGCTCCGGAACGGTAGCGGCAGATGAAGGCCACCATGAGCGAATGGGGAAAAGGCCAGGGCTGGCTGCGGAAATAACGCAGGTCGTCCACCTCGATTCCCACCTCCTCGCGGATTTCCCGCCGCAAGGCCGATTCAAGGCTTTCGCCCGGCTCGCAATAGCCTGCAAGCGCGCTGTAGACGCCCGGGGCGAAATGCGGACCGCGCGCGAGCAGCAACTCGCGTCCTCGGTTCACCAGGCCCATGACCACGGGGGCGATGCGCGGATAGACCGTCAAGCCGCAGGCGGGGCAGCTGCGGGCCCGTTCCTCCCGGCCCAGTTCGGTCGGGGTGCCGCAGCGGCCGCAAAACAGGTGGGTGCGATCCCAGTCGATGATCTGGAATGCACGCCCTGCAACGGCAAGCAGCGTCTCGTCGAAGCGCCCGAACAGGCTGCGCAACCCCAGAAATTCATGGCCCGGCGGCGCTTGCGTTTCCGGTCCCACTTCGACGGCGTGGCAAGGGCTGTCACCCAGAAGACCCAGCACATGGCCTCGCAGGGGGGCCAAGCCGGACACCACGGGGTGCCCGGGCAGGCGATAGCTGCCGTTTTCCGCTTCAACCAGCAGGCCCGCGCCGCGAAACACGAACCAGCGGCCATCTTCTTCGCGACGCCCTGGAAGCGTATGCAGCGGCTGGAATTCCATCAGTCCTGAAATCCGGGAGTGTCCTGCGGCACCTGTTCCAGCGCCTTGAGCCACGGAACCGCCACGGCATCGCTGGGTGCCCGCCAGTCGCCGCGCGGGGACAGGGAACCGCCCGAACCCACCTTGGGGGCGTTGGCGATGCAGGTGCGTTTGAACTGGCTGTCCTGGAAAAACCGCTTCACGAAGACCTGCAGCCAATGCTTGATGGTGCCGATGTCGTAGGCGGTCCAGTCGGCTTCCGGAATGTTCGGCCATTGGCCCGAAGCCGGGTCACGCCAGGCGCACCAGGAAAGGAATGCCACCCGCTCCGGGCCAAAGCCGAAACGCAGCGTGTGGTACAGATTGAAATCCTGCAGCGGGTAGGGGCCCACGGTTTCTTCGGAACGCTGAACCCCGTTGACGGGATGTTCCGGCACGAGTTCGGGCGAAATGTCGCTTGCGAGCACGGCAGCGAGCGCCTCGGACGCCGGCCCGCCCTGGTGCCCGTTTTCCATGACCCAGCGAATGAGGTACTGGATCAGGGTTTTGGGAACGCTCGCGTTCACATGGTAGTGGGACATGTGGTCGCCCACGCCGTAGGTGGACCAGCCCAGGGCCAGTTCGCTCAGGTCGCTCGTGCCCACCACCAGGGCGCCATGCTGGTTGGCCAGCCGGAACAGGTGGCTCGTGCGTTCTCCTGCCTGCACGTTCTCGAAAGTGATGTCGTAGACCGGTTCGCCGTCATGGAACGGGTGACCGATGTCCTTCAGCATCTGCAGGCAGCTCGGACGGATGTCTATTTCGGCGGTGCTCACCTCGAGGGCGGCCATCAGCTGATGGGACAGGGCGAGGGAGCGTGCGGACGTCGCAAACCCGGGCAGGGTGTACGCCAGGACATGGCTGCGCGGCAGACCGAGCGCCTGCACCGCTTCCACGGCCACGAGCAGCGCGTGGGCCGAATCGAGGCCGCCTGAAATGCCCAGCACGAGTTTTTTGATTCCCGTGGCCTTGAGGCGGGTCACCAGGCCCTGCACCTGGATGCGGAAGACATCGCGACAGCGCTCGTCCCGTTCGCGCGGATCGTTAGGAACATAGGGGTAGCGCAGCGGCGGCACCTGCAGGGGAAGCAGGTCCTGCTCAGGCATGGGCAGGTCGAAGGACACCGTCTTCACGGCGGAAATCCGGTCGCGAAAGCGGGCCGACGTTTCGCCGAAGGTGTTCTGGCGCATGCGTTCCTGGTGCAGGCGCGCCAGGTCCAGGTCCGCGGTGATGATCTGGTCGTGCTCGGCAAAGCGTTCGCTTTCGGCCTTGATTTCGCCGTAGTCGGCAATCAGCCCGTGACCGTCCCAGGCCAGGTCGGTGGTGGATTCGCCGCGGCCCGACGCGCTGTAGAGGTAGGCTGCCAGGCATCGCCCGGACTGGTTCGACACCAGCTGGCGACGGTAGGCTTCCTTGCCGATGGTGGCGTTGGAGGCCGACGGGTTCGCGATCAGGCTCGCCCCGGCCAGCGCGGCAATGCTCGAGGGCGGGATGGGCACCCACAGGTCTTCGCAGATTTCGACGGCAAGGGCGAACAGCGGCTGGTTTCGCGCGCGGAACTGGAGCCCCGTCCCGAACGGAGTGGCCGGGAACCCCGGCAGGTCCAGGGTGCCCGCGGTCGCATGGTCGCCGGCGGCGAAATGCCGGGCTTCGTAGTACTCGCGGTAATTGGGCAGATAGGTTTTGGGAACGATGCCAAGCAGCTTGCCCTGGCACACGACCGCAGCGCAATTGTACAGAAGGCCCTGGTGGCGCAACGGCAGGCCGACCACGGCCACGAGGGGGATGTCGGTGCTCGCCTGGATCACCTGGAACAGCGCCTGTCGGGCAGACTCGAGCAGCGCATCCTGGTGGAACAGGTCTTCGCAGGAATAGGCCGTGAGGCCCAGCTCCGGAAAGGTCACGAGGCAGACCTGCCGGCGCGCCGCCTTGCGCATGAGCTCCACGGTGCGCCCCGCGTTCCAGGCCGGATCCGCCACACGCACTTCCGGAATGGCCACGGCCACGCGCACGAAGTCGTGGCTGTAGAGATTGAAAAATGGTTTATCGCCGTTCATCGCGCCGACACCCGGGTGTCCGGCTGCGTGCCGGCGCTGCCGTCCCAGCCTCCGCCGAGGGCCGCGATCAGCTGCACGCTCGCCACGTACTGCCGGCTGCGCAGCGCGAGTTCGGTCAGCTCGCTGGTCAGCAGCGTGGTTTGGGCCACGAGCACGTTGAGGTAATCCACCACCCCTTCGCGGTACTGGCTTTCGGTGAGGACCAGGGTCTGGCGCGCCGCTTCCACCGCAGCGCGCTGCACTTCGATTTCGTGCGACAGGATCGAGGCGGCGGCGAGGTTGTCTTCGACGTTCTGGAACGCTTCGAGCACCACTTCCCGGTAGTTGGCCACGGACTGGTCATAGGCTGCCACGGCCTGGTCCACGGCCGCGGCGCGCAGTCCGGCGTCGAACAGGGGCTGGAGTATCTGCGGGCTGAAAGCCCACATGCTGTTGGGCTGGGACACGAGATTGTTGTAGGCGCGGTTCTGGAATCCGGTGGCGCCGCTGAGCGACAGGGCCGGGAAAAAGGCCGCCTTCGCCACGCCGATCTGGGCGCTCGCCGAAGCCGCGCTGCGTTCCGCCGAGGCGACGTCCGGACGGCGCTCCAGCAGTGCCGAGGGCACCGTCAGCGGAATGGCGGGAACGCCGGAGCCGAGCGGCGATTCGGGGATGTGGAAGTCCGAGGCCGGCAGGCCCGCCAGGACGGCGATGGCATGTTCGAGCTGGGCCCGCTGCACGCCCACGTCGATCAGCTGCGCTTCGGTGGTGCGCAACTGGCCTTCCGCCAGCAGCACGTCGGTCTGCGCCGCCACGCCCTGTTCGAAGCGGCTCTGGGTCAGGGCCAGGGTTTTGCGATAGGCCGCCACCGTATCCGTCAGGATCTGCTTTTGCGCATCGTCTGCGCGCAACTGGAAATAATCGGCCGCGAGCTGGCTTTGAAGGGAGAGACGGGTCGCTGCCACCTGACCGGCGCTGGCCTGCATCGCCGCCGTGTCGGCTTCGATGGTGCGGCGCACCGACCCCCACAGGTCCGGCTCCCAGGTGGCCTGGACCGCCAGCGAGTAGTTGTCGTAAATCAAGCCCTGGGCCAGGCCGATGGCCCCGGCAGAGGCCTTGTTGCGGGTGCTCCCGGCATTGAGGTTGAGCATGGGGAACAGGTTGGCCTGCGCGCTCTGAACCAGGGCACGGGCCTGCCGAAGCGCCGCCACCTGCTGCGCAAGCGTCTGGTTCGATTCGGCCACGCGGCCTTCGAGTTCTCCCAGTTTGGGATCGTTGAACAGCCGCCACCAGTCCGCCGGAATGTCGGCATCATGGGGTTCGGCCACTTTCCATCCCTGGGGCACCTGGAAGCTTTGCGGGGTGCTGACACCGGGGCGAACGTAATCCGGCCCGACTTCGCAGCCTGCCAGGAGGAGGGCGGCAAACGCGGCCGCGATGGCGAACGCGCGGTCAGTTCGGTTCATGGGCGATCCCCGGCAGGAGGGCGCGAAAACGGGACAGCATGGCGGTGCGGAAACGGTCCAGGTAAATGTAGACCACGGGAGTGGTGTACAGCGTCAGTATCTGGCTCACGGCCAGTCCCCCGAGGATCGAGATCCCGAGCGGCCGCCGCAGTTCGGAACCCACGCCCCAGCCGACCGCCAGGGGCAGGGCGCCCAGCATGGCCGCCAGCGTGGTCATCATGATGGGTCGGAAGCGCAGCCGGCAGGCTGCCATGATGGCTGCTTCAGGCGTCATGCCCCGCTGGCGTTCGGCCTGCAGCGCGAAATCGATCATCATGATGGCGTTTTTCTTGACGATTCCAATCAGCAATATTACCCCGATCAGGGCCATGAGGCTAAATTCTACACCGGTCGCCATCAGCGCCAGCAGAGCGCCCACGCCGGCGGATGGCAGGGTGGACAGGATGGTCAGGGGGTGGACCAGGCTTTCGTACAGGATGCCCAGCACGATATAGACGGCAAGCAGCGCTCCGGCAATCAGCAGCGGCTGGTTGGAGAGGGACGCCTGGAAGACCTTGGCGGTCCCCTGGAAGCCGCCCTGGATCGAGGCCGGAACACCAAGGTGCAGGAACGTGTCGTTGATCGCCGTGGTGGCCTGTCCCAGGGACACGCCGAGGGGCAGATTGAACGTGATGGTGGTGGCAGGGAACTGGCCCTGGTGGTTGACGGCCAGGGAGGCGTTGCCGTTGCGGGAGCGGGCAACCGCCGAAAGCGGGACCACGGCGCCTGCGGTGCCGCTGAGGTAGGTTTTTTCCAGGGAGTCGGAGGATTGCCAGAAGGGGGGGGCGGCCTCCATCACCACGCGATACTGGTTGAGGGGGTTATAGATGTTCGAAATGATGCGTTGCCCGTACAGGTCGTTGAGTGCGAGATCGATGGTGCTGGCGGACACCCCGAGGCGGCCGGCCGTGTCCCGGTCGAAGGTCAGATATACGTCCAGGCCCTTGTCCTGCTGGTCCGTGTTGACGTCGGCGAGCTGCGGCAGCTTGGAAAAGGCCGCGAAGATCCGGGGCGCCCATTGCCTCAGCTCTTCCAGATCGTTGCCCTGCAGGGTGTACTGGTACTGGGCGTTCCCCAGCCGCCCGCCGAAACGGAGATCCTGGACGGCCTGAAAATACAGGCGGGCGCCGGACACCTTGGCGAGACTCCTGCGCAGGCGGGCAATGACCTCTTCCGAAGACTCATGCCGCTCGCCCGGAGGCTTGAGCGTCATGAACACCATGGCCGAGTTGCGCGCGGAGCCGCCCGTGAATCCGATCACGTTTTCCGCGGCGGGGTCCTTCCGGCAAATGGCGAGGAATTCGGCCAGCTTGTCACGCATGGCCTGGAATGAAATGCTCTGGTCGGCCTGGATCTGTCCCACCAGCCGGCCGGTGTCCTGCTGGGGGAAAAACCCCTTGGGCACGATCACGTAGAGGTAGGCATTGAGCGCGATGGTGCAGAGGAGCGCCAGCAACACCCAGCGCTTGCGGGCCACGGCCCAGGCGAGGGAACGTTCGTAGAAGGCGGGCAGGCGTTCCAGCCTGTCGCGCACGGAGGAGAGCGGCGCCTTGAGAGCGCGCAGGAAATTCGGGAATGCCCGCCACCGGGCCGGCGGTGCGGGGGCGGCGGCCTCCTTCTTTTTTTTGAGGAGGCGCGCGCACATCATGGGCGTCGTGGTGAGGGAGACCACCAGGGAAACGCCCACGGCCACGGAAAGGACCACGGCGAATTCCCGGAACATGCGTCCCACCAGCCCGCCCATGAGCAGCAGCGGCACGAAGACGGCCACGAGG
This sequence comes from Pseudomonadota bacterium, assembly GCA_021826025.1. GTDB lineage: Bacteria > Pseudomonadota > Gammaproteobacteria > Burkholderiales > Ferrovaceae > JAKBAT01. Next base: position 4,560 of record JAKBBG010000056.1, on the reverse strand, counting down.
GAGAGCGTGATGGACACCACCGTGAAAGTCACTTCCTTCGCCCCCAGCATGGCGGCCTCGAGCGGAGGCATGCCCGCCTCGATGTGGCGGGAAATGTTTTCCAGCATCACGATGGCGTCGTCCACCACGAAGCCCGTGGCCACGGTGAGCGCCATGAGGGAGAGATTGTCCAGGCTGTAGCCGCACAGGTACATCACGCCGAACGTCCCGACCAGCGAAACGGGAACGGCCACGCTGGGAATGAGTGCCGCATGGGCTTCGCGCAGGAACAGGAAGACCACCAGGATGACCAGGGCCGTGGCGATGAGCAGCGTGCGTTCCACGTCGTGCAGCGAAGCCCGGATGGTGGGGGTGCGGTCCATGACCACGGTCAGGTCGATGGCCTTCGGCAGCGAGGCGCGAAGCTGCGGCACCAGCGCACGGATGCGGTCGACGGTTTCGATGATGTTGGCGTTGGGCTGGCGGTTCACGATCAGCAGGATGGCGCGCTGGCCGTTGGCGATGCCGAGGTTGCGCAAATCCTGGACGGAATCGTGGATTTCCGCCACGTCCGTGATCCGGACCGGGGCGCCGTTGCGCCAGGCGACGATGAGCGGACGGTACTCGCTCGCGTGCATGGCCTGGTCGTTGTCCTCGATCTGCCAGCGCTGCGCCCCGTCTTCGAGGAACCCCTTGGGACGGTTGGTGTTGGTGCCGGCGATGGCGGCGCGAACCTGTTCGATGCCCACGCCGTAGCGGTCGAGGGCGAGCGGGTTGAGCTCGATCCGTACGGCGGGCAGCGAACTGCCCCCCACCGTCACCTGGCCCACGCCTTCCACCTGGGACAGGCGCTGGGCCAGGATGGTGGACGCGGCGTCGTAGATCTCCCCGGCACGCAGGGTGGTCGACGTGAGCGCCATGATGAGGATCGGCGCATCGGCAGGGTTCACCTTCCGGTAGGTCGGGTTGAGGGGCAGGTTGGCGGGCAGCAGGGCGCTCGCCGCGTTGATGGCGGCCATCACGTCCCGGGCGGCCCCGTCGATGTTGCGGTCCAGGTTGAAAATCAGGCTGAGCACGCTGGAGCCGGTGGTACTGTTCGACGTGATTTCCTCGATGCCCGCAATCCGGCCGAGCGTCCTCTCGAGCGGGGTGGCCACGGTGGCGGCCATGGTTTCGGGGCTCGCGCCGGGCAGGCCCACCTGGACGTTCACGGCCGGGAAATCCACCTGGGGCAGGGGGGCCACCGGCAGCAGGTTGAACGCCACCAGGCCCGACAGCGCGATGGCCGCCGTGAGCAGCGTGGTGGCGATGGGGCGCCGGATGAAAACCCAGGTCAGGTTCATGACGCCCTGAATCGCGCTGCCAGCCGGTCCATCGCCAGGTAAATGACCGGCGTGGTGAACAGGGTGAGCAGCTGGCTTGCCAGCAGGCCGCCCACCATCGTGATGCCGAGCGGTTGCCGCAGCTCGGACCCGATGCCGCTGCCCAGCATGAGCGGCAGGGCGGCGAACAGGGCTGAAAAGGTCGTCATGAGGATGGGGCGGAACCGCAGCAGGCACGCCTGCCGGATGGCGTCGAGCGGCGCCATGCCTTCGTTGCGCTGGGCGTCCAGGGCGAAGTCGATCATCATGATCGCGTTTTTCTTGACGATCCCGATCAGCAGGATGATGCCGATGATGCCCAGCACGCCAAGGTCATTCCCCGTCACGGCGAGGGCGAGCAGCGCCCCGACCCCGGCGGAAGGCAGGGTGGACAGGATCGTCACGGGGTGGATGTAACTTTCGTAGAGCACGCCCAGGACGATGTACATGGTCACGACGGCCGCCAGTATCAGCAGCAGGGTGGAGGACAGGGACTTCTGGTAAGCCCGCGCGGCGCCCTGGAAGCTCGTCTCGAGGCTTTCGGGCAGGTTGATTTCCTGCTGCGCCGCCTTGATGGCGTCCACGGCCTGGCCGAGCGACACGCCCGGGCTCAGGTTGAACGAAATGGTGGCGGACGGAAACTGTCCCAGGTGGTTGATCGACAGCGGCCCGTTGCGCTCCGAAATGTGGACCAGTTCGCTCAAGGGCACCTGCACGTTCGTGGTGCCCGGCAGCGCCGCGGGACCGGTGGTGGTGGCCGCCCCCGGCGTGTTGGTGGCGTTTGGAAGAATGGCGGGGCCGGTCGCGCCCGTGGCGGAAGGCGTGGCACCCGTGATGTAAATGCTGTCCAGCTGCTTGGGATTCTGGCGGAACTCCGGCTGCACTTCGAGCACCACGCGGTACTGGTTCGATTGCGTGAAGATGGTGGAAATGATGCGCTGGCCAAAAGCGTCGTACAGGGCATTGTCGATGGCGGCCACGGACACGCCCAGGCGGCCCGCGTTGTCGCGGTCGATGTCCAGGTACAGGCGGCGCCCTTCGTTCTGCTGGTCGCTCGCCACGTCCTTGAGCTGCGGCAGGGCCTTGAGGCGCTCCACCAGCCGCGGCGTCCATTCCTGGACCGCCTCCGCCTTGGGACTGCCCAGCGTCATCCTGAACTGGGTGCGGCTCAGGGTGTCCTCGATGGTGAGGTCCTGCACCGGCTGAAGATACGCGCGAATGCCTTCCTTATCCCGCAGGGCGCTGCGCAGGCGCGCCATCACCTGTCCGATGGCACCGTCGGGCCCGCGCTCGTCCAGCGGCTTGAGGTTGACCAGCAGGCGCCCGCTGTTCATGGTGGTGTTGATGCCGTCCACGCCGATGAAGGAGGACAGGCTTTCCACTGCGGGGTCCTTGAGGAAGACACGGGCCACCGCCTGCTGGCGTTCGGCCATGCCCTGGAAGGAAATGGTTTGGGGCGCGTCGGTGATCACCTGCAGGATGCCGGTGTCCTGCACCGGGAAAAATCCCTTGGGAATGTACAGATAGACGCCGACGGTGAGTGCGAAAGTGCCAAAGGCCACCCACAGGGTGGCCTTCTGGTGGCCCAGGACCCAGTCGAGCGCGCGGCCGTAGGCGGCGATCAGGCGCTCGAACCAGGCTTTCGTGCGCGCTTTGAAACCCTGCGCCGGAGCCGCGTCTTCGGGCTCGTGGCGCAGGATCCGGGCGCACATCATGGGCGTGAGGGTGAGGGAAACCGCGGCGGAAATGAGGATGGCCACCGACAGGGTGATGGCGAATTCCCGGAACAGGCGGCCGATCACGTCCGACATGAACAGCAGGGGGATCAGCACCGCGATCAGGGAAAACGTGAGGGAAATGATGGTGAATCCGATCTGGCGTGCGCCCTTGATCGCGGCCTGGAAGGGCGATTCCCCCTGCTCCAGGAAGCGCGTGATGTTTTCGATCATGACGATGGCGTCGTCCACCACGAATCCGGTGGCGATGGTGAGCGCCATCAGCGTGAGGTTGTTGATGCTGAAGTTTTCCAGGTACATGAACGCCAGCGTGCCCACCAGGGAGACGGGCACGGCCACGCTCGGAATGATGGTGGCCGGCAGGCTGCGCAGGAAAAGAAAAATCACCATCACCACCAGGGCGATGGCGAGCAGCAGCTCGAACTGGATCTCCTTCACAGAGGCCCGTATGGTGGTGGTCCGGTCCGTCAGCAGGGAAATCTCCACCGACTGGGGCAGGGATTGCTGCAGCTGGGGCAGCAGCTTTTTCACGCGGTCGGACACTTCGATCACGTTGGCGCCCGGCTGGCGCTGGATGTTGACGATAATGGCCGGGGTGTCATTGCGCCAGGCGGCAAGATGGGCGTCCTCGGCGCCTTCGGTGACCCGTGCCACGTCGCCCAGCCTCACGGGCGCCCCGTTGATATAGCTCACGATGATCTGGCGGTAGTCTTCAGCCGTTTTCAGCTGGTCGCTCGCGTCCACCACCGCGGCCCGTTCAGGGCCGTCGAAACTGCCCTTGGGCATGTTGACGTTGTTGTTCACGATGGCCGTGCGGATGTCCTCGAAGCCCAGCTGGCGGTATGCCAGGGCGCCCGGGTCGAGCTGGATCCGGATGGCCGGGCGCAATCCGCCCCCCATGCTGACCATGCCGACGCCGGGCAGCTGCGAAATCTTCTGCACCAGGCGGGTTTCCACCCAGTCCTGCAGGCGCGGCAGCGTCATCGCGGAGGACGTGACCGCGAGGGTCAGGATGGGTGCGTCGGCAGGGTTGACCTTGTTGTAGAGGGGGGGCATCGGCAGGTCGGTGGGCAGGAACGTCCCGGCCGCGTTGATGGCTTCCTGCACCTGCTGCTCCGCCACGTCGAGAGACATGCTGAGGGCGAACTGGAGGGTGATGACCGATGCCCCGCCGGAACTGGTGGAGGCCATCTGGTTGAGTCCCGGCATTTGCCCGAACTGGCGCTCCAGGGGGGCCGTGATCGCCGAGGCCATGACTTCGGGGCCTGCGCCGGGGTAGAGCGTGGTGACTTCGATGGTGGGGTAGTCCACTTCCGGCAGGGCCGAAAGGGGCAGGAAGCGCCAGGAAATGAAGCCTGCCAGCAGCACGGCGACCATGAGAAGCGAGGTCGCCACCGGACGTTCGATGAATATTTTTGAAATGTTCAAGGCGCAGTCTGGGGTTTTCCGCGGCCGGATATCTCGACGGTCACTCCTTCGCGCAG
>JAKBBG010000004.1 GCA_021826025.1 Pseudomonadota bacterium | reverse complement strand
ATGCCGTGTCGCCCATGCTTCCAGCCAACGCGCCCATTCTTCGCGCGGCCGAACTGCCTGTGGTTTACGGCATCACCAATGGTTCCGAAATCGGAGAGCCGGCCCTGATGGAGGGGCTGGAACGCGCGTTTTTCAGGGGGCTGCGACTGGTACAGGTGCGCGAGAAATCGCTCCCCCCCGAATTGCTGCGGGCGCTTGTGGACAAAGTCATGCGCGCCGCGCGCCCGTGGCACGCCAAAGTGCTGGTCAACGAAAACATTGCCGTGGCCCGGGACAGTGGGGCTGACGGTGTGCACCTGACGGGCCGGCAGCTCGCCGAGCTGGAAAGCCGGCCGGATCTGCCGCTGGTGGCGGCTTCATGCCACGACGAGGAGGATTTGCGTCGCGCGGAACGGCTGGGCGCCGATTTTGCTGTCCTGGGTCCAATCGCGCCGACGGCATCCCATCCTGGAAAGACGCCGCTGGGATTCCAGTACTTGGCGAGAGCCGTTGAAGACTGTTCCCTGCCGGTGCTGGGCATTGGCGGACTGGGCCTGGCCGACCTGGATGCGGCATGGCAGGCGGGCGCCCATGGCATCGCATCGATGCGGGCGGTATGGGCGGGAGATGCCCCGATTCCTTCGCGTTTCCGGATTTAGTCGAGCGGCTGCGGCCAGCGGTAAAAGTAGGGTTCGCCAGCGCCAGGCCGGGTCCGAAACCGCTTGTGGCTCCAGAAATACTGCTCGGGAAGGCGGCGGGCCTGGGTCTCGATGAACGCGTTCATGCGCCGCACGTCCTCATCGAGATCCCCGCTCGGAAAATTGTCCCAGGCGGGGAAAAACTCCACCTCATAGCCTTGGCAACGAGGCAACTGCCTGCATACGCAGGGAATGACGGCGGCACCGGTGATGCGTGCGAGCCAGGGCAGCGTCGGCACAGTCGCGGCAGGAATGCCGAAGAAGGGGGCGAAAATGGAGTCCCGGTCGCCAAAGTCCATGTCCGGTAGAAAATAAAGATGCCGCCCTTCCTGGATGGCGCGGATGAGGGGGCGCAGGCCCTTTTTGCGCTCCAGCATCACCACGTCGCCAAGCCTGTTGCGCGCCTCCCGGATGTGGCTGTCGATGAGGGCGTTTTTGTGGGGGGTGAAAAACCCGACTCCGCGGAACTGCATTCCCATGCGGGCTCCCTGCATTTCCAGTCCGACCAGGTGCGGCGTGAGAAAGATGACGGGGCGCCCACCGGCTTCGGCGTGTTCCAGATGCTTGAAACGGACCAATTGTTCGATGCGTGCGCGAGGCGACCACCACAGGATGCCCAGTTCCAGCACGCTGCGGATGAGGGCGGCAAGATGATGGCGTGCCAGGATGCGCCGTTCTGCTGACGAGCGCTCCGGGAAGCAGGCGTGCAGGTTGATGAGCGTGGTGCGCGCAAAACGGGTATGCACGGCGATCGCTGCCAGGAACCGGGCCAGCATTTCGAGAACGGCCAAGGGCAGAAAGTGAAGCAGCCAAAGGAAGACGAGGCCGACACGCGTTCCCATGCAGGCAAACCTTAATCCGTCGCCACGGCGTAGGGAAGAGGCAGGCTTTCCAGCACGGGGCCGTCCGGCTCGCCCAGATGCAGCGGGCCCGCAGACAGGGCATCCAGGTGGACCACGGCCAGCAGCTCGGCTTTCGGGCCGGCCGAGCCGGCGAGTGCCACTTTCCCGACGGGGGTCTCAGGGTCGTTCCCGTAAATGGACTGACCTATTTCAGGACGGCCAGGGGCTCGATAGCGCAGCATCCGGCGTTTGATCTTTCCCAGATAGTGGGTCCGCGCCACGATTTCCTGGCCGGTGTAGCACCCTTTATTGAAGCTGATGCCTCCGACCAAATCCCAGTTGATCATTTGCGGGACCCATTCGTCCTGGGTGGCGGTGCGAATTTCCGCCACTCCTTCGCGCACGGCGGCATCGGCCCAGTCCAGGCCGCTGCCGGCGGCGAGGAGATCGGAAAGGCGTGCGCGCAGTTCCGTCGCCTGCGCGACAGGCACAACCAGGAGCAGGCGTTCCGCCGACAGCGCCACCCGCAGAACGTCTGCCTGCCGATCACAAGTCCCCGGCGCAGGAGCGGGCGGCCAGCCCATCGCGTCCCAGAATCCGGGGTCCGGGCGGCCGCATATCCCGAAGCGTGCGCGCGCATCCCGCTGGTCCTCCACCGCAACGCGGGAACGCAGCACGTACAGGCGCAAACGGCGCAAGGCGGCCTCAGCCAGATCCTCCGAAGCGTCCAGCCAGAATTCAGAACCTTCCTTCCAGAGCAGAAAACTGGCCAGCATTCGCCCTTTGGGGGAGCAATGGGCAGCCCATAGGGCGCGGGCTCCATTCAGGGCAGCCACGTCCTGGGTCAATTGTCCCTGCAGGAATGTCGCGGCGTCTTCCCCGGACACCCGGATCAGGGTGCGGGCGCTCAGGTCAACCCAGCAGGCAGGGGCCGTCATTTGGTCCATCTCGTGCGTCTGTTCCGCAAGGTTTGAAGCAGCATGCCCGTCATGATGACATATTTGCGCAGGACATCCCATGGATGAAACTGGATTTTCCGGAGAAGTCCGCTTGCGGCTGGGTTCTTCCCGCTTTCTGGCGGGCATGCTCATTGCCGGACACCTGTTGGGGGCGCTCTGTCTGCCCCTCCTGAAATGGGGGGTGGCCTGGTGCTGGCCGGCAATCCTGGCGATTGGCGTATCGCTGGTGCACGGGTTGCGACGGGAAGCCTGGCGATGTGCCGGTGTGGCAGTGACCTGGGCGCATGTAGACGGACGTGGGCGTCTGCTCCTGACCCTGCGCAACGGGCGAAAAGTGGAAGGGCGATTGCTTCCGGGAAGCTTTGCAGCACCGGTTCTGGTGATTTTGCGCTGGCGGCCGGAAAATGGAGGCCGCGTGCGCCATACCGCGGTCGCCGCAGATGGAACGGCGCCGGCATCCCATCGCCTGCTGCGGGTTTTGCTGCGCCATCCGTTATAATGGCAGGCTTCCCTTACAGTCAGCCGGTAATGCCATGAGTGCGCTGCTCCATCTCCGAGGCCCGCGGGCCCTGTCCGATTTTAGGCTACAACGCCTGTGCGGAGTGCTGGAACAGGAAGGCGTTCCGGTTGCCGCGCTGGCAGCCTGGCACGACCATTACCTGAATCTGGACGGCTCCCTCGGTGCAGGGCAGCTGCAGCGACTCGAGGCAGTCCTTGATTACGGCGAACCCGCCTTGCCGCTGCCTCAGGCCACCTTCGAAGTCGTGGTGGCGCCCCGTCTGGGCACGATATCCCCCTGGTCCACCAAGGCCACAGACATTCTTCATCATTGCGGCCTGGAAACGGTCCTGCGTGCCGAGCGCGGCACCACCTACCAGATCCTGCTTCGCGAAGGGAGTGCCAAGGTCGATCTGGAAAAGGTGCGCGCACTGTTGCACGACCGGATGACGGAATGCGTGCTTGCTCACCACGACGAGGCTCGGCGCCTGTTCGAGCCGGCGCAGCCGCAGCCCCTGTCCCGCGTGGACCTCATGGGAGGGGGACGGGCAGCCCTGGAGGCGGCGGACAAGGCGCTCGGGCTTGCGCTCGCTGCGGATGAAATCGATTATCTCGTCACTCTGTTCACTTCCATGGGGCGCAATCCCACCGATGCCGAGCTCCTGATGTTCGCGCAAGCCAATTCCGAACATTGCCGCCACAAGATTTTCAACGCCCGCTGGATCATCGACGGAACAGAGCAGCCGCAATCCCTGTTCCAGATGATCCGGGAGACTCATGCCGCCCATCCGGAAGGGACCGTGGTGGCCTATGCAGACAATGCGGCCATCATCGAAGGGGCTTCCGCGCAGCGCTTTTTCCCCGACCCTGCCACCGGTCGGTACGAATACCGGGAATCCCTCACCCATTTTCTGGCCAAGGTGGAAACGCACAACCACCCCACGGCCATAGCCCCTTTTCCCGGAGCGGCCACCGGCAGCGGCGGGGAGATTCGCGATGAAGGGGCGACCGGCAGGGGGGCCAAGCCCAAGGCAGGACTGACGGGATTTTCAGTTTCCAACCTTCTCTTGCCGGGGTTCGAACAGCCCTGGGAGGCGGGAACCGGTGACCGGCCCGGCCGGATTGCCTCGTCTCTCGCCATCATGACCGAAGGGCCGCTGGGCAGCGCCGCATTCAACAACGAATTCGGACGCCCCAATCTGGCGGGGTATTTTCGAACGTTTGAACTGCCTTTCCAGGGAAGGATGCGCGGGTACCATAAGCCCATCATGCTGGCAGGGGGCATCGGCGCCATCGATGCCCGGCATGCCTTCAAGCAGCCGCTGACGCCCGGATGCCTGTTCGTTCAGCTGGGCGGTCCCGGGATGCGCATCGGGCTCGGCGGAGGGGCGGCTTCATCCATGCAAAGCGGTCACAACACCGAAGCGCTCGATTTCGATTCGGTCCAGCGTGCCAATCCCGAAATGCAGCGGCGGGCCCAGGAAGTCATCGACCGCTGCTGGCAATTGGGGGAGGAAAACCCGATTCTTGCGATCCACGACGTAGGTGCCGGCGGGCTGTCCAACGCGTTTCCGGAACTGGCCCACGACGGGGGCGTCGGCGGCCGTTTTGACTTGCGCAGGATTCCTTCCGAAGAGCCGGGCATGTCTCCCCGGGAAATCTGGAGCAACGAATCCCAGGAGCGCTACGTGCTGGCGATCCGCCCTGAAAGCCGCGCCCGTTTCGAAGCCATTTGCGAGCGCGAACGATGCCCCTATGCCATCGTCGGCGAAGCCACGGCAGACCAAACGCTGCGTGTGGACGACCCTCTTTTGGGGGAGAAGCCGGTCGACATGGACCTGGCCGCCCTACTGGGCAAGCCGCCGCGCATGGTGCGGGACGCGGTCCGTGCCGCTCCGGCTCCCGAAGCCCTGGACCTCGCGGCAGCGGAAGCGGATCCTGCCGCTGCACTGGCACGGGTACTGCGGTTGCCGGGCGTTGCAGACAAGACTTTCCTGATCACGATCGGGGACCGGACGGTGGGAGGCCTCAGCGCCCGGGATCCGTGCGTGGGCCGCTGGCAGGTTCCTGTGGCTGACGTGGCGGTGACGCTCTCGGATTTCGTGGGATATGGCGGCGAGGCGTTCGCCATCGGGGAGCGCGCTCCGGTAGCGTTGTTGTCGGCTCCGGCATCAGGGCGGATGGCCGTGGGCGAAGCGATCACCAATCTGGCTGCTGCTCCCGTGGAGCGGCTGGGCGACGTTCGGCTGTCCGCAAACTGGATGGCTGCGGCAGGTACGACAGGGGAAGATGCCGCCCTGTTCGACACCGTGCGGACGGTGGCGCTCGAACTTTGCATGGCGCTTGGCATCAGCATCCCCGTCGGAAAGGATTCGCTGTCCATGCGGACGGTGTGGGAATCCCCCCAGGGGGAACGCAGCGTGACAGCTCCTTTGTCCCTGGTGGTGTCTGCTTTTGCACGCTGCGATTCGGTCCGGCGCACCCTCACGCCGGAACTGCAATGGGTGGCCGAAGGTTCGGAACTGATTCTCGTGGACCTGGGGCGCGGCAGGAACAGGCTGGGGGCGAGCGCGCTTGCCCAGGTTTATGGACAGGTGGGAGCCGAGGCGCCGGATCTCGATCGTCCGGACGACCTGCGTGCCTTTTTTGTCATCATCCAGGCACTCAACCGGGAAGGCCGGGTGCTGGCCTACCATGATCGTTCGGATGGCGGGCTGCTGGTGGCTCTGGCGGAAATGCTGTTCTGCTCCCGCATGGGTGCAACGGTCGACTTTTCCCAGATATCCCGGGGAACAGACGTTCTCGGACCGCTGTTCAGCGAAGAGCTGGGCGCCGTTTTGCAGGTGGCGCGCAGCGAGCGGGATGCCGTTTTGAAAGCCTTCGCAGCGGTCGGACTGGGTGACTGCACGCATGTGCTGGGGGCCGTGACGGGCGAAGACCGCCTTCTCGTCCTGCGCCGGGGTGAAACCGTGCTCGACCGGGCCGTCAGTGAGCTTCATCGCATCTGGTCTGAAACCACCTACCGCATGCAGGCCTTGCGGGACAATCCGGAATGTGCCGCCGAAGAACATGCGCGCATCGGCGATGCGTCGGATCCCGGACTGACCTGGGTGCTGACGTTCGATCCTTCCGAATCTCCGGACGCGTTCATGATCGGAACCGGGGCGCGCCCCCCCGTGGCCGTACTGCGGGAGCAGGGGGTGAACGGGCAAGTGGAAATGGCTGCAGCGTTCGATCGTGCCGGCTTCGATGCGGTTGACGTGCACATGAGCGACGTCCTTGCAGGTCGCGTCACGCTGCAGGATTTTTCAGGATTCGTGGCCTGCGGCGGCTTTTCCTACGGCGACGTTCTGGGGGCCGGCGAAGGATGGGCCAAATCCATTCTGTACAACGCCCGGGCACGCGACGAATTCGGGCGATTCTTCGAGCGCGGCGACGTTTTTGCGCTGGGCGTGTGCAATGGCTGCCAGATGATGAGCGCCCTGTCCGAGCTGATTCCCGGTGCAGAGCGTTGGCCCCGTTTCGTGCGCAACCGTTCCGAACAGTTCGAGGCCCGGGTGGTGCTGCTGGAAGTGGCGCGCAGCAACTCCATTTTCTTTGACGGCATGGAAGGCAGCCGCCTCCCGGTCCCGGTGGCCCACGGCGAAGGCCGCGCATGCTTCCCGGACGGGGATGCCCTGATCGCAGCCCGTCCTTTGGTGACCTTGCGCTATGTGGACGGTCACGGTGCCGTGGCGTCCGCTTATCCCCTCAATCCGAACGGCTCGCCTGAAGGCATTGCAGGTCTCACCACGCCGGACGGCCGGTTCACGATCTGCATGCCCCACCCGGAACGCGCATTCCGCACAGTCCAGTTGTCCTGGGTCCCCAGGGAGTGGGGGGAAGAAGGGCCCTGGCTGCGCATGTTCCGCAATGCGCGGGCCTTCGTGGGCTAGGAAGACACCCCGAACACGGTTTGCCACAGGGCTCGCACGCGAGCACGGACGGCCTCTCCTTCGCTTGGGTCAATGCGCGCCTGCAGCGCGCCCTGAAGGCGTTCGCGGTGCTGGAAGCGCCGCAGCGCCGCATAACTTTCCGCCACGCCTTCGGCCAACGATGGCTCGATCAGACGGTATTGGCCGGCCCTGCGCAGCAGTGCAGCGTTGCCGACGTTATCCGCCAGGCCGGGATGGTTGTGCGCGTGCGCAAGAATCAGGAACTGCACAATGAATTCCACGTCAACCATGCCGCCGGCATCATGTTTCACGTCGAACAGGCCGCTCGCGTTCGGATGTCCTTCATGTATCCGCTTGCGCATGCTCAGGATTTCGTCGCGCAGGGAAGGCAAATCGCGTTTGCGACAGAGCACGTCTTGGCGGATGCGCTCGAATGCACCGCCGATGGCCGGATCCCCGCAGCAAAAGCGGGCGCGCGTAAGCGCCTGGTGCTCCCAGACCCACGCGGAATTGGCTCGATCCTGCATCTGGTAATGGCGGAAAGCGTCCAGGGGGCTCACCAGCATCCCGGCATTTCCGTTCGGTCGCAACTGGGTGTCCATTTCGTATAGGACGCCCACGCCTGTCGGCGTGGTGGTCCAGGCGGATATTTTCCGCGCCAGCTGGGCATAGCTTCCCTGTGCCCGTTCATCCTCGTCTTCATAAAGAAACACGAGATCCAGGTCCGATGCGTAGCCCATCTCCTTGCTGCCCCATTTCCCGTACGCGATGATCGCGAATTTAGGGTGGTCGCAATGCCGTCCGGAAATGCGCTGCCAACAGCATTCGAGAACCAAGGTCATGAGTGCATCCGCCAACGCGCTCAAGCGGTCTGCCACCGCTTCGACCGGCAGCCGGCCTCGCAAGTCCCGCACCAGCACGCGGAACGTTTCCGCATGGCGGGCGCGTCGCAGGATGTTCATCTGGCCTTCCATGTCGTTTTCCGCTTCCTGCAGGCGCTGGCGCAGGACCGTCTGGAAACGTTGCCAATAGCCTGAAAAGTCGGTGACCTGCTCGTCCGCTTCCGTCAGCAGTTCGTCCAGCAGCTGGGGCCGCTGGGAAATGTAGCCTGCAGCCCATTCCGAAGCTTCGAGCAGGGGCAGGAGCCGCTCCAGAACCACCGGGTAGTCCACCAGCAGCATCAGGTAGGAGGCGCGCCGGCTGATCGCTTCCATGAACAGGCAGAAGCGGTTGCCCAATGCGGCGGAAGGGGGGGCGCCGCCGGCGTACATGCGGTTGATGCCGTCGATTACGGCACGGTCGAATTGTTCACGGGTTTTCGGGCTCTGGAAGCGGTATCCCGGTGTGCGTTTGAGCGCCGACAGCTGCTGGATCAGCGGGCCCTCCGGCCCCTCGGGTACAGGGTCGGTGATTTCGAGATTCGCGCCATGCCACAGGCGGGAACCCGTACTGTTCTCCGAAGGCATTTGCGAAGGGGGGAAAATCTGGTCGAACAGGGTTGCCACGTCATGGGTCCGCCAGTCCAGTTCAGCGAGAAACGGCGCGACGTCGGGAAACCCGAGGGAACGGGCCACTTTCGCAAGATCGTCCTGGTCGACAGGCAGACTGTGGGTTTGAGCATCGTCCAGGTATTGCAGGCGGTGTTCCAGACGGCGCAGGAACACGTAGTGTTCGGCCAGACGGCCGGCCCATTCCTGCTCAACAAGGCCGCGCTCTCCCAGCAACGCAAGCACTTCCAGAGTCGGAATCACGCGCAGCGCGGAGTCCTGGCCACCCCGGATCAACTGGAAGACCTGGGCGACAAATTCGATTTCCCGGATGCCGCCGCGCCCAAGCTTGATGTCCCTGCCGCGCCAGTTGACGTCGCGCAGGGCTTCTCTGCCGGTTTCTTCGCGGATCTGCTGGTGCAGGCTGCGCAATGCGCCGATGGCCGAATAGTCCAGATGGCGGCGGTAGACGAATGGCAGGATGCGTTCGGCCAGGGCAGCCGTTCCGCGTTCGACCCCCGGCCTTTCCCGGTCTGAAACCACCCGGGCCTTGATCCAGGCATAGCGTTCCCAGTCCCTGCCCTGAACGATGAAATATTCTTCGAGCATGGCGAGGCTTACGGCGAGCGGCCCTGCCGTGCCATTGGGCCGCAGCCTCAGGTCGACACGGAAAACCTGGCCGTCTTCCGTGACTTCCGACAGAAGGGCGTTCAGGCGTCGTCCCATGCGCCAGAAATACTCGTGGTTGGACAGGCGTTTTCCGCTGCCGCGGCCATCGGTTTCACCGTCTTCCTCATAAAGGAAAACGAGGTCGATGTCGGAGGACACGTTGAGTTCGCCGCCTCCCAGTTTGCCCATGGCGACCACCAGCAGTTCCTGGGGGAGCCCCGATTCGGCTCCGAGAGGGGCGCCGTGTACCTGGATCATCTCCCGATGCAGCCAGGATACAGCCGCCTGGATGGCCACTTCGGCGAGCAGCGTCATGCTTGACATGACTTCTGGCAGGGAGGCACGTCCGTCCAGATCCCGCACCATGACCGATAGGAGGACTTCCTGACGCAGGCGGCGCAGCGCACGCATCAGGGCTTGCTGGGCATCGGCGGAGTCCGGTGACGTGTTGAAAAGCTGGGTGAGACGCCCGGAAAGGGCAGCGCGCGTCCACCGTTCCCGGGCGGACGCGCGCAGGGTGTCAGACGGGAGCTTGCCGGCGTCGATCAGCCGGGCGGCGTAACGAGACAGCTCCCGCGCTTCGATCAATTATCGTTCTTCAACCTTGGCCTTGGCGCGCAGCTGTTGCACCATCTGGTTGAAGGCTTCCTGTTCCTTGGCCTGAAGGATGCGGTCTTTGACTTCCTCGAAGGGAGGAGCCTTGAGGGGGCGGATGTCGATCAGACGGATGACGTGGTAGCCGAAAGGCGTCTTGACCGGGGCGTCCGTGGTTTCCCCTTTCTTGAGGTTGACCAGGGCGTTGCTGAAAGATTTGTCAAACGAGACGGGGGTGGCCCATTCCAGTTTGCCGCCGTTTTCCTTCGAGCCGGAGTCGATGCTTTTTTCCTTGGCGATTTTTTCAAAGTCGCCGCCTTTCTTGAGTTCGGCGATGATAGCCTTGGCGTCTTCTTCCTTGGCTACCAGAATGTGTTCAGCCAGGTACTCCTTGTCCCCGAGTTCCGCCTTCATGCGGTCGTAGTCGGCGCGCAGGACCGTGTCGCTGATCGGATTGGTCTGGATGAAATGCGCCTGGAGCGCCCGGGCCAGGATCTGTTCCCGGGCCAGATCGATCTGGGCCTGGAGTTTCGGGTCCTTTTCCAGGCCGTCTTTCACGGCCTGCTGGGCGATCACTTCCAGGGAAATCAGGTTGTCCCGGACGGCGCGTTCGAGGTCCGGTCCGGCCGGGTGACCTTGGGCGATTTGGGCCTCGGTGACCAGTTCAAAGCGGGCATTGGGGATGGTGACGCCATTGACCACCACGCGCTTGGCAGCAGCCGATTTTGAGCTGCCGTGGGTTTTATCCTTGGTCTGGTCGGCGTACGACAGGGTCAGGGCGAGCGAGCCTCCGACCAGGATGAGCGACATCAAAGCTTGTTTCAATTTCATGGGGTGCGTCCTCGGGTCAAAAATACGGATACTGCGTTCAGGGAGTACCGGCTTTGATGGCCAGTGCGTGAATTTCATGCCCCATCAGGGGCGCCAGCGCTTCGTGAACCAGCCGGTGCCGCTGTAACGGCGGCAGGCCATGAAACGCTTCTGAAATGATGGTGATTTTGTAATGGCCGCCATTTTCTGCGCCGGCATGGCCTGCGTGGTGGCGGCTGTCGTCACGGATCTCGAGCTGTGTTGGGCGCAGCGCAGAGAGGTGGGAGCGCATCCGTTCCGCCGTGGTTTCAGCAGTCATCTTTCTCTTCCAGATGATGGGAAAGCACGATGCCCTGGCCCAGGATGAACACCACCATCAGTGCAAGCAGGCCAAAAACCTTGAACTTCACCCAGACCGGTTCGGAAAAATTGAACGCCACGTACAGGTTGAGGATTCCCAGCAAAGTGAAAAACACGGCCCAGGCCAGGTTGAGGCGGCCCCAGACGGTGTCGGGCAGATGCAGCTGCTTTCCCATCAGGGCACGGATCGGATTGCGGTTGAACAGGGCCGGCCCCAGGAACAGGATGGCGGCAAAAATCCAGTAGAGGGCGGTCGGCTTCCAGCGGATGAACACGGTCGGGTCGATGCCTGCGATGCGGTGCTGGTGGGTCCAGAGCGTCAATCCTCCGAACAGGGAGATGACGCCTAGGCTGATCCAGGCGGCCGGTTCCACCCGGCGTCGCGTACCGAGCAGCCAGCCGACTTGCAGCAGGCTTGCGCCCATGGCGGAACCGGTGGCCCAATAGATGCCGCCCAGTTCGTAAGCCACAAAAAAAAGGAGGACCGGAAAGAGGTCGAAAAAAATTTTCATGACCTGCTATTGTCCTTGATTTATTGGGGATTTGTCCATCGAGGCGCGTGACAGGGTGTTTCAGGGGGGCGACCGATTTGGTATCATGGGCATTTGAAAATCCCAATGAATTCAATGCAAAACATTGACCTGCATAACCATTCCCGGGTTTCCGACGGTCTTCTGGCGCCTGCTGAACTGGTCCGGCTGGCGGCGGCCAACGGGGTTACGACCCTGGCGTTGACCGACCACGATGACACCGATGGCCTCGGGGAGGCTGCCGAGGCTGCCCGAGGGGCAGGATTGCGGTTCATCAACGGGGTGGAGGTGTCCGTCACCTGGGCCCAGCATACCGTGCACATCGTGGGACTCAACATCGACCCCCTCAATCCGGCACTGGTGGCCGGATTGAGCGCCATTCGCGGCGGTCGCATGGAACGGGCCGAACGCATTGCCCATGAGCTTGCCAAGGCGGGAATTCCCGGCGCGCTGGAAGGAGCCTTGCGTTACGCGCACAATCCGAAAATCGTCGCGAGGCCCCATTTCGCGCGCTATCTGGTCGAGCAGGGCGTGGCGCGGGACGTGCCCAGCGTATTCAAGCGGTTTCTGGTCAAGGGCAAAACCGGTTACGTGAAACATCGCTGGGCGGAACTGGGCGATGCGGTATCCTGGATCCTGGAGGCTGGCGGTGTTCCCGTGCTGGCGCACCCGGGACGCTATAGCCTGAATCGCAGTGCCCTGGACAGCCTCATCGACGCGTTCGTCGAAGCGGGCGGCCTCGGCATCGAAGTGATCACGTGCAACCATACGCGCGACCAGGCGGAACTTTTTGCCGATCAGGCGACCCGGCGCGGCTTGCTGGCTTCCCGAGGATCGGACTACCATGGGCCCGGGGAAAGCCGCCTGGAGCCCGGAAAACTTCCGCCCTTGCCGCCCCAGTGCGTGCCTGTCTGGCAGGCATGGGGTGATGCCGCCCTTCACTAAAGCAGCCCAGGAGTTTTCGAATTTATGTACCCAGATCGCGTGCTGTCCGGCATGCGCCCCACCGGGGCCATGCACTTGGGGCATTTTCACGGCGTGCTCAAGAACTGGATCAAGATCCAGCATGAGCATGAATGCCTGTTCATGGTGGCCGACTGGCACGCACTGACCACGCACTATGACCGGCCCCAGGCCATCGAAGCGCACGTATGGGACATGGTGATCGACTGGCTGGCTGCGGGCGTCGACCCGAACCAGGCGACGCTGTTCATCCAGTCCCGCGTTCCGGAACATGCCGAATTGCATCTGCTGCTGTCCATGATGACGCCGCTCGGGTGGCTGGAACGGGTGCCCACGTACAAGGAACAACAGGAGAAGATCGCGGACAAGGACCTGTCCACCTACGGCTTCCTGGGTTACCCTTTGCTGCAGGCGGCGGACATCCTGATCTACCGCGCCAATCGTGTGCCCGTGGGAGAAGACCAGGTGCCCCACATCGAGTTCACCCGCGAAATCGCGAGGCGTTTCAACCACCTCTACGGGCGGGAGCCGGATTTTGACGAAAAGGCCTTGCAGGCCGTGAAGAAGCTTGGCAGCAAGAAGGCGAAGCTTTACCTGGAGCTGCGCAACCGCTATACCGAACAGGGGGACGACGACGCCCTGGAAGCCGCGCGTGCGCTGCTGGGAGAATCGCAGAACCTGTCGATGGTGGATCGCGAACGCGTGTTCGGCTATCTGGAGGGTACCGGGAAAATGATCCTGGCTGAGCCGCAGGCCATGTTGACAGAAGCGTCGCGACTGCTGGGTCTGGATGGACAGAAAATGTCGAAGTCCTACAACAACACCATCGCGCTGCGCGAAGACGAAGCCAGCATCACGCGCAAGATCCGCACCATGCCCACGGACCCCGCGCGCGTGCGCCGCACGGACCCGGGGGATCCCAACCGCTGCCCGGTCTATTCCTTCCACCAGATTTACAGCGACGAATCCACGCGCGACTGGGTGCAGCAAGGATGCCGTTCCGCAGGCATCGGATGCCTCGAATGCAAGCAACCCGTGGTGGATCGCGTGCTGGAAGAGCTTCGCCCCATAAGGGAAAAAGCCCAGGCCTACCTCGATGACCCGACCCTGGTCCGCAACGTGGTCGCTGATGGATGCGAACGCGCCCGCAAGCTGGCGGCGGATACCCTGCGCGATGTTCGCGACAGCATCGGACTGTCCTATTCATGAACGAGGCAGCCGACCTGCTCGAAGTCCCTCTGGCGGAACCCATCGCCAAGGTGCGCGGGGAGCCCTTCGTGGGCCTTCCCCAGGATCTCTACATCCCTCCGGAAGCTCTGGAAGTCTTTCTGGAAAGCTTTGAAGGCCCCCTCGACCTGCTGTTGTACCTGATCCGCAAAAATTCCATCGACATCCTGGATATTCCCATGGCGGAACTCACCCGTCAGTACGTGGAATACGTGGAAGTGATGCGCACCCGCCGTCTGGAGCTGGCGGCCGAATACCTCGTGATGGCGGCGGTTCTGATCGAAATCAAGTCGCGCATGCTGCTGCCTCGACCGGCTGCCGCCACGGAGGAAGAGGAGGCCGATCCACGCGCTGAACTGATGCGCCGGCTGCTGGAGTACGAGCAAATGAAGCGGGCAGCAGCGACCCTCGACGAGTTGCCCCGAACGGGCAGGGACTTTTCCGCAGTCCAGGTCTGGGTGGACGAAGCGCTCAACCAGCGCCTTCCCCAGATTTCCGCACGCGATTTGCTCGACGCCTGGGCCCAGGTCCTCTCGCGTGCAAGGATCAACCAGCATCACCGCATCACGCGGGAACAGCTGTCGGTTCGCGAACACATGACCCGCATCCTGCGGCGGTTGCGCGAGCAGACGTTCGTGGTGTTCCACGAGCTGTTCGAATCCGGCATCACGGTGCCCGTTGCCGTGGTCAACTTCATCGCCGTCCTGGAACTCGTAAAGGAATCGCTGGTGAAAGTTTCCCAGTCGGAGGCGTATGCCCCCTTATACCTCAGCCTGGCTGAAGCAGCCCCGGAGTTGACCCCATGACCCTGTCCGACGCGGAACTTCCCGCGGCCAAGCAACTGCTGGAAGCAGCTCTGCTGTCCAGCCCCGAGCCGGTGCCGATGGCACAGCTCAGGAAGCTTTTCGATCCCGAACTTGGGGCGGATACCATTCGTCGCCTGCTGGAATCGCTGCAGGCGGATTGGCAAGGACGATCCGTGGAACTGGTTCAGGTTGCGAGCGGATGGCGCTTCCAGACGCGGCCGGAGGTCCAGGAAAAAATCGCCCGCATGACGCCGGACAAGCCGCCCCGGTACTCCCGCGCCGTCATGGAAACGCTGGCCATCATCGCCTACCGGCAGCCGGTCACGCGCGGCGACATCGAAGAAATCCGGGGGGTCGCCGTATCCACACCGGTTTTGCGTACGCTCGAGGCGCGCGGATGGATCGAAGTGGTGGGCCACCGCGAGGTGCCCGGACGTCCGGCACTGTACGGCACCACGCCCCTGCTGCTGGACGATCTCAACCTGCGTTCCCTGCAGGAGCTCCCTCCTTTGGCACCGTTGGGCGAAGACATTGTCCTCCCAGAAACTGCATAAGGTGCTGGCCCAGTCAGGGCTGGGCTCGCGACGGGACATGGAGGCCCTGATTGCGGCCGGAGAAGTCCGCGTCAATGGCCAGGTCGCGACTGTCGGGAGCCGCATTGGTCCGGATGACACGGTGACCGTGTCGCGCCGGCGCGTGCGCCTGAATTTCGAAGAAACGCTTCCCCAAGTGCTGCTGTATCACAAGCCGGAAGGGGAAATCGTCAGCCGTGACGACCCTTCCGGACGCGCCTCCGTGTTCGAAAGACTGCCCAGGCTGCGCGGAGCCAAATGGGTCAGCGTGGGACGCCTCGATTTCAACACCAGCGGGCTCCTGATTTTCACCACCAGCGGAGAGCTGGCCAACCGCCTGAGTCATCCGCGCTTCGAAGTGGAGCGCGAATATGCTGTCCGGGTGGTGGGGCAGCTGAACGAAGAACAGATACGGACGGCTTGTCGGGAAATTCCCCTGGAAGATGGCCCGGCCCGCTTCGAGCGCATTCGCGATAACGGCGGTGAAGGGACCAACCACTGGTACCAGGTGGTGATCAAGGAAGGGCGAAACCGGGAGGTGCGGCGCATGTTCGAGGCCCTGCACCTCATGGTGGGGCGTTTGATCCGCGTCCGGTTCGGGATCGTTCAGTTGCCGCCCCGCCTCAGACGGGGACAATTCGTGGCACTCGAGGCCGCGGACGTGAAGCGGGTCTTGGAATGGGCCGGCATGACTCCCCAGGCGGCGCGCCAGGAATCCAAGCCGCGCCGGCCCGGCCGCGCTCCCCGTCAGGCTCCCGGCAGGTCCTCCCGGCACACGGCGAAAACATAGCTGTCTCCGCCAGGCAGGTCGAGCCAGACCCAGGGAATGTCGGGAAAGGCCGCTTCCAGCGCGGCGCGCTGATGACCGACTTCCACCACCAGCAGTCCTCCCGGCTTGAGGCAGGCCGGCGCCTGTGCGATCAGCCGGCGCACGTGATCGAGACCGTCCTGGCCGCTGGCCAGGGCGAGCTCGGGTTCCCTGCGGTATTCGGCGGGAAGCGATGCCATGGCTTTCGCGTCCACGTAGGGCGGATTCGAGATGATGAGGTCGTATGCCTGCCGATCGAAGCCTTCGAGGAGGTCGCCCGTGCGTAGCCGAACCCGATCCTCCAGCCCGTAGTCCCCCACGTTTTTGCGGGCCACGGCGAGGGCGTCGGGGGACAGGTCGACGGCGTCGACCTGCGCATTCGGACAACGCAGGGCGAGCAGGACGGCCAGCGAGCCGCCGCCAGTGCAGATGTCCGCAGCCCGGGTGACGGCTGAAAAATCCTCGATCCAGGGTTCCAGCCCTTCCTGCAAGGCATCGGCAATGAACGAACGCGGGATGATGACACGTTCATCCACATAAAACCGGAAAGGTCCGAGCCAGGCTTCGCGGGTGAGATAGGCCGCCGGGATGCGTTCTTCGGCGCGCCGCCGCACCAATGCGAGCGCCGTGTGGCGTTCCTCGGGCAACAGTCGGGCATCGAGCCAGAGTTCGCGTCGATCGTGAGGCAGCCCCAAGGAATGGAGCACCAGATAGCCGGCTTCTTCCACCGGACCGGGATAGCCATGCCCGAAATGGGCTTCGTGGAAGGAAAATGCGGTCACCGCGTACCGGATCAGATCACGCACGGTAGAAAGCTCGTCCGCCGCCTGGGTCCAGTTCATGGGGAAGCTCCGGAAGGCAGCAGCAGTTCGAGGACCCGGCGGTAAATGGTCGAAAGCGGGGCCAGGTCTGCCGCAGCGATGCATTCGTTGCGTTGGTGAATGGTGGCGTTGCAGGGCCCCAGTTCCACGACTTGTGGGCAGATGCCGATCAGGAAACGGCCATCGGAGGTTCCGCCGGTGGTGGAAACCTCAGGCGGATGGCCGGTCACTCCGACGATGGCTTCGCTGACGGCGGACACGAGCGGGCCGCGCGGCGTCAGGAATGGGCGTGCTCCCAGTTCCCACCGCAGTTCGTAATCCAGGCCATGTCGCTCGAGGACGGCTTGCGTGCGTTCGCGCAGTGAGGAATCCGTGCTGGCGGTGGAATACCGAAAATTGAACCACGCCGTCAGCTCTCCGGGAACCACGTTGGATGCCCCCGTGCCGCTTTGCAGATTGGAAATCTGGAAGGTGGTTGGCGGGAAATCCCCGTTGGGTTGATCCCATTCCATGGCAGCCAGTTCAGCCAGCGCAGGGCATGCGAGGTGGATGGGGTTCCGTGCCAGATGAGGATAGGCTACATGGCCCTGTCGTCCGCGCACCGTAAGAATGCCTGAAAGCGATCCACGCCGGCCGTTCTTGATGGTGTCGCCCAGACGGTTGACGGACGTGGGTTCGCCCACGATACAGTAGTCGGGCCGCTCGCCCCGCTGCCTGAGCCATTCCACGACGCGCGCCGTGCCGTCCACCGCCGGACCTTCTTCGTCGGATGTCAGTAGGAGGGCGATGGATCCCGATGCCGCCGGATGGGCCGCACAAAACGATTCGATGGCTGTGACGAAGGCGGCCAGCGAGGATTTCATGTCGGCCGCGCCGCGGCCGTAGAGGAAACCGTCCCTGATTTCAGGGGAAAAAGGTGGCGACAGCCAGCCGCCCTCAGGCCCCGGAGGGACCACGTCCGTATGTCCCGCAAACACAACCAGGGGAGCCTGGGTTCCGCGGCGAAGCCACAGGTTTTGCACGGCACCGAAAACGAGCTTTTCGCTGGAAAACCCGAGGGGCGCG
The DNA here is from genome assembly GCA_021826025.1 of Pseudomonadota bacterium. GTDB lineage: Bacteria > Pseudomonadota > Gammaproteobacteria > Burkholderiales > Ferrovaceae > JAKBAT01. The sequence goes on along the minus strand of JAKBBG010000004.1, from coordinate 32,745 downwards.
AGCCGCCGGGCCAACAGCGCCTGGCAGCCGGCATCGTCGGGCGTGACCGATGGCAGGCGAATCAATTGCTGGGCTAGTTCAAGCGTCGGGTCCATGAAGCGACATTCCTCAATGCAACATTATGCCTGTTTCGCCGGTGCAATCCCCTTCCGGGCCGAACCGGCGTTCGCCGAACCAGGCTGTTCCGTCCGCCTGCCGCAACAGCACCGTGGTGCTGCGCGTCCCGTACTGCGGGTCCCGGATGAACGCTGCGGAAATCAGCCGTTCGCGGGCAAGGGGGATGCCCGTGTCGGGCAGGAGGTCGTCGGGATAGGGCGTCGGGTCGGCCAGAAGGCCCATCAGTCGCGCAGACAGGTCGGCCAGATGCCGGGGGAACGCTTCCGGTGGTTGGGCCGTTTCCGGCAGGGTTTCCAGCACGGCGGCAAGACCGCGCTTTGCCGCGAGCACCTTGGGCCAGGGCGTATCCAGCAAATGGTTGCTGAGCCCGTAAATGCCGGGAGGGAGCGGAATGATGGCGGCCGTCCGGCTTTCCAGACAGAACAGCTGGCGGGCGTCGCCCGCCAGCAGGTTGAAATCGTTGTAATCCGACAGGCGTTGTTTGACCGTCTCAAGCCAAGGCAGGGGCGGTGCGCCGCCGGCCAGGAATTCACGCGGAAGTTCTCCGCGCGAGCGGCGTTTGCGGTCGAACTGCGAAGGATCCCGGTAGTTGGTGAGGGCTGCGAACCGGCCGCTTCGGGTGGTTCCCAGCCAGGTCCCGCCGGCTTCCAGGTCGCGGCCGGCAAAAATATCGGGATGGTCCGGCCAGTAGGCGGCCGGCGCGCTGGGGCGCGCGTGGAATTCGTCGCGATTGGCCACAACGGCCAGGGCATAGGCCGGGTGTGCTTTCCAGGCGACCGCGAGCAGGCACACGGTTCAGTCGCCCCGCAACAGTTCGTTGATGCTGGTTTTGGCCCGCGTTTTGGCATCCACCTTTTTCACGATGACCGCGCAATAGAGGCTGTACTGCCCGTTGGCCGACGGCAAGTTGCCTGACACCACCACGGAGCCGGGAGGAACGTGGCCGTAGCTGACGGTCCCCGTTTCGCGGTCGTAAATCTTGGTGCTCTGGCCGATGTAAACACCCATGGAGATGACGGAACCTTCTCCCACGATGACGCCTTCCACGATTTCCGAGCGGGCTCCGATGAAACAATGATCTTCGATGATGGTGGGGTTCGCCTGGACCGGTTCAAGCACGCCCCCGATGCCTACGCCGCCCGAAAGATGCACGTGCTTTCCGATCTGCGCACAGGATCCCACCGTGGCCCATGTGTCGACCATGGTGGATTCGTCCACGAAGGCGCCAATGTTCACGTAGGAGGGCATGAGCACCACGTTGCGGGCGATGTGACAGCCACGCCGGGCCACGGCAGGCGGCACCACGCGGAAGCCCCCGGCTTCGAAGTCGCGGTCGGCATAAAGGGCAAATTTGCTGTCCACCTTGTCCCAGTACTGGGTGAATCCGCCTTCGATGCGGGCGTTGTCCTTCAGGCGAAAGGACAACAGGACCGCTTTTTTGATCCACTGGTGGGTGATCCATGTGCCGTCGATCTTCTCGGCCACCCGGAGGGTGCCGGCATCGAGATCGTCGAGCACCGCGTCGACGGCAACGCGCAATCCGGCCGGAGGGGCCGAGGCGGCCCAGGAGGCGCGATTTTCGAAAGCGTCTTCAATCAGGGGTTGGTGCGGCGACATGGGAATTTTCCTGTAGCGAGTGGGTGAAAGCAACCAGACGGTGCGCGGCCTCGATGGTCTCCTCCAGGCTGCCGACCAGGGCGATGCGGATGCGCTGGTGCCCGGGGTTGGCGCCATGGGCGGTACGCGCAAGCAGGCTGCCGGGCAGGACGGCCACGTTGGTTTCGCGCATCAGGCCAACGGAAAAGTCTGTGTCCGGCATCGGGGTGCGGGCCCAGTAATAGAAACCCGCTTCAGGGATTTCGAGGGCCAGGTGCGGATGTACGATGCGGTGGAAGGTTTCCATTTTTTCCCGGTACAGCCGGCGGTTTTCCTGCACGTGGGCTTCGTCGCGCCAGGCGGCCTCGCTGGCGGCCTGGACCGCGGGATTCATGGCGCTGCCGTGGTAGGTGCGATAGAGCGCGAAACGCTGCAGCAGTTTGCGGTCTCCGGCCGCAAATCCCGAGCGCAGTCCAGGTACGTTGGAGCGCTTGGACAGGCTGCCCATGACGATGAGGCGAGGATATCCCGCGCGCCCCAAAATCTGGGCCGCTTGCAGCGAACCCAGCGGCGGATGCAATTCATCGGAGTAGATTTCCGAGTAGCATTCGTCGCTCACGATGGCAAAACCGTAGCGGTCCGACAGTTCGAACAGGGTACGCCATTCATCCAGCGACATCACGCGTCCCGTAGGATTTCCGGGGGAGCAGGTGTACACCACCTGCGTGCGCGCCCAGACGGTCGAGGGCACTGATGCGTAATCCACCAGGAAACCGCGGGCGGGGTCGGCATTGACGAACCAGGGTTGTCCGCCTGCGAGCAACGTTGCCCCCTCGTAGATCTGGTAAAACGGGTTTGGGCAGACGGCATAGGCATCCGGCCGGTCGGGGTCCATCAACACCTGGGTCACGGAAAACAAGGCTTCGCGGCTGCCCAGCGTGGGAACCACTTCCGTCCCGGGGTCAAGCGCCTGCAGGCCGAAACGGCGCTGGAGCCAGGCGACGATGGATTCGCGGAGGCTGTCGCTTCCCAGCGTGGCAGGATAGTGTGACAAGCCGGAAAGGTGTCGCGCCAGGGCATCCTGGATAAAGGCCGGCGTGGCGTGCCGCGGCTCACCGACGGACAGGGCTATGGGCGCAAAACCGGGGGCGGGATGCACGCCCTGCATCAGACGGCGCAGGCGTTCAAAGGGGTATGGCTGCAGGCGCTCCAGACGGGGGTTCATGGCCGACGCTTCACATCCCGGTGGGGGAGGCGGCAGGGAACGCGAGCGGCGGCAGAGGAATGGAAGGTTCCCATCCCGGTGCGCGGTGTTCCGCCATCACGTGCGTGAAAATGCCGCCGCGCACGTTCCAGCGCGCCAGCAGGCGCAGGAAGCGGGGAGCAGTGGCGGCGACCAGGTCGTCCAGAATGCGGTTTGTCACGGCTTCATGAAACGCGCCTTCATTGCGGAAAGACCAGAGGTACAGCTTGAGGCTTTTCAGTTCGACGTTGAGCGATTCGGGGATGTAGTCGAGAGTCAGCCAGGCGAAATCGGGCTGTCCGGTCTTTGGGCAGAGGCAGGTGAACTCCGGCAGCTCCATATGGATCAGGTAATCCCTGCCCGGATTCGGGTTGGGGAAGGTCTCCAGGGTTCTGCTGGGTTGCGAGGCCATTGGGGAGTCGTCCTATTATCGGGTAAAATCCTCGCATTCTAAACTTTTTTTGTCCATTGGCGCTCAATTGCACCTCAAACATATCAAGCTTGCCGGCTTCAAATCATTTGCCGAACCCACCCAAATTCCTGTGCCGGGCAAACTGGTCGGCGTGGTGGGCCCCAACGGTTGCGGCAAGTCCAACGTGATCGATGCGGTCCGATGGGTCCTGGGCGAATCCCAGGCGCGCCACTTGCGGGGCGAAACCCTGCAGGATGTGATTTTCGGCGGGACTGCGGACCGCAAGCCGCAGGGGCGGGCCAGCGTCGAACTGGTCTTCGACAACACGGATGGGCGCGCTCCCGGCCAATGGTCCGAATATGCAGAAATCGCGGTGCGCCGGGTCCTGGCGCGCGATGGCGTTTCCAACTATTACATCAACAACGTCCACGTGCGTCGGCGCGACGTGCAGGACATGTTCATGGGGACGGGGTTGGGCCCTCGCGCCTACGCCATCATCGAACAGGGAATGATTTCCCGCATCGTCGAATCGAAGCCCGAGGAAATACGGGTTTTCCTGGAAGAGGCGGCCGGCATCTCGCGTTACAAGGATCGCCGGCGCGAAACGGAACTTCGCCTCCAGGACACGCGTGGCCACCTGACGCGGACCGAAGACATCGCGCGCGAACTGGGGCAGCAGATCGAAAAGCTTGCCGGACAGGCGGAAGTGGCGACCCTGTGGCGTTCCCTTCAGGATGAACTGACGCGCGCCCAGAACCTGTTGCTTTTTTCGCGCAAGCGCGACGCGGAAGCGAGTCGTGCGAAAGCGCAGCGCGACATCGAAAAGACCCAGATCGAACTGGATGCGGCCATCGCCGGCCTGCGCGACCTGGAACGCCGGATCGAGGAACAGCGCACTGCGCACTATGGCGCCAGCGACGCGCTCAACAACGCCCAGGGAACGCTCTACCAGGCCAATGCCGAAGTGTCCCAGGCCGAAAGCCGCCTGGAATCCCTGCGCAGTGAGCGTCGTCGGCTGGAAGCCGAAATAGCGAGGCTGGGGCAGGAAATCGGGGAAGACCGTCAGCGGCTGGAGTCCGACCAGGCATCGCTTGCACGACTGCAGGAAGAGTTGCAGCGAGCCCGGGAACTGGTGCAGGTGGCGAGTGCGCGCGTGGCCCAGGAGCGGGAGTCCTCGCCGTTGGCAGAAGCGCAAAGCAAGACCCGGCGCCAGGCGTTGGATCAGGCGCGCGAAGGCGAAAGCCGGATTCAGGCAAGGATCAGCACGGCCCGTTCCGAGCGCACGGCGTCCGAACGGCTGCAGGCGCAGCTGGCCGAGCGGCGCCGCCGCCTGCAGGAAGAGCAGGGGCAATGGGCGGCTCCCGATGCCCGTCGTCTCGATGAGCTGGCCTCCAGGCTGCGCGAGACGGAAGTGGGCTGCGCCATTTTGGACGCAACGAGGCAAGCTGCCCAGACCAGGCTGGAGCGTTGCGAGCGGACGTTTGCGGAGTCCCGCGAACGAGCAGACGCAGCTTCGCGCGAACGCAGCCGCCTCGAAGCGGAAACGGTCGCGCTGGAATCGCTTCAGGCCAAACTGGGCGTGAAGGAACGGGCGCAGGATTTGGTACGCCGCCATGGCCTGTCCAGCCTGCCCATGTTCTGGCAAGGCATCGACGTGGCCCCGGGATGGGAGCCTGCCGTGGAAGCGGTGCTGGGAGCCCGCCTGCATGCATTCCAGAGCGAAGACGACGGTCGCATGGCCCGGTGGGCGGCAGACGAAATCCCTTCGGGCGTCGCGCTGTTCAAGCCGGGTGCCACAGAAGGCGCCCTTCCCGGATCAGATGCCATGCCGGGGCTCACCCCCCTGCGCAACCTGGTGACGGTTCGCGACACTCATTGTGGCGCCGCCCTGGAAACCTGGATGCATGGCGTTTTTGCGGTCGAGCATTTCAGCGATGCGCTTGCCCAGGCTGCCCGTCTGGCTCCCGGAATGCTCCTCGTGACTCCGGACGGACACTTGGTCGACCGTCATGCGGTGTTGTTTTTTGCGCCGCGTGACGAATTCCATGGTGCCCTCTCCCGTGCCCGGGAAATCGAAACGCGCCGCGCAGCGTTCGATCGGCAGGAACAAGGTTGCAGGGTTCTCGAAGAGGCGCGCACGAGCGCTGAAGCCTTTCTGGCGGAATGTCGCGCCGAATTGACGGACGCTGGCAGGCGCCTGCGCGAAGCGGAAGCGGCGCGCCATGTGCTGGACGTGGAACGCACCCGGCTGCAAGGTCAGATCGAGCGACATCAGCAGCGGGTGCGACAGGTGCATGAGGAACTGGCTGAAGTGGAGCGCCAGGAGGGACTGGAACGGGAGCGGTTGCTGCATCACCAGGCGCAGCTGGCGGAAGCCGAACAGGAGTTCGGCACAATCAGGGAACAGCTGGCCACCCTCGACCAGGCCTGGCGGGAAGCCGAGCAGTCCAGGGAAATGCGTCGCAACGCCCTGCAAACGGCCGAAAAAGCCTTGCAGGAAGCGGGTTTCATGGAAAAATCCGCCGGCGAACGCATTGCCCATCTGGAAGACGTGCGTCGCGCCGCCTTGGAACGGCTTGCCCAGAGGGAACCGCGCCTGCAGGCCTTGAACCAGTCGCTTTCGGAAGCGCGGGAAGCGCCGCTTGTCGAAGCGCTTCAGGTCGCGCTGGGGCGTCGTACCCAGTGCGAACGGATCCTCGCGGAAGCCCGTTCGACGCTCGAAGACCTGACCGCGGGGTTGCGCGAGTTGGAAGAGCAGCGGCTTGCCACGCAGCAGCGACAAGACCCCTTGCGGGCTCGCCTCGAAGAGTTGCGGCTGCGGGAGCAGGAGGCGCGCCTGAATGTGGAGCGCGCCCAGGAAAGTCTGGCGGCCAACCAGGCGGATGAAGCCGCGTTGGCTGAAATGCTGGAAAAGGGCGTGCGCAGCAGCACGCTTCAGTCCGAAATCGACGGCCTCAACGAACGCATTGCCGCATTGGGCGCGGTAAACCTCGCGGCGCTGGCCGAACTCGAAACGGCGCGCGAGCGCAAGACTTGGCTGGATGCGCAAATGGCCGACCTGCATGCCGCTGTGGAGACGCTCGAAAGCGCCATGCGCAAGATCGACCGGGAAACGCGGGACCAATTAAAGGAAACGTTTGATCGCGTGAACGCCAGTTTCAGCACCCTGTTTCCAACCCTTTTCGGGGGCGGGCATGCGCGCATCGAATTGACCGGCGACGAAATTCTCGATGCCGGAGTCCAGATTGTGGCGCAGCCGCCGGGCAAGAAGACCACATCCATTCATCTTTTGTCCGGCGGAGAGAAGGCGCTGACGGCGCTTTCACTGGTCTTTTCCCTGTTCCAGCTCAACCCGGCCCCGTTCTGCCTGCTCGACGAAGTGGATGCGCCGCTGGATGATACCAATACCGAACGGTTCGTGCGGCTGGTGCAAAAAATGGCCGAACAAACCCAGTTTCTTTTCATCACGCACAACAAAATCGCCATGGAAATGGCGGAGCAACTGGTGGGCATCACCATGGCCGAATCCGGTGTGTCCCGCATGGTTGCCGTGGATATCGAAGAAGCGATCCGCATGGCAGAAAGCGTCGCAGCCTGACGGGGGGAGTGGATGAACGATTTGCAGACGGGTTTGGCTCTATTGGGTGCGTCACTGATCGCGGGTATTTTCGTGTTCAGCCGGATCCAGGAATACCGGCATCGCCGCATGGTGGAGCAGGTCCTGCCCGATCCGGGAAAGGACGCCCTGATGGACGGGGAAGCGGCTCCGGTCCGCAGCGAACCCGGATTGGCGCAACCGACCGGCCTATCCGCCCCCGGATTGCCTGCTGCGCCCCCGCCTGATCCGGCCGTGGAATTCACGGTCATGCTGCGCGGTCCGCACCCCGTCAGCGCGGCCCAAATGTGGCAGGCGCTGATTGCGGCGGCAGTCACGACGCGCCATCTGCGCTGGGCCGGGGTGTCGGACGCTGACGGGCGCTGGTCGGCGCTGGAAGGACCGTCCGAGCACCGCTTTGACGCTTTTGCAGCCATGCTTCAGCTGGCGAGCCGCAGCGGTCCGGTCAATGAGGCGCGCCTCGCGCTTTTTGCGGACGAAATGCTGTCGGTGGCCCGCGAACTGCAGATGAGGGCGGAAAGCGCGGACCGCGCTGCGGCCCTTTCAGCGGCGGAAGCCTTGGACCGGTTTTGCGCCAAAGTGGACGTCCTCATCGGCATGAATGTGATGTTTCCCGAAGGGCAGGAGCCTCCGGCCAAGCGCGTGCGCGAGAGCGCTGAACGCGAAGGGCTGGCGCTGGGGGAAGATGGCGTGTTCCATGCCTATGACGCGAGCCGCCGCGGCAGCTTTACCCTTGCCCATCGGGATGGCCTCCCATTTCTGGACATGGAGGAAGATTTCACCCCCGTGCCCGGCGTGACGTTTTTGCTTGACGTTCCGCGTGTGCGCGACGCGCACAAAGCCCTTACGGACATGTTTGCCATGGCCGACCGGCTGGCCCAGGGGCTGGGCGGGCGGTTGGTTGACGACAACGGGGCCGCATTGGGGCCGCGGCAGCTGGTGGCCATCCAGAAGCAGCTGTCCGCCATCCTGCAGCAGATGGAGAAGCAGGGCGTTCCCGCAGGAAGTGAACTCGCCCTGAGGCTGTTTTCCAGCTGATGAAATCCCAAGGCCCTGTCGCGCGGGCACGGGAGCTTCGCGAAGCACTCGACCTGTTCAATTACCAGTATTACGTGCTCGATGCGCCCACGGTCCCGGACGCGCAGTACGATCGCTTTTTCCGCGAGCTGCAGGCACTCGAGGAGGCGCACCCGGAGCTGCGCACGCCGGATTCCCCGACGCAGCGGGTCGGCTCCGCGCCCCGGGAAGGTTTCAGGGAAATCCGGCATAAGGTTCCGATGCTGAGCCTCAATAACGGCTTTTCCGAAGAGGATGTGCTTCATTTTGACCGCAGGGTACGAGAAATCCTCCAGCGCGAGCAGGTCGCCTACGCCTGTGAACCAAAATTCGACGGCCTGGCGGTGAGCCTTCTCTATCGGGACGGACGCCTGGATGAAGGCAGCACCCGTGGTGACGGCGAAACAGGGGAGGATGTGACGGCCAACCTGCGGACCATCAGGGCCATCCCCCTGCGCTTGCCTTTGGATTCTCCGCCTCCCCTGCTCGAAGTGCGAGGTGAAGTGCTGATGGAGAAGCGCGACTTCGAGGCCCTCAACCGGGCGCAGGCCGCGCGCGGCGAGAAGCTGTTCGTCAATCCGCGCAATGCCGCAGCGGGCGCCCTGCGCCAGCTCGACCCGGCGCTGACGGCCCAGCGGCCCCTGTCTTTTTTTGCCTACGGGGTGGGAGAGGCGGTAGGCTGGCCGATTCCGGATTCCCAGGGCGAACTGATGGAGCGCCTCGCCCAACTGCGCTTTCCCGTGCCTTCGGAACGGGCTGTGGTGCAAGGGGCTGAGGGGCTGCTGCGCTTTTTTTCGAAGATGTCCGAAATCCGTCCGGCCTTGCGATACGACATCGACGGCGTCGTGTACAAGGTAAATGCCTTTTCGCAGCAACAGGAATTGGGGTTCGTGTCGCGAGCTCCCCGATTTGCCCTGGCGCACAAGTTTCCCGCCGAAGAAGCGCTGAGCGAAATCCTTGATATCGACGTGCAGGTCGGCAGGACCGGTGCGCTGACGCCGGTGGCGCGACTGAGGCCGGTCTTCGTGGGAGGCGTGACGGTCACCAACGCGACGTTGCACAACGAAGACGAAATCCGCCGAAAGGACATTCACATCGGAGATCAGGTGTGGGTCCGCCGGGCCGGAGACGTCATCCCCGAAGTGGTTTCCGTGGTTCTGGCCGAGCGCCCCCCCCAGGCCCGCGCATTCGTCATGCCTTCCCGTTGCCCGATCTGCGGCAGCAGGGTGGTGCGCTCCGAAGGAGAAGCCGCCAGCCGGTGCAGCGGAGGCCTGTATTGCCCTGCCCAGCGAAAGCAGGCGCTGCTGCATTTCGCACAACGCCGTGCCATGGACATTGACGGGTTGGGGGACAAGCTGGTGGACCAGCTGGTGGACAGCGGGCTGGTGCGTACTCCGCCCGATCTTTACGGCCTTGGGCTTGCGACGTTGGCGGACTTGCCGCGCATGGGGGATAAGTCAGCCAGAAACCTTCTGGAAGCCATTGACCGCAGCCGGGAGACCACGCTGTCCCGTTTCATTTTCGCGCTCGGCATCCGCAACGTGGGGGAGACCACGGCGCGCGACCTGGCTCGCCATTTCGGCGACCTGCCGGCGTTGCTTGCCGCCGACGGAGAGTCATTGCAGCAGGTCCCGGAAGTGGGTCCCGTGGTCGCCCGGTCGATACTCGATTTCTTGGGAGAAGAACATAACCGGGAAGTCATCGACCGGCTTCTGGATTGCGGCATCCGCTGGGTTGCGGCGCCGGCCCTGGCGCAAAGGCCCCAGCCACTGGCTGGAATGACGCTGGTTCTGACCGGCGTGTTGCCGCATTTGAGCCGGGACGAGGCGCGCGCTAGAATCGAAGGCGCCGGAGGCAAGGTGACCGGTAGCGTTTCCAAACGCACCCATTACGTGGTTGCCGGGGCCGACCCGGGCAGCAAGTTGGAACGGGCGCAGGAACTCGGGGTGCCGGTGCTGGACGAATCGCAGCTGTTGTCTTTGCTCAATCAGGACCTTTCCAAATCATGAAACCCATAAAGAAAGCCGTGTTTCCGGTGGCAGGAATGGGCAGCCGCTTCCTGCCGGCCACCAAGGCCAGCCCGAAGGAAATGCTGCCGATCGTCGACAAGCCGCTGATCCAGTACGCGGCGGAAGAGGCGGTGGCCGCGGGCATCACCGAACTGATTTTTGTGACCGGCCGCGGCAAGCGGGCGATCGAAGACCATTTCGACAAGGCTTACGAGCTGGAAGTCGAGCTCGAGCAGCGTGGCAAGACCCGCTTGCTCGAGCAGGTGAGAAACCTGCTTCCGCCGGGCGTCAGCTGTGCTTACGTGCGCCAGGCGGAAGCCCTGGGGCTCGGTCATGCCATTCTTTGTGCCGAGCCGCTGGTGGGTGACGAGCCCTTCGCCGTGCTGTTGGCCGACGATCTCATCGACGCCAGGGTTTCGGTCCTGCAGCAGATGGTGGAAGTGTACGGCAGGACCGGGGCATCCGTACTGGGGGTCCAGCAGGTCCCGCGGGAACAGACCCGGCAGTACGGGATCGTGAAGACGGAAGCGGTCGGAGGTATGCAAAAAATCGTCGGCATCGTGGAAAAGCCTAGCCCGGATGCGGCTCCTTCCAATCTCGGGGTGGTGGGGCGTTACCTGCTGACGCCGGGCATTTTCGACAAGCTGCGCGGAATCAAGCCCGGTGCGGGAGGAGAGATCCAGCTCACCGACGGCATCGCCGCGTTGCTGGGAGAGGAAACGGTGCTGGCCTTGCCGTTTGACGGGGTGCGCTACGATTGCGGCAGCAAACTGGGTTACCTCAAGGCCACTGTCGCATTTGGCGTCCGGCACGAGGAAGCAGGGAGCGAATTCCGCGCCTGGCTTGCCCAGTCCGGGCTGTTCTGACATGGCGGTCCGGGAAGTCCTGAAGATGGGGCATCCGCTCCTGCTTCGGCAGGCGGAGCCGGTGACCCGGTTTGACACCCCCGAGCTTCACGCCCTGCTGGCGGACATGCGGGACACCATGGCGCATCTGGACGGAGCGGGGCTTGCCGCCCCACAGATCGGCGTGAGCCTGCAGGTGGTGATTTTCGGGGTTCGCACCAATCCGCGCTATCCCCAAGCCGAAGAAGTCCCCATGACGGTCCTGATCAACCCCGAACTGACCGTCCTTGATGACGCGCAGGAGGAGGGCTGGGAAGGGTGCCTGTCGGTCCCCGGGTTCCGGGGCGTTGTCTCGCGCTACAAGCGGTTGGGTTACCGCGGCTTCGACGAAACGGGGAAGGCGATTGAAAGGGAAGCGGAAGGGTTTCATGCCCGCGTGGTCCAGCATGAATGCGACCACCTGATTGGCGTGCTCTATCCGATGCGCATTCGTGATTTCAGCCGTTTCGGATTCACGGACGTGCTCTTCCCCGAGCTCCAGGGGGAGGGGGACGACTGAGTGTTTGCTCGTCTACTCTTCGAGCTCTTCCATCAATTCCCGCTGCAGGAGCTCCTTACCGGCCACGGATTCCGCGTCCCGGCCTGAAATCAGAAACGTGTCCTCAGCCCGCTCTCCCAACGTGTTGATGCGGGCTCCGTGCAGGTGGATGCCGTGATTGACCAGGACGCGTGAAATCCGGTAGAGCAATCCGGGCCGGTCTCCGGCCACGATGGTCAAGGGGCGGATGCCGTCACGTTCGGGCTCCCCCAGATGAACCATGACGGGGATCGGAAAATGGCGCAAATGGCGGGGTAGCCTGCCTTTCTGCGGCGGCTCCAGCGGAGTTTCATTTTCGATGAGCTGTTGCAGCTCGCCTTCGATACGCTTGAGCGTGTCCCGGTAATGTTCCGCCTCCGCGCTGCGGTGCATGATCTGGAACGTATCCAGGGCACGACCGTCGAGCGTGGTATGGATGCGCGCTTCCATGATGGTGTAGCCGATGCGGTCAAAATAGCCGCAAATCCTTGCAAACAGACCGTCCTGATCCGGCGTGTAGATGAGGATCTGGAGGCCTTCGCCCACCAGCGAAAGGCGCGCCCGGACCACCGGCCGCGAGGAGGAGACGCGACTGTGCAGGCTGCGCGCATGCCAGGCGATGTCCTGGGCGTCATGGCGCTGGAAATACACGGGGTCCAGCGTCTTCCACAGCTTGATTTCCGATGCGCTGGAAAACCCGTACTGACGGAGGATGCGCATGGCCTCCTGGCGTTTTTCCGCGATCACGCTGTCGAGGTCGGCGCCGGAGCCTTGCAGCAGCCGCTGGGTTGCCCGATACAGGTCCTCCAGCAGTTTGCCCTTCCAGGCGTTCCATACCTTCGGGCTGGTGCCGCGCACGTCCGCCACCGTGAGCAGGTAAAGCGCCGTCAGGTGCCGCTGGTCTCCCACGAGTTCAGCAAAGCGGCGGATGACGTCGGGGTCGGAAAGGTCCTGCTTCTGGGCGACGGACGACATTTGCAAGTGGCGCTCCACGAGCCATGCGACGAACGCGCTGTCGGCGCGTGACAGCCCGTGGCGGCGGCAGAAATGGCGGGCGTCCGAGCACCCAAGAACCGAATGGTCTCCCCCCCGCCCTTTGGCGATGTCGTGGAAAAGCGCGGCCAGGTAAAGCAGATCGACACGGTCGAACTGCCGCATCAGCATGGAACAGAACGGGAACTCATGGTCGTACTGGGGGATTGCGAAACGCCGGATGTTGCGCAGCACGCGCAGGATATGTTCGTCCACCGTATACACGTGAAACAGGTCGTGTTGCATCTGGCCCACGATCTTTCCGAAAACCGGGACGTAGCGGCCGAGCACGTCGCAGTAGTTCATGCGTCGCAGGACGTCCGCCGTGCGTAAGGGCTGGCGCAGGATTTCCATGAAACGCTGCTGGTTGTCAGGGCTTGCGCGAAAGGCCGCGTTGATGTGGTTTTTCCCACGCCACAGCGCACGCAGTGCCGTCGGCGTGAAGCCCCGCAAGTTCGGGTGCCTCTGCAGCATGAGGAACCCTTCGAAAATCTGGTCCGGGTTCTGTTCGAACAAGTCGTCAGGGGCGGTTCCAAGCAGGTCGCCCTGGCGCATGAACGGACCTTCCAGCTGTTCCGTTTCCACGGAAGTCTCCGGATGCACCAGGAAGCGCAACTGCTCGATCAGGATCGTGTTGAGCAGGAGCACCGACTTGGCCGTCTTGTAGTAGGCCTGCATCATCATTTCGCTGGGTCGGCGGTTGCCGTGACTACGGAAACCCAGCTGGTCGGCCAGCGGCGCCTGGTAGTCGAACAGAAGGCGGTCCTCGCGGCGGCCTGCCAGATAATGAAGGCGGATGCGCAGGTCCTGCAGGAAGCGCAGCAGCTGCCGGGACTGCTGTACTTCGCGTTCGGTGATGAGCCCTTCGTGGGCGAGGCTGGACCAGTTGGCGTCGAGCCCCGTCCCCCAGGCGATCCACATCACGGAATGGAGGTCACGCAATCCGCCGGGGCCTTCCTTGAGATTCGGTTCGAGATTGAAGGCCGTGTCGTTGTGCTTGAGATGGCGAGCCCGCTGTTCGGTGATTTTTCCGCTGACAAAGGCGGGCAGGTCCAATGCCTGACGCAAGGCGATTCGGAGCCGGGCGATGGCTCCCGGATTGCCGGCCAGATAGCGCACATCCGACAGGGTTGTCGCGATCGTCAGGTCCTGCAGGGCTTCGATCAGGCATTCGCTTTGCGTTCGAACGCTATGCCCTACTTCGAGACCGATGTCCCACAGCAACCCGATCAGCTGTTCGATGCGGTGGGCTGTTTCGGCGTCGGCCGTTTCGGGCAGCAGCAGCAGGAGGTCGATGTCCGAATAGGGATAGAGCTCGCCCCGGCCGTAGCCACCCACCGCCGCCAGCGCCGCGCGGGACCCGATGGCCGATTTTTCCCACAGCTGGGTCAGGACGGCGTCGACGGTACTGCGCCAGCCGGAAAGCAGTTTGGCAGGATTGGGGGTGCGCAGGTAGGCTTGTTTTAGCGCTTCCCGGGTATCGCTCAGCTGTTGCCGCAGGGCCCTGATGTCGGGCGCGCTCATGGAGGTGGAGGCGCTCCTTTCGAGAGGGTCAGCACTTCATAGCCGTCGTCCGTCACCAGTACGGTATGTTCCCACTGTGCTGACAGGCTATGGTCGGCCGTGACGATGGTCCAGCCGTCTGCGAGCTGGCGGATTTCCCGGCGGCCGGCATTGATCATGGGTTCGATGGTGAAAATCATCCCGGGCCGCAGGGGGATGCCAGACCCTTTGCGCCCGTAATGCAGCACCTGGGGGTCTTCGTGAAAGTTGCGGCCGATTCCGTGACCGCAGAATTCGCGGACCACACTGTAGCCCGCATTTTCCGCAAAGGTCTGTATCGCGTGTCCGATGTCGCCCAAGTGCTTTCCCGGGCGGACCTCACGGATTCCGATCCACATGGCTTCGTAGGTCACCGCGCACAGGCGCTGGGCCTGCTTGCTGGGTTCGCCCACCAGATACATCCGGCTGGTGTCGCCGTGGAACCCGTCCTTGATCACGGTGATGTCGATGTTGACGATGTCGCCGTTTTTCAGGATTTTGGAACCGGGGATGCCGTGGCACACCTGATGGTTCACCGACGTGCAGATGGAGTTCGGGTAGGGCGTGTGTCCCGGCGGGCAGTAGTTGAGCGGTGCCGGGATCGTGCGCTGGTCGTTGACCATGTAGTCATGGCAAAGCCGGTCCAATTCGCCGGTCGTGATGCCGGGACGCACGTGCGGCGCAATGAAATCCAGCACTTCCGCCGCCAGGCGGCAGGCCACGCGCATGCTCTGGACTTCATCGGGGGTTTTGATGGAAATGGGCATGGATCCGGATTCGGTAAGATCAAGTTTAAATTATAGCACCCGCAAAAGCCCGGCTTGTACGCAGGGCGACCGAAATGCTAAAATGACGGGCTTTTATCGGGCCCCGAAACTCAGCCCGATTCGGGGCGGTGCATGCACCGCCAAATTCGCACACCGGTTTCAACAGGGTGCCTGCCTTCTGGCAGGTGATCGGCCGGTGGAGGCTCAACCCTAGTTAAAGGAGTACGTCATGTCCGTCACCATGCGGCAAATGCTTGAAGCCGGAGTTCACTTCGGCCACCAGACCCGTTACTGGAACCCCAAGATGGCCCCTTTCATTTTCGGCCATCGCAACAAGATTCACATTATCAACCTCGAAAAAACGCTGCCCATGTACCAGGAGGCCATGAAATTCGTGCGCCAGCTGGCAGCCAACAAGGGGACGGTCCTGTTTGTGGGAACCAAGCGTCAGGCGCGCGAAATCGTGCGTGAAGAGGCCTTGCGCGCCGGCTCCCCGTTTGTGGACCATCGCTGGCTGGGCGGCATGCTGACCAATTTCAAGACGGTCAAGCAGTCCATCAAGCGACTCAATGACCTGTCGCTCATGATGACGGACGGCTCGATGGACAAACTTCCCAAGAAGGAAGCCCTCAACTACCAGCGCGAACTGGAAAAGCTCGAGCGCAGCCTGGGCGGCATCAAGGAAATGAACGGGGTTCCGGACGCGATGTTCGTCATCGACGTCGGTTATCAGAAAAACGCCGTCGTGGAAGCGCGCAAGCTTGGCATTCCCATCATCGGCGTGGTGGACACCAACAACTCCATCGAAGGGATCGATTACGTCATTCCCGGCAACGATGATTCGACTCGCGCCATCCGCCTATATGCCCGCGGCATCGCAGACGCGATTCTGGAAGGCCGCTCACAGTCCGTCAGCGAAATTGCGGCTGCGGAAGAGTTCGTGGAAGTGGACGAAGAAAAGCTGGCCGAATAATTTTGAACGATGCAGCAGGGCTGCAGAACATTCTGGGAGTATTGAGAAATGGCCGAAATTACCGCAGCAATGGTCAAGGAACTGCGTGAGCTGACCGGGCTGGGCATGATGGAATGCAAGAAGGCGCTGGCCGAAGCGCAAGGCGACATGAAAGCCGCAGAAGATCTGCTGCGCATTCGCAGCGGCGCCAAAGCCAGCAAGGCGGCCGGCCGGATCGCGGCGGAAGGGGTGGTGGCGGCTTACGTGTCGCCCGATGGCAAAACGGGCGCGCTGGCGGAAGTCAATTGCGAAACGGACTTTGTCGCAAAGAACGAAGATTTTGTTGCCTTTGCACGCCAGGTGGCCGAACAGGCGGCACGCACCAACCCGTCCGGCGTCGATCCGCTGGTGCAGGCCCCCTTGTCCCAGGGTGGTACGCTGGAAGATGCCCGCAAGGCGCTGGTCATGAAACTGGGCGAAAACATGTCGGTGCGCCGTTTCGTGCGTTTTCAGACCGCCGGCGTGCTGGCCCAGTACCTGCACGGGGCGCGCATCGGTGTGATGGTGGACCTGGAAGGGGGGGACGAAACCCTCGGCCGCGACATTGCCATGCATATTGCCGCCAGCAAGCCCATCTGCGTGTCCCGGGACGAAGTTCCGGCTGAACTTCTTGCCAAGGAGCGCGAAATCTACACCGCGCAGGCCGCCGATTCGGGCAAGCCGGCCGACATCGTGGCCCGCATGGTGGAAGGGCGCATCACCAAGTATCTCGCTGAAGTGACTTTGCTGGGCCAGCCCTTCGTGAAAAACCCGGACCAGACGGTGGAGCAGTTGCTCAAGTCCCGTGGCGCGCGCGTCAATCGTTTCAGCATGTTCGTGGTAGGCGAGGGGATAGAAAAGAAAAGCGAAAATTTCGCCGCAGAGGTGGCCGCAGCTGCCGGAGTCGCCAGCGGCGCCTGAACGCGAACATGAAACCCGTCTACCAGCGCGTACTGCTGAAACTTTCCGGTGAGGCCCTGATGGGCGACGATGCTTATGGCATCAATCGCGCCACGATCGACCGGATCGTGGCGGAGGTGGCGGATGTTACCCGGATCGGTGTCCAGGTCGGAATCGTCATCGGCGGCGGGAACATTTTCCGCGGCGTGGCGCTGGGAGCCGAAGGCATGGACCGGGCCACCGCCGATTACATGGGTATGCTGGCAACGGTCATGAACGCGCTGGCGCTGCAGGATGCCCTTCGGCGTATGGATGTCGTGAGCCGGGTGCAGTCGGCGCTCAACCTCGAACAGGTTGCGGAACCGTATATTCGGGGCAAGGCCCTGCGCTATCTTGAGGAAGGCAAGGTGGTGATTTTTGCCGCCGGGACGGGCAATCCCTTTTTCACCACGGACACCGCAGCCGCCCTGCGGGGGGTGGAAATGAGCGCCCAAGTGGTGCTCAAGGGAACCAAGGTGGACGGGATCTACACGGCCGACCCGCTCAAGGATGAAAATGCCCGCCGTTACGAGCACCTGACGTTTGAGGAGGCCATCATCAACAACCTCAAGGTCATGGATGCCACGGCTTTGACGCTGTGCAGGGACCAAAATCTCCCCATCTGCGTGTTCAGCATCCTCAAATCCGGCGCCCTCAAGCGCGTGGTGATGGGGGAGGCTGAAGGCACGTTTGTGACGAATTGAGCTGCCTGGAGACCACCATGATTGCTGATGTCAAAAAGTCTGCCGAACAGAAAATGCAGAAATCCCTTGAAACCCTCAAGGCGGATCTGGGTAAGGTGAGGACCGGCAGGGCCCATGCCGGGCTGCTCGACCATGTGAAAGTGGATTACTACGGGACACCCACGCCGATCAATCAGGTGGCCGGCGTCAATTTGCTGGATGCTCGCACCATCGGCGTTTCCCCGTATGAGAAAAAAATGGGTGGGGCCATCGAGAAGGCCATCCGCGAATCGGATCTGGGATTGAATCCTTCCGCCCAAGGCGACCTTATCCGGGTGCCCATGCCGGCCCTGACCGAGGAACGTCGCCGCGACCTCACCAAGGTCGTCAAGGCGGAAGCGGAAAATGCGCGCGTCGCCGTACGCAACGTGCGGCGCGACGCCCTCGCGCACCTGAAGGAATTGCAGAAATCCAAGTCCATTTCCGAGGACGAGGAACGCCGCGCACAAGAGGACATTCAAAAGCTGACGGATCGCTTCGTGGGAGAGATCGACAAACAGCTGGCCGTCAAAGAATCGGAACTGATGGCTGTTTGAGCTTCCCAAGCGAACGAGCAGGGAAGACGGCATGGCCCAATCCGAAAGTTCCACCTTAACCATCCCGTCATCGGGAAAAATCCCGCGGCACATTGCCATCATCATGGACGGCAACGGGCGCTGGGCACGGCAACGCATGCTGCCCCGCATCGCCGGCCACCGCAGGGGCAGCGAAGCGGTGCGGGAACTGGTGGAAAATGCCGCCCGCCTGGGCATTGAATACGTGACGCTGTTTGCTTTCAGCAGCGAAAACTGGCGTCGCCCGCCCGAAGAGGTGTCGATGCTGATGCAGCTGTTCATCAGCAATCTTGAGAACGAAATTTCCCGACTCCATCAGGCGGGCATCCGGGTCCGCATCATCGGAGACCTCTCTCGCCTGGGCCAGCGTCTGGAAACCCTGATTGCCGACGCCCATCAACTGACCCGGAACAACAAGCGCCTGACGCTGACCGTCGCCGTGAATTACGGGGGACGGTGGGACATCCTGCAGGCGGTGAACGCCCTCCTGCGCGACCATCCGGAAAAGATGCGCGAGCCCGTTACGGAAGCCGACTTGTCGCCCTATCTGTCCATGGGCGATGCCTGCGAACCCGATCTGTTCATACGTACGGGGGGCGAGCAGCGCATCAGCAATTTTCTGTTGTGGCAGCTCGCCTACACCGAACTTTATTTCACCGATGCCCTCTGGCCGGATTTCAACCGCGCAAGCCTGGAAGCGGCCATCCGTTCCTACCAACAGCGGGAACGGCGCTTCGGGCGGACAAGCGAACAATGTTGCGCGCCAGAATCCTGACGGCCGTCTTCCTCCTGGCGTTGACCGGAACGCTCCTTTTCGCAGCCCCGGCAGCGTACTGGAAGGCGGCGGTCCTGGTTGCGGGGCTGCTGGCCAGCTGGGAATGGGGAGGGCTGGCAGGCTATCCCGGGCTGTCCAGGGTAGTTTATGTGGGGATCACGGCCCTCCTGGCCTGGGGCTGCGAATGGGCGGTGACACGCGGCGACGCGGGTGGCCTGCTGGGCCTTCTCGATGCGCTGTCCCTTCTGTTCTGGATGGCCATCGCTCCCGCCTGGATGATACGGCGCTGGCACGTCCGCAGCCCTGCGCTGCTCGCTGCGACCGGATGGCTGCTGATCCTTCCCACCGGCTTCGCGCTGGTGACGTTGCGCCTTGCCGGCCCCTGGGTGCTTCTGATGTTCATGGCAGTGCTCTGGATTTCAGACTCGGCAGCCTATTTCGCAGGGCGCGCCTGGGGAAAACACAAGCTTGCTCCGTCCATCAGTCCCGGAAAAACCTGGGAAGGGGTGTGGGGCGGGCTTGCGGCTGTGCTGGTTTACGCCCTTGCGGCGGCATTCGGGTCTGGCGGCGTTCCCGAAGGGGCTGCCAGCCTCCTGTTGCGGCACATGGGGCTGTCATGGATCCCTTTCGCCCTTTTTCTCGCAGTGCTGGGCATCATCGGCGACCTGTTCGAATCCTGGATCAAGCGCTGTGCCGGGGTCAAGGATAGCGGCTCGCTGCTTCCGGGACACGGCGGCATTCTCGACAGGATCGATGCCCTGACGGCGGCTTTGCCGTTGGCGGCTTGGCTCGCTCTGGGGAAAGGCGGATGGAACGTCGTGCACTGACCATTCTGGGGGCGACCGGCAGCATCGGATGCAGCACCCTTGAGGTGGTGGCGCTGCATCCGCAGCGTTACCGCGTCCATGCCCTCTCGGCCCACCGCAACGTGGAAAAACTTTCCCGGCAGTGCCTGCGCTTTGCGCCCCAATATGCGGTGGTCAGCTTTCCGGAAGATGCCCAGCTGCTTTCCGGCCTGCTCAGGGAGGCCGGCCGGCAGGGAGAGACCGAAATCCTGGTGGGCCCTGAAGCCCTCTGCAAGGTGGCATCCGGCGCGGAAACCGATATCGTCATGGCGGCCATCGTGGGTGCGGCAGGTCTGGAGCCGACCCTTGCGGCGGCACGGGCGGGCAAGCGGGTACTGCTCGCCAACAAGGAAGCCCTGGTCATGTCCGGCGCTCTGCTGATGGACGCCGTTCGGGCCAGCGGCGCGGTGCTGCTGCCTGTGGACAGCGAACACAACGCCGTCTTCCAGTCCCTGCCAAAGCAGCCCGGCACAGGGGGTCTCCCGGCGGGCGTGAGCCGGATCACTCTGACGGCTTCCGGCGGGCCATTCCTGCGCCGGCCGCTGGCGGAATTTCCCGATGTGACGCCGGAAGAAGCCTGCCGCCATCCCAACTGGGCGATGGGGCGAAAAATTTCCGTGGATTCGGCTACCATGATGAACAAGGGCCTCGAGCTCATCGAGGCCTGCTGGCTTTTTGACGCCAGGCCTGAGCAGGTGGACATCGTGATTCACCCCGAAAGCATCGTGCACTCCCTCGTGACTTATGTGGACGGTTCCGTGATTGCCCAACTGGGATGTCCGGACATGAGGGTCCCGATTGCCCATGCCCTGGCCTATCCCGATCGAATGGCATCGGGAGCGCCGCAGCTGAGCCTTGCCCAGGTGGGTACGCTGCGCTTCGAACCGCTTGATCCTGAACGCTTTCCGGCAGTGGCGCTTGCACACCAGGCCATCCGGGCCGGGGGAACCTGCCCGGCCATCATGAATGCCGCGAACGAAGTTGCAGTGGACGCCTTCCTTTCGTCCCGCCTGCGCTTTGACCGCATTCCGTCCGTGGTGGAGCAGGTCCTGCGTGCCGTGCCGGTTCAGTCCGCGGACTCCCTGGCCGCAGTGCTGGCCGCCGATGCGGCAGCCCGCGATGCGGCCAGACGGTTGCTGCATTCCGCGACAGGGGAACACGTTTCGTGATACAGGCCGGCATCACCACGGTGTTTGCGTTCTTGGTGGCCCTGGTGCTCCTGATCGTGGTGCACGAGTGGGGCCACTACATCCTGGCCCGTTTGGCAGGGGTCAAGGTGCTGAGGTTTTCCATCGGCTTTGGAAAAACCCTGTGGCAGGTGCGGCGCGGTGCAGACCGGACCGAGTGGGCCATCGGTGCATTTCCTTTGGGCGGTTATGTGCGGATGTTGGACGAACGCGAAGGGCCGGTGGCGCCGGAAGAGCTTTCCCGGGCCTTCAACAGGCAGCCCCTCGGATGGCGGATGGCCGTCGTGGTGGCGGGCCCGGCCGCCAATTTTCTTCTGGCCTTCCTGATTTACTGGGGACTTTTCCTGGTGGGGGTGCCCGGACCCAGGCCGTACGTGGAGGCCCCGCCGCCAGGCTCCCTGGCGGCACAGGCGGGCTTCGTCGCCGGAGAGCGCATCGTCCGGGTTGACCGGGAGTCTGTACGGACCTGGAATGAAGCGCAGCTGCTGCTGATCGACGGCGCTCTCGGACAGCGCACCGTGACGGTGGATACGGAAGACGACACCGGCCATGTGGCTTCGCACCAGCTTGACCTGGCGCGTCTGGGGGTGGCGGAGCGGGACGCGGAAATCCTTGAACGCATCGGCCTCAAGCCCTGGGATTTCCCGATTCCTCCCGTGGCCGGGCGGGTGCTTCCAGACAGTCCCGCCGGTCGGGCTGACCTGCGTGCCGGCGACCGTATCGTCGCCGTCGGGGGCGCCCCTGTCCCTTCCTGGCAGTCGCTGGTGACGCTGGTGCGCGCGAACCCTGAAACTCCCCTGGTGTTTACGGTGGAGCGCGGGGGGCAGCAGGAAAACGTGACGATCGTTCCGCAGGCCACTCGCGATGCTGCAGGCAAACGGATCGGCAGGATCGGGGTGTCTCCCAGCGTCCCCCGTTCGCTCACGGACCACTTCTGGACCACCGTGCGCGATGCGCCCTTGCCGGCGTTTTCCCATGCGGCACAAAAAACCTGGGAAGTGACCAGGCTGACGTTCAAAACCTTCGGGGCCATGCTGATGGGAGAGGCTTCCCTGAAAAATATCGGGGGGCCGATCCAGATTGCCGATTACGCCGGCCAGACCGCCCGCATGGGCATCGTGCCCTACCTGACCTTCCTGGCCCTGATCAGCGTAAGCCTGGGGGCCATCAACCTCCTGCCCGTCCCCTTATTGGATGGGGGGCATTTGATGTATTATGCTGTCGAGTTGATCAAGGGAAGTCCCGTTTCCGATCGTGTGCTGGCGCTGACGCAACGGGTGGGGTTGCTTCTGCTGACTGCCCTGATGGCTTTCGCCCTTTATAACGACATACAACGTCTGCTAACCAACTGATCGGGTCCATGACACTTCGCACTTTCTTTGCCCTGTGCTGCGTTTTTCTGTGTGTGACTGCATGGGCCATGGCTCCCTTTGTCATCAAGGACATCCGGGTGGAAGGTGCCCAGCGCATCGAAGCGGGGACCATTTTCAGCTATCTGCCGCTCAAAGTGGGCGATACCGTGACACCGGAGAAATCGGCCGCTGCGATCAAGTCGCTTTACGAGACGGGCTTCTTTGCCGACGTCAAGCTGGAACGCGATGGGGATGTCCTGGTGGTCGTGGTCCAGGAACGGCCGTCCATTTACCATATCGACATCAACGGCGCCAAATCCTTCAACAAGGACCAGCTGAAAGACGCTTTGAAATCAATCGGCATCGCGGAATCCAGAATCTACGACAAGTCCCTCCTGGACAAGGCCCAGAAAGAGCTCAAGCGGCAATACCTGAGCAAAGGACGGTATTCGGCCCAGGTCACCACGACGGTCACCCCCATGTCCAGAAACCGGGTCACCCTGACCTTCAACATCGTCGAAGGCGAGGTAGCCCATATCCGCGAAATTACCATCGTGGGCGCGAAAGCATTTCCGGAGAAAATGCTGCTCGAACAACTGCAGCTCAACACCCCGAACTGGTTTTCCTGGTACACCAAAAACGACCAGTATTCGAAGCAGAAACTGTCCGGTGACCTGGAAACGCTGCGCGCCTTTTACCAGGATCGGGGCTATCTCGAATTTGCCGTGGATTCCACCCAGGTTTCCATTTCCCCGGACAAGCAGGACATCTATATCACGATCAACATCACGGAAGGCCAGCAGTACCGGGTTTCGGAAGTCAAGATGGCCGGCCAGTTCGTCGTTCCCGAAGAGGAATTGCGCAAACTGATCGCCCTGAAGCCGGGCGAAATCTTCTCCCGTGAAAAAGTGACCATTTCCACCAAGGCCATTTCCGACCGCCTGGCCAATGACGGGTATTCCTTCGCCAACATCAATGCAACCCCAGAAATCAACAAGGAAAAGCGCACGGCCGCCTTCACGTTCGTGGTTGATCCGGGACGCCGGGTGTATGTCCGTCATGTCAACATTTTTGGGAACACCACCACTCGTGACGAAGTGATCCGCCGGGAGGTCCGACAGCTGGAAGGGGCCTGGTATTCCATAGCCAAAGTAAACCGGTCCAAGGAACGTATCGACAGGCTCGGATTTTTTTCTGAAGTGACCGTGGACAGCCCTCCGGTGCCCGGAAGTACGGACCAGGTGGACGTCAATTTCAATGTGACGGAACGTCAGACCGGGTCGGTCCAGGTTGGGGCAGGCTACTCTTCGGCGGAAAAGGTCGTACTCAGCGCCGGCATCACCCAGAACAACCTGTTCGGCAGCGGGAATTCCATCACCCTGAACGCGAATTCGGGTGCCATCACGCGAACCTATTCGCTGACTTATTTCAACCCCTATTGGACAGATGAAGGGATCGGGCGGTCATGGAGCATTTACGACCGTACCATGAACACGACCTACCTGACGGGGGTGAGCCCCTACATGACCCGAACGCTGGGCGGGGACATGAACCTGACCGTGCCGCTCAGCGAAACCAACGCCTATAACATCGGAATCGGCTTCGAATCGACTGCCATATCCGTGGTGAGCAACAGCCCGATCCAATACCTGGATTTCGTCAACCAGTTCGGCGATACGGCCAGGGCGATCAAGACTACGCTTGGATTTTCCAAGGACAGCCGGGACAGTATCATTTGGCCCATGCAAGGCATGAACCAGCGCTACAGCCTGGAAGTGGGCCTGCCCGGCGCCGAGCTCAAGTACTATCGGGCTACCGCCAACGAACAGCTGCTCACGCCGGTCAGCAAAGACACCACGATTTCCTGGTCGACCCAGCTGGGTTACGGCAACGGTTACGGCGGTATGCCCCTGCCGTTCTTCAAGAATTTCTTCGCAGGCGGGGTGGATTCGGTCCGCGGGTACTTTACGGGAAGCTTGGGCCCCCATACCTTTGACCTCTTTGGCAACCCTCTCAACCTCGGCGGTAACGAGCTGGTCACGGGCAGCGCAGAATACCTGTTTCCCATGCCCGGGCTGCGCAATGACCATTCCTTCCGCTTGAGTACTTTCTTTGATGCCGGTAATGTATTTGGAGCGGGAGAGCCTTTGTCGGTCGGGCAGCTGCGCTACTCCAGCGGCGTTGCGCTGTCCTGGTATTCGCCCATGGGGCCGCTTAAATTCAGCTATGCCGTTCCCATACGGGCCCAGCCGTTTGATAATATCGAACGGTTGCAGTTCCAACTCGGTTCCACCTTTTAAGCGAGTGATGACATGAAACCTTTCAAAGTTTTCGTTCTCGTGATGGGGCTTTTGTCCCTGGCCCCGGCATTGGCCGCAGATATCAAAGTCGGCTGGATCAACATAGAGCGCATTTTCAGGGAGGCCGGGCCTGCCCAGAAGGCGACCAAAAAGCTCGAAAAGGAATTCGACAAGCGCCAGGCAGACATCCAGAAAATCGGCAAGCAGATGAGCGACCTCCAGACGCAGCTCGACAAGGAGGGGATGACCATGAGCGATGCGGACCGTGCCCAGAAGGAGCGGGAACTGGCGACCCTCAACCGGGATTTCCAGCGCATGCAACGTGAATTCCGGGAGGATCTGAACACCCGCCGCAACGAGGAGTTTGCGAGCATCCAGGAGCGTGCCAACAAGGCGATCCGGGAAATTGCCGAGTCCGAAAAATACGATCTCATCCTGACGGACGCGATCTATGCGAGCCCCAAGATCGACATCACCGATAAGGTCTTGAAGGCGCTCGCCGACAAGTAGTTTTCCTGCCCTCATTGGAAGCCGCGCGATCCTATACCCTGCGGGAACTTGCCGAAGCCTGTGACGGCGAAGTGGTGGGGGACCCCCATGTCCTCATCCGCGGAGTCGGTACGCTGCAACAGGCAGTTGCGGGCGACGTGACGTTCCTCACCAACAGCCTTTATCGGGACCTGCTGCGCGACACGTGCGCTTCTGCCGTCATTCTGGGGCCCGAAGACCGCAATGCCACCGAGCTGCCGCGCATCATCTCCGCCAACCCTTATGCCTGTTATGCGCGCGTGGCGCAACGGCTTTTCCCCATGCCCACCGCGTTGCCAGGCACTCATCCGAGCGCAGTTGTCGACCCGACGGCACAGGTTTCCCCGACGGCCAGCATAGGCCCGCAGGCAACCGTCGGCGCCGGGGCCGTCATCGGCCCAGCAGTGGTGGTCGGCCCCGGGTGCGTCGTGGGAGACAGGGTGGTCCTGGACGAAGGCGTCAGGCTCTATCCGCGAGCGGTTATTTACCCTGATTGCCGCATCGGAGCCCGCAGCATTCTGCACGCGGGCACAGTGATTGGAGCCGATGGCTTCGGCATGGCTCGCGATGCTACGGGTTGGGTCAAGATTCCCCAAGTGGGCCGGGTCGTCATCGGTGCGGACGTGGAAATCGGCGCCAACACCACGGTGGATCGGGGCGCCATTGAAGATACGGTGATCGAAGACGGCGTCAAGCTCGACAACCAGATTCAGATCGCCCACAACTGCCGAGTGGGAGCCCACACGGTGATCGCCGGTTGTACCGGAATTTCGGGCAGCACGCACATCGGGCGCAACTGCCGTATCGGAGGCGGCGTGGGCATGGTGGGGCACCTGGAAATTTGTGACGGAGTTACGGTTTCTGGATTTTCGCTGATCACCAAATCCATCACGAAACCCGGGGTGTACACCTCGTCAATTCCCAGCCAGCCCCATCGGGTATGGATGGAAACGCTGGCCAATTTGCGCGCTTTGCCGCAATGGGTCCAAAAACTCAAAGCGATAGAACAGATGCTGGAAAAACCGAAGGAGGAGTAGTCATGGCGGGCATGGACATCAACGAAATCATGGAATACCTTCCACACCGGTATCCATTCCTGCTGATTGACCGTGTGACGGAAATCGTTCCCGGAGAACGCATCACGGCACTCAAGAACGTCAGCATCAACGAAGAGTTTTTCAAGGGGCATTTCCCTGCGCATCCCGTGATGCCGGGTGTCCTGATCATCGAAGCGCTGGCCCAGGCGGCAGCGGTCCTGACCTTCAAGACGGAAAACGTCAGACCGGGCGGGAAATTGGTCACCTATTTCGTCGGCATCGACAAGGCGCGTTTTCGCAGCCCGGTGTTTCCAGGCGATCAGCTCGTGCTCCAGGCCAGACTGCTGCGCCATACCTATCGTGTCTGGAAGTTTGCTGTCGAAGCGACAGTCAACGGACAGGTCGCGGCTGAAGCGGAACTGATGTGCACCGAAAAGACGCTCGACGAATGATTCACCCCACGGCCATCATCCATCCTCGCGCCGAACTCGCTGCCGACGTGACGGTCGGGGCCTACTCCGTCATCGGGGAGAAGGTGCGTATCGGGCCCGGCACTGCCATCGGGGATCACGTGAGCATTTCCGGGCGGACCACCATCGGCGCGCGCAACCATATCCATTCCTTTTGCGCGCTGGGCGGCATTCCCCAGGACAAGAAGTATCACGGGGAGGACACGGCCCTCGAAATCGGCGACGACAACACCATCCGCGAGTTCTGCACGTTCAACATCGGGACTTCCGACGATGTCGGCGTCACCCGCCTGGGCAATCACAACTGGATCATGGCCTACGTGCACCTTGCGCACGATTGCCAGGTGGGCAGCCACACGACTTTTGCCAACCATGCCACCCTGGCGGGACATGTTCGCGTGGACGACTGGGTCATTTTGGGCGGATTCGTGGGTGTTCACCAGTTCGTCCAGATCGGCGCCCACAGCTTCCTCGGGATTTCGGCCGTGATCACCCAGGACGTGCCGCCCTACGTGATGGTGGCAGGGCATCCCGCTGCGCCCCATGGCATCAACAGCGAAGGGCTGCGCCGGAGAGGCTTCGGTGCGGAAGAGATTGCCGCCATCAAGCAAGCCTATCGCAAACTGTACCGTTCCAGCCTCAGCCTGGAAGAGGCCCGCAATGCGCTTGCGCAGATCGCGCAGGAATCCCCCTGCGTGCAACCGATGCTGGATTTCCTCGCCCGCTCCACCCGGGGCATCGTGCGCTGACCATGCGCGTCGGCGTCGTGGCGGGCGAAGCATCGGGCGACGCGCTGGGAGTGACCTTGATCGAGGCGATCCGGATGCGCTATCCCGACGCGACCTTCGAAGGGATTGCCGGGCCGGGAATGCAGGCGCTGGGGGCACGCACTTTCTACCCGATGGAAACGCTTTCCGTGCGGGGTTACCTCGAAGTTCTGAAAGCCTTGCCGGCCCTGCTGCACATCCGCAGGAACCTGACCCGCCATTTTCTTTCCCGTCCTCCCGACCTTTTCGTGGGCATCGACGCACCGGATTTCAACCTGGCGCTTGAAAAACGGCTCAAACAGGCCGGCATCCCCACGCTGCAACTGGTGGCACCCACGGTGTGGGCCTGGCGGGCAAACCGGTTGTCCGCCATCCGGGAGTCCTTGACCGGCATCCTGTCGATTTTTCCGTTTGAGAAGCCGATTTTCGAAAAGGCCGGCATTCCCATCACGGACATTGGCCACCCCCTGGCGCAGCGGATTCCGGAACAGATCGACCGTGCCCAGGCCCGAGAGGCGCTGGGGTTGCCGCCCGGCGACCCGGTCATTGCCCTGTTACCCGGGAGCCGCATTTCGGAACTGGAGTTTCATGCCCGGCTGTTCGTCGAAACGGCGGCCATGGTGGGCCGGCGGCTGCCAGGGGCGCGTTTTCTCGCGCCGTTCATCGATGCGCGCACGCGCGCCCTGTTCGAGGCCGCGCTGGGCCGGGTGTCCGACGCCCCGGACGTGCGGATGGTGGAAGGCAAGGCACACGACGTGCTGGCAGCGGCGGATGCAGCCCTGGTGGCGTCGGGCACGGCCACGCTCGAGGCAGCCCTGTTCAAATGCCCCATGGTCATCACGTACCGGCTTTCCGCATTCACGGCATGGCTCGCCCGCCGGCGGGGGGTTTCGGGTTTCGTGGGGCTGCCCAACATCATCCTCAACCAGGCGGTGGTGCCCGAACTGATCCAGGAGCAGGCGACGCCGGAGGCGCTTGCGGAAAGCCTGGTCCAGCTGCTTCGCGATGAGGGGCGGCGGGACGCCATGGTCGCGGCGTTTCACCGCCTGCACAGGCTGCTTCGCGCCGACTCGCACGAAGGGATACTCCAGGGCGTGGCCCGGGCGCTTCAGGATGCGGCCTGATCTTCTCATAGGCGCTGCACAACCCGTGACCTTGCCGCCAGGGGTGATGTGCGGGGTGGACGAGGCGGGTCGGGGCCCGATCGCGGGGCCCGTCTGTGCCGCCGCCGTGATCCTGGACCCAGGCCGGGTGCCGACCGGTCTCAACGATTCCAAGAAACTGAGTCCTGCGCAACGGGAGGCGTTGGAAACGTGCGTAAAATCCGATGCGGTGGCCTGGGCCGTGGCTTTCGCCACAGTGGAGGAAATCGACAGGATGAACATCCTGCAGGCATCATTGCTCGCCATGGCGCGTGCGGTGCGGGGACTCGAACCCGCGCCGGAACTGGCCGCCTTTGACGGATTGCACTGCCCCGTGCTCCCCATTCCCCGGATTGCCGTGGTCCAAGGGGACGCCCGGGTGGCGGCCATATCGGCGGCGTCGATCCTCGCCAAAACGGCCCGGGACCGGGTCATGGAGGCATTGGCGCTGGAATATCCGCAGTACGCGTTCGAACGGCACAAGGGATATCCAACTCCAACCCATTTGGAACGGTTGCGCGCGCACGGTCCGTCCCCTCACCATCGCCGTTCCTTTGCGCCAGTAAGGGACTGTACATGCCCGTGATCCGCTCCAGGGACAACCCGTTGGCGAAAGAACTTGCCCTGCTGGTACGTTCAGCCCGGCATCGCCGCAAGCAGGGCAAGTCGGTATTGGACGGCATCCATCTGGTGCAAGGCTATCTGCAGATCCTGGGCTCGCCGCAGGCCGTGGCGGTCAGCGAAAGCGGGCTGGGACATCCGGAAATCGCCCGCCTGCTCAAGCACCCGCTCATGCCTCCAGCGGCCGTGCTTGCCGACACCCTTTTCACGGAATGCGCGAGCGTGACGGCTCCCGTGGGGATCGTGGCAATCATCGCGATTCCCGTCCGTCCCCTGGATGCGTCACCCGTTGAACCCTGTCTGCTGCTGGAAAACATCCAGGACCCCGGCAACCTCGGTACGTTGTTGCGTACCGCCGCCGCTGCCGGCATGGCCCGCATTCTCCTCTCCCCCGGATGCGCCCTGGCCTGGGCGCCCCGGGTGCTGCGGGCCGGGCAAGGAGCCCATTTCCAGTTGCAGCTGCATGAGGATGTCGCCCTGGCGGACTGGGCTTCGCGCTATCGCGGGCGCGTGCTGGGTGCCGTCATGCAGGATGCGCATCCCTACTGGGAGCTGGACCTCACGGGGCCGATCGCCCTGGTGATCGGAAACGAAGGCGCCGGCATTTCCCCCGAACTGCAGGCGCGTCTCCATGGGCGGGTGTGCGTCCCCATGGCGTCGGGAGTGGAATCCCTCAATGCGGCCATCGCCGGTTCCATACTGCTCTTCGAACGCGTGCGCCAGGAAGCCATGCGATCCCTCCGGGCCGTTCAGTAGCGGTGCCGGGACAGGGTCGTCTGGTGCAGGATGGTGGTCGAGA
This sequence comes from Pseudomonadota bacterium, assembly GCA_021826025.1. GTDB lineage: Bacteria > Pseudomonadota > Gammaproteobacteria > Burkholderiales > Ferrovaceae > JAKBAT01. The sequence continues at coordinate 2,883 of JAKBBG010000004.1, read as the reverse complement.
GTTCTTCGATCGACATGTTGGTGGAATCCAGGAACGGAATGCCCTGCATGCGCATCAGGGCTTCCGCGGCCTGGATTTCGTGTCGGCAGTTGGCAAGGGAAGCATAGCGGCTGTCGGGCCGCCGCTCGGAGCGGATCTGGTGCAGCCGTTCGGGCCGGATCGAAAGTCCCCATAACTTGTGTCGCCACGGCTGCAGGACAGCGGGCAGCCGCTGTTTGTCCAGATCCTCCGAAACGAGCGGGTAATTGGCGGCCTTGATGCCGAATTGCAGGGCAAGGTACAGGCTGGTGGGCGTCTTGCCGGAACGGGAAACGCCCACCAGGATGATTTCCGCTTCCCCAAAGCCGTTGGTGCCCAGCCCATCGTCGTGGGCCATGCTGAAATTGATGGCGTTGATGCGTTCCGTATAGCGGCGAAGGTCCCCGGTGCCGTGCGACTTTCCGACCGCATGAGAGGAGGCACTTTTGAGCTCGACTTCCAGCGGGGCGATGAAAACTTCGAAGAAGTCCAGGACCAGCGCATTCGACGCCCGGATTTCGCTGCGGATGGCCTCATTCACCAGGGTGCAGAACACGATCGGGCGGATGCCGTCTGCGTCTGCCGTGCGGTCGATGGCCTCCACCGCTTCCCGGGCACGTTCGGGGTTGTCCACAAACGGGAGGGTATGGCGTTCGAACTGGGGGCCTTCGAATTGCGAAAGCAGGCTTTGCCCCAGCATTTCGGCCGTGATTCCGGTACGGTCCGACACGTAAAACACGCTTCTTTTCATGGAGTGTGAAAGTCCGATTTTCAGTGGGTTATTAATTTCATAGCAGATATCTTATAATAGATAACTTTTAGAGGTCAGGAGGTTCCATGGCACAGGCATACCTTCGCTGGTTCAGGCATCTTCGCATGACCGACGTGGATTCGGTGGGAGGCAAAAATGCCTCGCTCGGAGAACTGATCAGCCAGCTGGAGCAGGCCGGCGTCCGGGTCCCTGACGGATTCGCCACCACGGCCGCCGCCTATCGGGATTTTCTGGCGCAGAACGGCCTGGCGGATCGCATCGAGAAAACCCTGGCTAACCTCGACGTGGGCGACGTCGGCGCCCTTTCCCGGGCTGGAGCGGAAATCCGGGGCTGGGTGGCACGGGCGCCCCTGCCCGATCGGCTACGCGATGAAATTGCCGCGGCTTACCTTGCCCTGCAGGGCGAGGAGCGCGTTCCCCCCTCGGTGGCCGTGCGCTCTTCCGCTACGGCCGAAGACCTGCCGGATGCCTCCTTTGCCGGGCAGCAGGAAACCTTTCTCAACATCGCCGGCCTGGACCAGGTGCTCGACGCAGTCCGGCACGTGTTTGCCTCTCTGTACAACGACCGGGCGATCGCCTATCGGGTCCATCAAGGGTTCATCCACTCCGAAGTGGCTCTTTCTGCAGGGATCCAGCGCATGGTGCGAAGCGATCTGGCGGCAAGCGGAGTGCTTTTCACGGTGGACACGGAATCGGGCTTCGATCAGGTGGTTTTCATCACAGCCAGCTGGGGCCTTGGGGAAAGCGTGGTGCAGGGGGCCGTCAACCCCGACGAATACTATGTCAGCAAAGTGGCCTTGTCCCATGGGCGGCCGGCGGTGCTGATGCGCAATCTCGGGTCGAAGGCGACCCGCATGGTGTACAGCGCAGACCAGGCGGCCGGGAAGACCGTCACCACGGTGGAAACCGACCCGGCGGACCGCCAGCGCTTCTGCCTCAACGATCAGGAACTGGAAGAGCTGGCCCGCTACGCCGTCGCCATCGAGACCCATTACGGGCGACCCATGGACGTGGAATGGGCGCGCGACGGGCTGGACGGTAAGCTCTACATCCTGCAGGCCCGTCCCGAAACGGTGGCTTCGAGAAAGCCGGCAGACAGCCTGGAACGTTATGTGTTGCGCGAGCGCAGCGACGTGCTGGCGAGCGGGAGAGCCATCGGTCAGAAGATCGGGGCAGGCACCGTGCGGATCGTGTTCGACCTTTCTCAAATGGACCAGGTTCAGCCAGGCGACGTTCTGGTCACGGACATGACGGACCCCAACTGGGAGCCCATCATGAAGCGTGCGGCAGCCATTGTCACCAACCGGGGCGGACGGACGTGCCATGCCGCCATCATCGCACGCGAACTCGGAATCCCTGCCGTGGTGGGATGCGGTCATGCCACGGAGGCGTTGCGTGCCGTTCCTGAAGTCACCGTGTCCTGTGCGGAAGGTGAAACCGGCAACATTTACCGAGGTCGCCTGGCTTTCGATGTTTCGTCGGTCGCGCTTGAGCGGATGCCTGCCATCCCCGTCAAGCTCAGCATGAACGTGGGGAACCCGCAGCTCGCATTTTCATTCCAGCGGCTTCCCAATGCCGGAGTGGGCCTTGCCCGATTGGAGTTCATCATCAGCGCGATGATCGGCATCCACCCCAAAGCCTGCCTGGAGCATGCGCAACTGCCTGCCGACCTGAAAGCGGAAGTGACCGAAAAAACCCGCGGGTATGCGGATCCCGCCACGTTTTACAGGGAAAAGCTCACCGAAGGAGTGGCCACCCTGGCAGCGGCCTTCTGGCCCAAGAAAGTCATCGTCCGGCTGTCCGATTTCAAGTCCAACGAATACACCAACCTGGTCGGGGGCAAACGGTACGAACCGGTGGAAGAAAACCCCATGCTTGGATTTCGCGGGGCGGCCCGGTACACCGCCGCAACGTTCCGGGACTGTTTTGAACTGGAATGCCAGGCCTTGAAGCGGGTGCGCGACGACATGGGGTTCACCAACGTGGAAATCATGGTGCCTTTCGTGCGTACGCTGGACGAAGCCGATCGTACGCTCGCCCTGCTGGGCGAGCTGGGATTGCGGCGCGGAGAAAACGGCCTGCGCATCGTCATG
>JAKBBG010000055.1 GCA_021826025.1 Pseudomonadota bacterium | reverse complement strand
GACTTTCTGGCGAACAACGACGGATACACTTTCTTCTCAAAACTAGAAAGCTTGATCTATACCGGGCCGACCCTCACAAATGTCAACGATTTTCGGGCCATTCTGATAAGGTGATGGCCGGGTTTTGAACCACCCCACTCGTGGTCAAAAATTGATACAAATCAAGCTTACAGGAGAAGGTTGTCATGGCATCGGATATCGAAATTGCCCAGGCGGCAAAAATGGAGCGCATCACCCAGGTGGCCAAGGATAAGCTGGGCATCGGTGACGAGCACCTGGAGCCTTACGGGCATTTCAAAGCGAAGATTTCGCTGGATTACCTCAACAGCCTCAAGGATCGCCCCGACGGCAAGCTGATCCTGGTGACGGCCATCAGCCCCACTCCTGCAGGCGAAGGCAAGACCACCACCACCGTGGGCCTGGGCGACGCGCTCAACCGCATCGGCAAGAAAACCATGATCTGCCTGCGCGAACCTTCCTTGGGACCGGTGTTCGGGGTGAAGGGCGGCGCGGCGGGCGGCGGTTATGCCCAGATCGTTCCCATGGAAGACATCAACCTCCATTTCACCGGGGACTTTCACGCCATCGCGGCAGCCAACAACCTGCTGGCAGCCCTGATCGACAACCACATCAACCATGGCAACGAACTGCGCATCGACCCGCGCCTCATCCAGTGGAAGCGCGTGGTGGACATGAACGACCGTGCCCTGCGCAAGATCGTGGTGGGCCTGGGCGGCACCGCCAACGGCTTCGTGCGTGAAGACGGCTACGACATCGTGGTGGCTTCCGAAGTGATGGCCATCCTCTGCCTGTCCAGCTCGCTCATGGACCTGAAGGAACGGCTGGGACGCATCGTCATCGGGTACACCCAGGGCGACCGCAAGCCGGTCTACGCATCCGACCTCAAGGCTCACGGCGCCATGGCCACCCTGCTCAAGGACGCCATCAAGCCCAACCTGGTCCAGACCCTGGAAAACAATCCCGCCATCATTCACGGCGGCCCCTTCGCCAACATCGCGCACGGCTGCAACTCCGTGATCGCCACCAAGGCCGGCCTGAAACTTGCCGACTACGTGGTGACGGAAGCGGGCTTCGGCGCCGACCTGGGCGCCGAGAAGTTCATCGACATCAAGAGCCGCATGGCCGGACTCAATCCGTCGGCCGTGGTGCTGGTGGCCACCATCCGCGCCCTCAAGTTCCACGGCGGCGTGAAGAAGGAAGAACTTAACAAGGAAAACCTGGCCGCGCTGGAAAAGGGCATGATCAACATCGAGCGCCACCTGGAAAACATCCGCGACAACTACAACCTGCCGTGCGTTGTTTCCGTCAACCACTTCACGTTCGACACCCAGGCTGAAATCGACCTGCTCAAGACCCGCATCGAAGCCATGGGCGGCAAGTTCGTGCTGGCCCGCCACTGGGCGGAAGGCGGCAAGGGCGCCGAAGATGTGGCGCGCACCGTGGTGGACCTGGTTGAAAAATCCACCAAGAAGCACACCTACGTCTACCCGGACAACGTCAGCCTGCAGGAAAAGATCACGGCCATCGCCACCAAGATCTATCGCGCCGGCCAGGTCACCTTCAGCGATAACGCACGCAAGCAGCTGGACGAGTGGAACAAGGATTACGGCCACTTCCCGGTCTGCATGGCCAAGACCCAGATGTCCTTCACGGCCGACCCCAATGCGAAGGGGGCTCCCGTGGGCCACACGCTCAACGTGCGCGAAGTGCGTCTGGCCAACGGCGCGGGCTTCGTGGTTGCCATCTGCGGCGACATGATGACCATGCCGGGCCTGCCCAAGGTGCCGTCCTCCGAGAAGGTGGACATCGACGCCAAAGGCAACATCGTCGGCCTGTTCTAAGCCGATGCGGGCCCGCTTGCAGCAGCAGTGACGTGAGCGCGGCCCGCCCTTCCTTCCTGCCACCGTCCGCAGGCGTGAAGACGCTTGCGGAATGGCTGGCACATACCGAACGCCTGCACGCGCTCACCATCGACATGGGGCTGGCGCGGGTGTCCCGGGTACGGGACGCCATGGGCATGCAGCCCGGGTTTCCCCTCATTCTCGTGGCTGGCACCAACGGCAAAGGGTCCACCTGCGCCATACTGGCGGCTTGCCTGGAGGCCGCCGGCTATCGCATCGGTGTCTACACATCGCCTCACCTGGTGCGCTACAACGAACGCGTGCGCGTCGGCGGCGAGTGCGCGAGCGACCAGGCCCTGTGCGATGCCTTCGCACTGGTGGAGGCGGCGCGCGGCGACGTGCCGCTGACCCCTTTCGAATTCGGCACGCTGGCCGCCATGCAGGTGTTCATCGACGCCGGCGTGGACGCGGCCGTGCTGGAAGTGGGATTGGGTGGCCGGCTGGACGCCGTGAACATTTTCGAACCGGCCTGTGCCGTGGTCACCAGCATCGCGCTCGATCACGAAGCCTGGCTTGGGCATACGCGCGAAGCCATCGGTTTCGAGAAGGCCGGAGTATTCCGGCCAAACCGGCCCGCCGTTTGCGCCGATCCGGACCCTCCGGAATCCATCGCGCGGGTGGCCGCAGAAAAGGGGGCCAGGCTGTTGCAGATCGGTCGCGACTTTTCCGCGGACCGTGCCGGAGACCGATGGACATTCGAGATGGGCGGGCGCCGCTGGGAGGACCTTCCCCCCCTGAAACTGCTGGGGGAGTTCCAGTATCGCAATGCCGCGTCCGCGCTTGCGGCCCTGGTCAGCATTGAAGCCCTGCTTCCCGTGACTCCGGAAGCCCTACGCCAGGGGCTCCGAAGCGCCACGGTAGCAGGCCGCTTCCAACAGGCGGCGCTTTATCCCCTGGTGATTCTCGACGTGGCGCATAACCCCCACGCGGCTGCCGAACTTGCACGCAACCTGCGGGCCCAGCCGTGCGGCGGAAAAACCTGGGCCGTCTTCGGCATGCTCCACGACAAGGACATTTCAGGCGTGATCGCGCTGCTCGACCCGCTCATAGACGTCTGGTGCGTGGCGGGAATCACGGAAAAGCGCGGGGCCTCCCTTGAGGACCTGCGTGGATTTCTTGCTGGAGTCGGCGGTGCGGTCCTCGGCTACGATTCGCTGCAGGAAGCGTTTCGCAGCGCGCGCGCGGCAGCGCACCCTGAAGACCGCATTGTGGTCTTCGGTTCCTTCGTGACGGTGGGTGCCGTCATGGAAGCGCTGGAAGCAGGGGGCTGATCAGCCGGTCTGGACCGACTTGCGGATGCACTTGTCCAATGCGGTGAAATACTCGTTGGCCAGCGCGGAAGGCTTGAGAAACTTGTAGCGGTTGTCCTGGCCCGGCACGATTTCAATGAAGCCGCGGTTGCGCAGTTCTTTCAGGCGCCCGTGCAGGGTGGCCGGCGAAGCCAGGTGCGTCATTTCCAGGACATTGCTCACGGTAAGCATCTGGTCGTTGTGCCGGCTGACGCCGATGGCCATCAGGATTTCTATCTGAACCGGATCCAGTCCGCGAAAAGCGGGCAGTGCTTCCACCGCTTCTGCCAGTTTGTGATATCGGAACAGTGCGTTCATGAATGATTCCAAAAAGTCTGAGCCTGAATTTTATGCCAGTTGCCCCATGCGGTGGCAGGAAATATAACTTTAATAATTTATCGCAACGATAGGGTAACCTTGATAGTCCTCAAGGTCCGGCACAGGGGCTGTGATATGCTATTTCCGGTAGGGTGCAAATTCATGACGTGCCCTTCATTCCATGGCGAGGCCTCCGAAAAAAACAGCAAGCCCCCGGGCCCGATCCCTCGATCCGGATCAGCTGTACAGGTCTTGCGATCCCTCCCTTCTGACCTTCGAAACCACCGCCGAACTGGCTGACCTGTCCGAAGCCATCGGGCAGGGGCGTGCGGTCGAAGCGCTGCGTTTTGGCGTGGCCGTGCCCCACCCCGGCTACAACATATTCATTCTGGGACCGGCCGGGTCGGGACGATTCTCCCTCGCCCTCAAGGAATTGAGAGACGTGGCAGCCCACGAAAGCGCGTCGCTCGACTGGTGCTACGTCAACAATTTCGAACAGCCCCACAAGCCTGAAGCCATCAGCCTGCCCACAGGCCGCGGCGAACAGTTCCAGCGCCACATGCGCCAGTTTGTGGAGGAGCTGGGCAGCGTCGTGCCTGCGGCATTCGACAGTCCCGAATACCACAGCCGCGTGGAAGCCATCAACGAGGAGTTCAAGCAGCGTCAGGAACGGGCGCTGGAGGACTTCGGCAAGATCGCCCAGGAACAGGGCATCGCCCTCATCCAGACGACCACGGGCTTCGCCCTCGCGCCGCTCAAGGACGGGACCGTCATCACGCCGGAGGACTTCGAACACCTGCCTGCAGATGAGCGGGAACGCTTGAACGGATTGATCCGGCGTTTCGACGAGGAACTCCACCAGGTGGTGCACCAGTTCCCGCGCTGGCGACGCGAACACCAGACGCGCTTGCGCGAGTTCAACAGGGAAACCATCGGGATGGCCGTCGGACACCTGATCGACGAACTGCGCCAGCAATATGCCGACTTGCCCAAAGTGCGCGCATTCCTCGAAGCCACGCTGGCCGACATCATCGAAAACGCAGGCGAGCTGCGCGAATCGGGCGGCGGTGAACCCCTCACGGGCGTCACCACCCTCAATCCGCTGCAACGTTACGAAGTCAATCTGCTGGTGGACTCGATCAAGGAAGCCGGAGCGCCGGTCGTGTTCGAAAACCATCCCACCTACCAGAACCTGATCGGGCGCATCGAGCACATCGCCCACATGGGTACGCTCGTGACTAACTTCAGCCTCATCAAACCGGGGGCGCTGCACCGCGCCAATGGCGGCTATCTGGTCCTCGACGCCGGAAAACTGCTGGTGCAGCCCTATGCCTGGGAGGGGGTGAAGCGCGCCTTGCAGTCGCACGAAATCCGCATTGAATCCCTGGGAGAAATCTTCGGGTTCGCGAACACGCTGTCACTGCAGCCCCAGCCGATTCCGCTCCGGGTGAAGCTCGTGTTGTTCGGGGAACGGCTGATCTATTACCTGCTCTGCCAGCTCGATCCCGATTTCGCCGAGCTCTTCAAGGTGGCGGCGGATTTCGAGGAAGACATGGCGCGCAGCGCGGAAAACACCCAGCTGTATGCCCGCCTCATCGCCACCCTGGTGCGCAGGAAAGGGCTGCGCCCTTTCGACGCGCCTGCCGTGGGGCGGCTTATCGAACACGCGGCGCGCCTGGCCGGAGATTCCGGAAAGCTCAGCACCCATGCCCGCAGTCTCAACGACCTCCTGGTGGAAGCAGACCATTTCGCCCGGGATCGGCAGCGCGAGGTGGTCTCGCAAGAGGACGTGCAGCAGGCCATCGACGCGCAAATCCACCGTGCCGACCGGTTGCGCGAAGCCCACCTGGAACGGATCCTCGAAGGCACGCTGCTGATCGACACGACGGGAAGCCTGATGGGCCAGGTGAACGGGCTTGCCGTGGTGAGCCTGGGCGGCTACCAGTTCGCACATCCGGTCCGCATCACGGCCACCACCCGCCTCGGGGATGGCAGCGTCATCGACATCGAGCGGGAAGTGGAACTGGGTGGTGCCATCCATTCCAAAGGGGTGCTCATCCTTTCGTCGTTTCTTGCCGCACGCTATTCCCACAGCACGCCCCTATCCCTCAACGCAAGCCTGGTGTTCGAACAGTCCTACGGGGGCGTGGAAGGGGACAGCGCGTCGATGGCCGAACTCTGCGCGCTTCTGTCCGCGCTGTCGGGACTTCCGGTCCGTCAGGATTTTGCCATCACGGGCTCCGTCAACCAGCTTGGCCAAGCCCAGGCCATCGGCGCCGTCAACGAGAAGATCGAAGGGTTTTTCGACCTCTGCCGGGCGCGCGGACTGACCGGCAAGCAGGGCGTGCTGGTGCCGGCTTCAAACGTGCGCCACCTGATGCTGCGCCGGGACGTGAGGGAGGCGGTTGCGGCCGGCCAGTTCCACGTCCATGCGGTGGAAGACGTGGACCAGGCCATCGAACTGCTCACCGGCGTGCCGGCTGGAAAGCCCGACTCCCAGGGCGTGGTGCCGGAAGGGTCGGTCAACTACCAGGTGGCCTCCCAACTGCTGCAGCTGTCCCTGATGCGCAAGGCCTACGGCACACCGGCTCGGGAGCCGTCGGGAGTGCGGACCCGGTCGTCAGGCACCCGAGGGGGGCGCAAACGCTGACCGGCTGGGAACACTTTCCCCACCAGGCGGATATGGGCGTGCGCGGCCGGGGCGGCACGTGCGCGGAAGCGTTCGAACAGGCGGCGCTCGCCCTCACGGCGATCGTCGCGGACCCGCGGCAGGTGCACCCGCTGGAACGGGTGGAACTGGCCTGCGAAGCACCGGACGACGAGCTTCTGCTGGTGGACTGGCTCAACGCCGTCATCTACGAAATGGATACGCGCCATGTCCTGTTCTGCCGCTACCGGGTCAGCCTTGCCTGCCACCGTCTCCGGGGCGAAGCCTGGGGGGAGTCGGTGGACGTTCGGCGTCACAGTCCGGCCGTGGAGCCCAAAGGGGCCACCTACACGGCACTGGCCGTGCGGCGCGAGGCAGACGGCTCCTGGCTCGCCCAGTGCGTGGTGGACGTCTGATCCGTTCGGGAGGCTCGTCGTGGACATTTCCGGATTCAAGCCCCTGTCCCCATGCCAGTGGGAAATGCCCGCCACCGGAGCCATGCGCGTGCCGGTGGTAATTTTTGCCGACGAGACGCTGTTGCGCGCCATGGACGACAAAGTGCGGGAGCAGGCGGCGAACGTGGCCGCCCTGCCGGGCATCATCGAAGCCTCCTACGCCATGCCTGACGCCCACTGGGGCTATGGGTTTCCCATCGGCGGCGTGGCCGCCTTCGACCCCGAGGAGGGCGGCGTGGTGTCCGCGGGGGGCGTGGGTTTCGACATTTCCTGCGGCGTGCGCTGCCTGCATACAGGCCTGCAGTGGGACGCCGTAAAGGCTGTGCAGGAGCGGCTTGCCGACCGGCTCTTTCGTCGCATTCCCGCCGGGGTTGGCAGTACCGGTGAACTCACGCTGATGCCCCAGGCCATGGATGCCATGCTGGCCGGAGGGGCACGCTGGGCCGTGGGCCTGGGATACGGCGACGCGGCAGACCTGGAGCGGATCGAGGAGGGCGGGCAAATGGCAGGCGCCGAGCCGGGCCGGGTGTCGCTGCACGCCAAGCAGCGCCAGCGCGACGAAATGGGCACGCTGGGATCGGGCAACCATTACCTGGAAGTGCAGCGAGTGGCGGAAATCCACGACGAGGCGATCGCTGCTGCATTCGGGCTCGCACGGGGCGACGCGGTGGTCAGCATCCACTGCGGGTCGCGCGGCCTGGGGCACCAGATCGGTACCGAATTCCTGCGGGAAATGGCGGTGAGCGCTGCGACCCACCGCATCGCCCTGCCCGACCGGGAGCTTGCCTGCGCACCCATCGACTCCGAAGTGGGGCAGCGTTATCTGGGTGCCATGCGTGCCGCCATCAACTGTGCCCTAGCAAACCGCCAGATCCTTACCCACCTGGTGCGGGAAGTGTTCGCCGACGTGCTGCCCCAGGCGCGCCTGCCGCTCATTTACGACGTGTCCCACAACACCTGCCGCGTGGAAAGGCACCGCGTGGGGCGTCACATGAAGCACGTGTACGTGCATCGCAAAGGCGCAACGCGCGCATTCGGGCCCGGGCATCCGGACATTCCGGCCGCCCTGCGCGAGGCGGGCCAGCCGGTCTTCATCGGCGGCAGCATGGGCACGGCATCCTACGTGCTGGCCGGAACGGCACAGGGCATGTCCCTCGCCTACGGATCCGCCTGCCACGGCGCAGGACGGGCCATGAGCCGGCACGAAGCCCTGCGCCGCTGGAGCGGGCGGGGCGTGGTGGCGGAGCTGGCGGCCCGGGGCATCCTGGTGCGCAGTCCTTCCCTGCGGGGAGTGGCGGAAGAGGCGCCAGGCGCTTACAAGGACGTGGAGGCTGTGGTGGAGGCGGCAGACCGGGCCGGGCTTGCGCGCAGGGTGGCGAAACTCGAGCCCCTCGTTTGCGTCAAAGGTTGAGTCCGATCAGGGGGGCCAGGCCTTCCAGCGGAAGCGTGTTGAGCACGTGGCGTTTTTCCAGCCAGCCTCGGCGCGCTTGGCCGATGCCCTGTTCCAGATCGGCGAAGTCGGAAACGCGGTGGGCGTCGGAATTGATGCTCACGGGCACGCCGGCGTCCCGGGCCATGCGGCAGTGCAGGTCGTTGAGGTCGAGCCGCTGCGGCTGGCTGTTGAGCTCCAGCGCAGATCCCCGCTCCTGCGCTTTGCGGATGACGCGTTCCATGTCCACGTCCAGGGGGGCGCGTTCGCCCAGAAGACGGGCACTGGGATGCCCAAGCAGGGTGACATGCGGGTTGTCCAGGGCGCGCAACAGGCGTTCGGTCTGGCGCGCGCGGGGCAAGTCGAAATGGCTGTGCACCGATGCCACGACTACCTGAAGCTGTGCCAGAACCGCGTCCGGAAGGGCGAGCCGTCCGTCTTCCAGGATGTCCACCTCCACGCCTTTGAGCAGGGTGAAATCGGTAAGGGCACTGTTCAGCCGGTCGATTTCATCGCCCTGGCGACGCAGGCGCGCCGCGTCAAGCCCGTGCGTCACGCCCAGATAGGCCGAATGGTCGGTGACCGCGAGGTAGGAAAGCCCTTGCGCCCGGGCCGCGTTCGCCATGGCTTCGAGCGTGTCCTGGCCGTCGGACGCATCGGTGTGCGCATGCAGGTCACCTGCCAGATCGGAGCGTCGCACGAGGTGGGGAAGCTTGCCGGTGCGAGCCAGTTCGATTTCTCCCCGGTTTTCGCGCAGCTCCGGAGGGATGTAGGGAAGGCCCACGGCTCGGTACACCGATGCTTCGGTCTCGCCCGCGATGCGTTTTCGGCCGCGGAAGACGCCGTATTCGTTGACCTTTAGCCCCTGCTGCTGGCCCAGGCGCCGAATGGCGATGTTATGGGCTTTGGAACCAGTGAAATAGTGCAGGGCCGCGCCATAACTTTCCGCGGCCACCACGCGCAGGTCCACCTGAAGACCGCTTCTGAGCAGGACGCTCGCGCGTGTCGCGCCGGCCGAAAGCACGTCCACGACTTCGTCGTATCCGGTGAATCGGCGCATGACTGCAGCCGCATCCTCCGCCGCCACCAGCAAGTCGATATCGCCCACGGTGTCGCACAGGCGGCGGAAGCTGCCAGCCACGGTGACTTCGCTCACCCCGGCCACCCCGGCGAGCGCTTCGCGCAACGATTCGGCATACGGGGCCGCTGCGCCGCGCAGGATGCGCCGCTCCTGATCGGCCTGCGCACGCAAGGCGTCCTGGATGTTGCGTTCGGTCTTTTCCCCGAATCCGTGCAGGCTCCGGATGCGACCGGCCTGAGCCGCATGTGCAAGCTGTTCGACGGTCTGTACGCCCAGATCGTGCCAGAGCGCCTTGACGCGCCTGGGACCGAGACCAGGAATCCGGAGCAGTTCAGTGACAGCCGGCGGCAGTTCCTTGCGCAGCCGGTCGAGCAGCCCGCAGTGGCCGGTGGAGACCAGTTCGCCCGCTTTTGCCGCGAGGTCGGCACCGATGCCAGGCAGGCGCGTGAGGTCTTCTCCCCGTGCCAGCATGTCGCGGGCTTCCTGCGACAATTCGGAAAACGTGCGGGCGGCATTGCGGTAGGCGCGGATGCGAAAGGGATTGGCTCCCTCGATTTCCAGGAGGTCTGCGATGGTTTCGAACGCGGTGGCGATGTCGGCGTTGTGGACTGGCATGGTCAATGCACCGGTGCCGTCAATTCTCCATCTGGAAACTGAACGCTTCGCTCAGGTTGCCGGTATCGGCATGGTCCAGGAACACGATCTGGTTTTTCCCCGAGCGCTTGGCCTCGTACATCAGGCGATCGGCCATGTGCAGCGCGGACTCTGCGTCAGACGCAAGGGGGTGCGGCAGCTGGCAGATGCCGATGCTGGCGTTGAGGCCCCTCTCCGGGTATCCCGGCACCGCGATGGCGTGGAACTGCTCGAGGATGCGCAGCGAAACGTTGTGGGCTTCCTGTTCCGCATCGATGCGCGGAATCAGCACCACGAACTCGTCGCCACCCAGGCGCGAGACGTAGTCGTCTGGGCGCAGGCAGCTCACCAGGCGATCCGCCGCGGATTTGAGTGCCTGGTCTCCGGCAATGTGGCCGGCCGCATCGTTGATGTGCTTGAAGTCGTCGAGATCGATGAACAACAAGGCGCTTGGATAGGTGGCGTGGGGCAGGGCGGCGAGATGATCCGTCAGCAGTTCAAGCAAGCCGCGACGGTTGACGAGTCCGGTGAGGGGGTCGGTGCGCGTGGCGGTTTCCAGGTGTGCGGCCTTGCGTTCCAGTTCGTGCCGGGAAATCATCATCTGTTTGGAAAGTCGGACGGCGTAGCCGGGCAGGATCATGAGCGTGAGGAGGACTCCCGTGGAAACGAGGGGCTGTCCGCTCCAGTATGGCGACCAGAGGAGGGCGCACCCTGTGCAAGGAATGCCCAGCGCAACAGAACGAAAGGTGTATTTGGGACCGTAGCGCAGGCCGTAGCCGGTGGCCGCAAAGGCGGGCGCCCACAAGGCCGGCGTGAAGGCGTTTTGACCCAGATAGAATCCGGAAGCGAGCAGCGCGTTGTCCAGTACCAGAGAGAGCCGGATACGCCACCGAAAGGGGAGCAGTCCGAGTCCGGTCACCCACACCCAAAGATAGGCAAACAGTCCGTAGGCGAGGCTGAACCACCAAACCTGGTGAGGGTCCAGGCCGCGCATCTGGAGTATCGCAATACAGACGATGAAAGCCGCGATGGCGCAAAGCCGCACCCAGGCCTGGTCCTGGTCATTTCCGGGAGCGGGCTTGAAAGTGGCAGGCCAAATGAATCCCGGTGCCCGGAAGCGACGGGACGGCTTACTCGGCATGACAGTCGCCTTACATGGGAAGGGTTCTTGTTGCTGTTATTTCCAATTCCGGCCTGTTCAATTGGCAAGTATAGCAACAGCCGGGCGGGTGCACGTATTACTTTATCGGGTGTATCTTTCGGGAAGGAGGCTTGCCATCATGCGCATCGGCGTTCCCAGGGAAATCAAGGTCCACGAATATCGCGTCGGACTGACGCCGGACTCGGTGCGCGAAGCGGCGGCGCACGGGCATGAGGTGCTGGTGGAAACGGGCGCAGGGTTGGGCATCGGCTGCGAAGATGCCGACTATCGGAAGGCCGGGGCCCGCATTGCGTCCGATGCGAAAGAGGTGTTCGCCCTGGGCGAGCTGATCGTGAAAGTGAAGGAGCCGCAGCCGCAGGAATGCGCCATGCTGCGGGACGGCCAGGTGCTGTTCACCTATCTCCATCTCGCGCCAGACCCGGGCCAGGCCCAGCGGCTGCAGGATTCTGGCGTGACGGCATTCGCGTACGAAACGGTTACCGATCCGGGCGGCGGACTCCCGCTGCTCACTCCCATGAGCGAAGTGGCGGGACGCATGTCCATCCAGGTGGGAGCCACCTACCTGCAAAAGCCCTGGGGGATGCGCGGCATCCTGCTCCCGGGGGTTCCCGGGGCGCCTTCGGCGCGCGTGGTGGTTCTGGGCGCAGGCATTGCGGGCGCGCAAGCTGCCCGTACGGCGGCCGGCCTCGGCGCCCAGGTCACCGTGTTCGACCGTTCGCTTCCGAAACTGCGGCGGCTGGACGATCTGTACGGCGGCCGGCTGCGCACGGTCTATTCCACGACCGATGCCATTGAGGAGGCCATCGGGCGTGCCGACCTGGTGATCGGTGCCGTGCTCATTCCCGGCGCCACCACGCCAAAGCTGGTGCGGCGCGGTCAGATGGCGCTGCTGCAGCCTGGTACTGTGTTGGTGGACATTGCCATAGACCAGGGGGGCTGTTTCGAAACCTCCCGCCCTACCACGCACCAGGACCCGGTCTTCGAAGTGGCGGGGGTCATTCACTACGCCGTCGCAAACATGCCGGGCGCCGTGCCGCGCACATCGGCCTTTGCGCTCAATCACGCCACTCTGCCTTTCGTGCTGGCCCTGGCGGACAAGGGCTGGCAGCGGGCCTGTCGGGACGACCCGCACCTGCTTGCAGGCCTCAATATCCACCGGGGAAAGATCACCTGTCGCGCGGTGGCCCAGTCCTTGGGCAAGGAATGCGTGCCGGCAAACCTGGAGGGATGACTCTGCGTTTACCGGTTGGAGCCCTACCGTGCAGGGATTTCCTTCCCTTGGTCCGCCCTGAGTGCTTGGCCCAGCTTTTGCAGGAGACTGGACAGGTTGGACTGCACGGCCGACGTTTGAAGCCGTTTCATCCGCTCCGACCCGGAGAAAGAGTCCTTCACTGAAAGCTCCTGCTCGGAAAGGATGTTTTCAGACCATATCCGCTTTCCTTTGGGATTCTTCAGCGTGTAG
>JAKBBG010000054.1 GCA_021826025.1 Pseudomonadota bacterium | reverse complement strand
CTGCCAATGGAATCAAGCCATGCGCGAATGGGAGGAAACACCTGCAGCATGCCATGCATGGCGCCGATGAACAGTGAAAGCGCCGAAACCAGCAGAAACTTGACCAAAGCGTGGTTATCGTTGGTGGGCATCATGGGCAAACAGTAAAAGGAGGGAATCGGAGCTTTAAGAAAACTCAAGCAATTCCATCACCACCGGTGACGGAATTGCCTAGGGTATCGATGTCAGATTATACAATTGCCTCCGGAGCGTAGCGCGGGAGGCCAGTTGGATCGCTAAGAGCTGCTACTTCTGACCCTTCTCAACGATGCTGAGGCCTAAGCTACCCAGGTTCCAGGAAATGATTAGTCCGCCCACGAACAAGATGACCGGAACGATCATGTAACCCGAGTCCATAATATCCTTAATTTCCATCACATCCCCCCTCGATCCTTAGTAATTTTATGAAAATTCCAGATGGCGTGGCGCCTTTAGCGCGTTCCGCAATCGTATCAAAAGACCCCATTAAAGGCAATATCTGCCGGCCGGGGCAGCAGTGATTGAGCAATCCCATGTGCTTAGGCTACACTGGAGATCCCACCGGGATCAACAGGAAAAGGGGGAGGAGAGAACATGCAAAGAGCGTTGGCGCTGTTGGCTGGGGTCGGTGCCATGGTCATTGGGGGTTTGGTCGTCGCAGCGGAGCCGGCACGGAATTGCAAGGATTGTCCCGAGATGGTGACTGTTCCGGCAGGCAGTTTCATGATGGGCACCGCCGGCGACCACAAAGTGACATTTGCCCATCCCTTTGCCTTAAGTGCCACCCTGGTTACCCAGGCCCAGTGGAAGGCGGTCATGGGCAAAAACCCCAGCGAATTTGCAGACTGTGGCAGCTCTTGTCCTGTGGAAAACGTCAGTTGGGACGATGTCCAGATATTCATTCTTAAGCTCAATGCCACGACAGGCAAACACTACCGGCTTCCCACCGAAGCCGAATGGGAGTATGCCTGTCGCGCCGGTGCTGCGACAACCTATTGCGGGGGCAACGACCCGAACGAGGTTGCCTGGTATGAAAGCAACAGCGGCAATGAGCCACATCCGGTTGGAACGAAACGGCCCAACGCCTGGGGTTTTTATGACATGAGCGGCAATGTCTGGGAATGGGTCGAGGACTGTTATCACGAAGGCCTTGGAAAAGGGCCTGTCAACGGCTCTGCGTGGGAGCAAAGCACTTATCCGCAATATACGGAAACCTGCCTGTCGCGCGTGCTGAGGGGAGGGTCCTGGCACAACGTTCCGCAAGATATCGCTGCAACTCGCCGCAGTGCCGAGGATCCTTCGGTGCGGGTTCACAGCATCGGTTTCCGCCTGGCACGGTCCCTGTGAGAGGGCGCCAGCTGCTGACAGGGGTCGCAATTGCGGCGCTGCTACTCTTGGCGGGGGCGTTTTGGATCGCGCAGCATGGCAAGCGTGCCCCCGCACTCAGCACTTCTGTCCAGTATCTGGCGGACGGAAAGCCTCTGCCCGCTTTCAGGCTGGAATCCACCGAGGGCATGCTTACCAACGAGAACCTGCGTGGGCACTGGACTTTTCTCCTGTTCGGGTACACCCATTGTCCGGATGTGTGCCCCACGAGCCTTTCGTTGCTGGCTCATGTCACCGACCAGCTGCAGCAACGCATGAAGGAACCGCCCCAGGTTATTTTCGTATCAGTCGATGCCTCTCGGGACACCCTTGAGGTGCTCCGTAAATACGTGCCGGCATTCCATCGCGGATTCATCGGCGCGACCGGCACCGACGAGGCGCTGAAGCCCTTTTCCAAGGACCTCGGCCTTTATTATGTGAGAAATGTCGAGGAGGGAAAGGGGCAGGAAGGGGGGGGCTACAGCGTCGATCACACCAGCTCGATATTTCTTATTGCTCCGGATACCCGTCTCCAGGCGGTTTTCCAGGTTCCCATGGAAGCAGGTCAAATGGCTTCCGACGCATCCGCCGTGATTGCGACACGTTAATCGACCCGGGTCCAGCGGCCCCCGTTCAAATCCATCACATCGCTGAAAATATCCCGGTAGGAAACGTAGACGGCAGCCACGATGGTGGGAACTGCCATCATGAACAACAGGATGCCCAAAAGAGGCACAGCAACCGCCGTCATGACCACGGCCATCAATACTGCACCCATGCCCAGACTGAAGGCGAGGAAGGGTAACGTGTTTTGGGCGCAGGCTTTGCCGCTGATGGAAAGGGCCTTGCCGGTCGACATGTTTGTGAAAATCAGCAGAGCCGGGGCAAACCAGCCCAGCATGAGCAACACCACCTGAATCAGGGACACCGTGAAAAACATCGGTGTCAGCTCCGAGGCAAGCAGCTGGAGCTGCTCGAGATTGGCTGTGCCATCCATCGACAGGCTCTGCAGTTCCACCATGCGTTGTCCACCCCACGCGATCAGCAAGGCGCTCAGGAGCAGTTCCCCCAACACATTGATTCCGCCCAAGGTGAGCAGACGACCCGGCTTGTTGCGGAACCCAGCAAATAGGTGCCCGGCCCTCATGGAGCGGCCTTTCTCGATATCGCGGCATCCCGCCATCAGCCCAGCGAAAAAGATGGGCAACATCAGGGAAAACAGGATGGGTCCGATCACGATCAGGATGCTGCACAGGACAGTGAAGCCAAACCAGAGGGAAATGACCTTCATCCAGCCGAAAGGGCTTTGGAATACCAGGTGAAAACCTTCGGATATCCAGAGAAATCCGCGAGTGAACGGGACGCGGCGGGATTGCATCATAGGGGCCAGGGGCTGGGATAGTGAACGTGATGATACAGGATGCGTTCGAACCAGGCTGGGTCGTGGGGGTGGATGATTTCACCCGGACGGGGCAGGTGAAGGTCGAACAGGCGTGAGAGCCAAAATCTGAGTGCCCCGGCCCGCAGCATCACCGGCCAGGTTGCCTGTTCGGCTGCCGACACCGGCCGTCGGGTGTTGTAGGCGGCAACCAGTGCCCGAACCTTGTGCGCGTCGAGCGCCGCCTCGGGCTTCATGCACCAATCGTTTACGACGATGGCAAGGTCATACAGCCAGGCGTCTGTCCCTGCAAAGTAAAAATCGATGACCCCGCCCACCTGTTCGCCGTCAAAAAGCACATTGTCCCGAAACAGGTCGGCATGAATGGGGCCTCGGGGGAGCGCGTCCGAACGATGGCTGGCTTGAAAGGCCAGCTCTTCATCCAGCAGGGCGTTCTGCTTGGCATCCAGGAAGGGGCGAACCCGGGCGGCCGTGGCAACCCACCAGGCAGGGCCGCGGGGATTGGGTGAATGGTCGGGATAATCGGCGGCCCCCTGGTGCAGGCAGGCGACCAGATCGCCAAACACGGAACAATGGGGAATGTCCGGCGCCATCTGGGATTTCCCCTTGAGGCGCGTGACAAGACAGGCGGGCTTGCCGCACAGCATCGAGAAGAACTGCCCATCGCGGTCGGGGATCGGTCGGGGGCAGGGAATTCCGCGCTTTGCCAAATGATCCATCAGCCCCAGATAGTAGGGCAGTTCGGAAGGCTTCAGCTTTTCGAACAGGGTCAGGACATATTGCCCCTGGGCTGTGCTGACAAAATAGTTGGTATTTTCGATTCCAGCCGAAATGGCTTGCTGCGCCTGCACCTGGCCAACATCGTAGCGGGCAAGCCAGTCACAGAGATCCTCGGAGGATACGGGAGTAAAAACAGCCATGGGTCTTCGGGGTACGTCAGAACTCCAGGATCACCCAGCGTGGCACATGCAGGGTTGGCCCGGGCGCCTCGTAACGGCGCCAAATGTTGTCGCCATGTTCGTCGACAAGGTAGTAGGGAGGACCGACCTTGGGGGTCACTTTGATCTTGTACAGCCGGCCGTTTAGGCGATATTCCTCAAAAGTCGCATTGTCATGTTCGACGATGGTCACTTCCGGCTCGGGAGCGGGAGCGGGGGACTGGGAAGAAGGCACGTCGGGACCATAGTCCGGAGGAGGTGGGGCTTCTGCCTGCGGCGGGCGTTGCCCGTCAGCGGGGGCTGCCTGCCCTGCCAGGGGCAGGCAGAGCAGGCCAAGCATCAGCAGCGGGCGCATGTAGAATTTCATGGGCCAATTCTAACAGCCCAGACCCTTGGCGTATATTCAAACCCATGCACAGACCTTCCTACGCCCCTCGGGCATTGCGCGCATACCTCAGGCAAGGCGGCGTGATCGCGTATGCGACGCGCGCCGTTTTCGGTCTCGGCTGCGACCCGGCGAGCCTGCGCGGGCTGCGCAGGCTGCGTGCGATCAAGCGCAGGCCGGCCCATAAAGGGGTGATCGTGATCGCCGACCGGCCCGAGCGCTTGTCCCCTTTTCATGCTCCACTCACGGAGGCCCAGAATACGCGGTGCGTAAGCCGTTGGCCGGGTAGCCACACCTGGCTTGTGCCTGCGGCCGCACGACTGCCCGCGCTGCTGCTGGGAACGCGCCGGCAACCGGGCCAAGCCCGACGGATTGCTTTGCGGGTGGATGCGCATCCCGACGCGGTCGGCTTGTGCCGTCGGCTGGGAATGGCGCTGGTGTCCACGAGCGCCAACCGTGCCGGCCGGCGACCCATTCAAACGTCCCGGGAATGCATGCGGCAGTTTGGAAGCCGCGTGCGCGTCATTCCAGGGAGGGTCGTGAAACACTGCCGACCTTCAACCATTGCCGACCTTCTGACGGAGCGCGTGGTCAGGACTTGAGGGCGCGCCACCCGATGTCCGTACGGTACTGCATGCCGGAAAATCGGATCTGTTCGGCGCGTGCGTAGGCGCGCTGACGGGCGGCGCGCAAGGTGTCGCCCAGAGCCGTGACGCAGAGCACCCGTCCGCCTGCTGTGACGACCTGCTCGCCGGACTTTGCCGTTCCCGCATGAAAGACATGGCATTCGCCATCGTCGGGCCCGAGGCCCGAAATCGCGTCCCCCTTGCGTGGGGCGACAGGGTAGCCTGCAGCGGCCAGCACCACGCCGATGGCGGGCCTGCGGTCCCATTGTGCTTCCACTTGGTCGAGCCGCCCTTCCACGGCGTGCTCCAGCAACATGAGCAGATCGGTTTTGAGGCGCATGAGGATGGGCTGTGTTTCGGGGTCTCCCATGCGGCAGTTATATTCCAGGGTCTTGATGCCCCCTTTCGCATCGATCATGAGCCCGGCATACAGAAAACCGGTGTAGGGCAACCCATCCCGCTTCAAGCCCTGGATGGTCGGCAGGATGATTTCGCGCATGATACGACCATGCAGGGCAGGGGTGACCACTGGCGCGGGAGAGTAGGCCCCCATGCCCCCCGTGTTGGGCCCGTCGTCTGCGTCCAGAAGGCGCTTATGGTCCTGGCTGGTGGCCAGTGGCAACACATGCTGTCCGTCTGCCAGGACGATGAAACTTGCTTCCTCGCCCTGGAGAAATTCCTCGATCACGACCCGGTGTCCGGCGCCTCCCAGCGCGCCCCCCATGATATCTGTCACCGCCTGGTGGGCTTCCTCCACCGTTTGAGCCACCACGACCCCTTTGCCTGCGGCCAGACCATCAGCCTTGACGACGATCGGTGCTCCCATTTTGTCGATGTAGGCATGCGCTGACGCTTCTTCGTCAAAGCTCTGATAGGCCGCAGTGGGAATGCCATGGCGGACCATGAAGCGCTTGGCAAAGTCTTTCGAAATTTCAAGCTGGGCCGCTGCGCGGGTGGGCCCGAAAATGGGCAGCCCGGCCGCATGGAACGCATCCACGACGCCGGCCGCAAGGGGTGCCTCAGGGCCTACCACGGTCAACCCGATGGATTCGGCGCGGGCGAACTCGACCCAAGCCGTCACGTCGTGCAGGTCGACGTTGTAAAGCCCTTCCTCCAGGGCCGTTCCCGCATTGCCGGGAGCCACGTAGACCCGGGACACCTTGGGGGACTGGGCAAGTCGCCAGGCCAGCGCATGCTCGCGCCCTCCGGAACCGATCACCAGGACTTTCATGGCTACCTCAATGGCGAAAATGACGGATGCCGGCAAAGACCATGGCAATCCCATGCTCATCCGCTGCGGCAATGACCTCCTGATCTTTCAGGCTGCCGCCAGGCTGGATGATGGCGGTGATGCCGGCTTCGGCAATCACGTCGAGCCCGTCCCGGAAAGGGAAAAAGGCGTCGGACGCCGCAACGCTGCCTTTGAGGGAAATCCCCGCGTCTTCCGCTTTGCGCCGGGCAATCCGGGTGCTGTCGACCCTGCTCATCTGGCCAGCTCCGATCCCAAGGGTTCTCCCCTGCCCACAGAAGACGATGGCGTTGGATTTGACGTAGTGGGCCACATGGAAGGCGAGCCGGAGATCCGCCATTTCCCGGAGAGTGGGGCTGGCCTTGGTCACGATGCGCAGGGTGGATTCGTCAAACGATCCGGTATCCGGGGTCTGGAGGAGCAAGCCGCCTCCGACGCGTTTCATGTCCCATCCGTTATGGCCCTGTCCCAAGGGGATCCGGAGGATGCGGATATTGGGTTTGGTGCCCAGAATCCGGGAAGCCTCCGGCGTGAATTCCGGGGCAATCAACACCTCGACGAATTGCCGAACGATCAGTTCCGCCGCCACCCCATCGACCGGACGATTGAAAGCAATGATGCCGCCAAACGCTGAAGTGGGGTCGGTATCGAACGCGCGCTGGTAAGATTCAGCAGGCGTCGCGCCCAATGCCACACCGCACGGGTTGGCGTGTTTGACGATGACGCAGGCCCCATCGCCCAGGGTGCGCACGCAGTCCCAGGCGGCATCGCTGTCAGCAATATTGTTGTAGGAGAGCTCCTTTCCCTGCAACTGGTGGTACTGGGAAAGCACCCCCTTGCCTTGCCGAGGCTCGCGATAGAAGGCTGCAGACTGATGCGGATTTTCGCCGTAACGCAGCGACTGTTGTTTGGTGAAGGTCAGGTGCAGCCGTTCGGGGTAACCATCGAAGCCCTCCCCGGCTTCCACGCCGGAAAGATAATTTGCAATGGCGCCATCGTATTCCGCCGTATGTGAAAATGCCTTGACTGCAAGCCTGAAACGGGTGGCATCGGAAAGCCCGCCCTTGTTTTTCTTCATTTCTGACAGGACAGCTTTGTAATCTTCCGGATCGGTCACGACAGCCACATGACGATAATTTTTCGCTCCGGACCGAACCATGGCCGGGCCGCCGATGTCGATATTTTCGATGGCGTCTTCGAGCGTGCAGTCAGGATGCGCGATGGTTTCCCGGAATGGGTAGAGGTTGACTGCAACCAGGTCGATCGGAGCAATGCCATGGATGGCCATCGCATCCGTGTGACTGCGCAAATCCCGGCGCCCCAGCAGCCCCCCGTGTATTTTTGGGTGCAGCGTTTTGACCCGTCCGTCCAGCATTTCCGGAAACCCTGTGAAGTTCGAAACTTCGATCACGGGAATGCCGGCATCTCGCAGAAGGCGGGCGGTTCCGCCGGTGGAAAGGATTTCAATTTTCAGGTGGTGAAGCGCCCGAGCGAATTCCACGGCGCCGTGCTTGTTGGAAACGCTGATCAGTGCGCGCTGTATGGTCATTTCACTCCGTAATGCTGCATTTTTTTTCGTAACGTGTTGCGGTTGATGCCGAGGATTTCGGATGCGCGGGTCTGGTTGCCTTCGGTGTGGGCGAGCACCACTTCGAGCAATGGTTTCTCCACACTGCTGATGACCATGTCATGGACGTTGGAACATTTTTCGCCATCCAGATGGCTGAAGTACTCGGTGACCAGGCGTCGGACGCAGGCAGAGAGCTCGGGTTCGGATTGACTCATGCGGCCATGGCCTCGCTTGCGGATTCGCTGTCGTACTGCAGGCGCTGCCCCTGGGACAGCAGTTCGTCAAAAAAGGCATTGACTGCTTGCCGTTGTTCGACTGTGGTCTGGAGCTGATTCATGGCATGGCGGAACGCTGCCGAACCTTTCAATCCTTTGGTGTACCAGCTGATATGCTTGCGCGCAATGCGTACGCCGGTTTCGAGCCCGTAAAAGCTGTAAAGGTCTTCCAGATGCTGACAAAGAACGTGATGGATTTCACGGACTTCAGGCGCGGGCATCAGGGTGCCGGTTTCCAAGTAATGGGCGACCTCCCGGAAGATCCAGGGCCGTCCTTGGGCCGCACGACCAATCATCAGGCCGTCAGCGCCAGTCACTTCCAAGACGTGGCGGGCCTTTTCAGGGCTCGTGATGTCCCCGTTGGCCACGACCGGAATTCGGATGGATGCCTTCACCGCCGCGATGGTTTCGTACTCCGCATCTCCGGTATAACCGCAGGCACGCGTGCGGCCATGGATCGCGAGGGACTGGATTCCGCTGGCTTCGGCAATCCTGGCAACCGACAGTGCGTTGCGATGGGAGCGGTCCCAACCGGTTCGGATTTTCAAGGTGACCGGAACCGCAACGGCGGAAACGACGGCTTCCAGGATGCGTTGGACCAGGGGTTCGTTTTGCAGCAGCGCAGACCCTGCCATGACATTGCAGACCTTTTTTGCCGGGCACCCCATGTTGATGTCAATGATCTGGGCGCCCTGGTCCACGTTATAGCGGGCCGCTTCGGCCATCATGGCAGGGTCTGCGCCGGCAATCTGCACTGATTTTGGCTCCACTTCGCCGTCGTGGTTGGCCCGGCGGCGCGTTTTTTCAGAGCCCCAGAGCAGTGAATTGGAAGACACCATTTCCGACACGGCAAGGCCTGCACCCATGGTTTTGCAGAGCTGTCGGAAGGGGCGGTCGGTGACTCCGGCCATGGGAGCCACCATCAGGTTGTTCTTGAGGCGGTAGGGGCCAATCTGCATGGCGCTGCAACCGAGCGGGAAAGTGAGGGGGACGATTATACCGCCGAATGGTTTGCGGCTGAACCCCTAGTGCGCAGCATCCCAATGGGGGCCGACACCCACGTCGACCAGCAGGGGGACAGAAAGCGTCGCCACGCCGGACATGAGGGCAGGCAGCGCCTTGACCACGCGTTCCCGCTCTTCGTCGGGAACCTCCAGAACGAGCTCGTCGTGGACCTGGAGGATCATCAGGGAGGAAAGCTGCTGTTCTTCGATCCAGCGTGCCACCGCAATCATGGCTCGTTTGATGAGGTCTGCCGCGGTGCCCTGGAGCGGCGCGTTTATGGCGGCCCGTTCGGCACCTTGACGCCGCCCCATGGCGCCGTGACGCAATTCCGGAAGCCACAACCGTCTGCCGAAAAGCGTTTCCACATAACCGTGCGCTTGGGCCTGGGCCCTTGTGCGCTCCATGTAGCGTGCGACTCCGGGGTAGCGGTGAAAATAGCGCTCCATATAGGCTTGGGCTGAGCCCCGTTCGATGCCTAGCTGGGCGGCCAGTCCAAAAGCGGACATGCCGTAGATCAGGCCGAAGTTGATGGCTTTTGCGGCACGCCGCTGATCGGGGCTCACCTCCTCGGAGGGAACGCCGAAAATTTCGGCTGCCGTGGACCGATGTACGTCCTGGCCGGCCGCGAATGCCGCGAGCAGACCGGGGTCTTGGGACAGGTGGGCCATGATGCGCAGTTCGATCTGGGAATAGTCGGCGGAGACCAGCGCATGCCCCGGTGGCGCGATGAACGCAGCGCGGATACGCCGCCCTTCTGCAGTACGGACGGGAATGTTCTGCAAGTTGGGGTCGCTGCTTGCGAGTCGTCCGGTGACTGCCACAGCCTGGGCATAATGCGTGTGAACCCGGCCCGTACGCGGATTGACCTTTCTGGGCAATGCGTCCGTGTAGGTGGACTTGAGTTTGGCGAGCCCACGGTATTCCAGAATCAGCTTGGGTACGGGGTAATCGAGCGCCAGTTGCTGGAGCACGTCTTCGTCCGTGGAAGGCGCGCCGCTGGGCGTTTTTTTTCGTACGGGGAGTTGCTGTTCCTCGAACAGTACGGCCTGGATTTGCTTGGGCGAGTTCAGGTTGAACGGATGCCCGACAGCGGCATGGGCCCGTGCTTCCAGATCCAGAAGTTGGCTGCCCAGTTCATGGCTTTGCCGTTCCAGCTGGGCAACATCAAGCAGCACGCCGTTGCGTTCCATGCGCCAGAGCACCTGCTGGAGCGGGAGCTCGATGTCCTGGTAAATGGACGCGAGCGAAGGCTCTCGGGCAATCTGGGGGAAAAGGACTTGGTGCACCTGCAGCGTGATGTCCGCATCCTCCGCGGCATAGGCGGTCGCACGATCCAGCGGAACCTGTTCGAACCCGATGGCTGAAGCCCCTTTGCCGGTGACGTCCTGGTAGGACAAGGTCTCGAGTCCAAGGTGTCGTCTTGCCAGGCTTTCGAGGTGATGGGGTTGGTGGGCTTCCAGAACATACGACTGGAGCAGTGTGTCGTGGGCGATGCCGCGCAGGGAAATGCCGTGGTTGGCCAGAATGTGCTGGTCGAACTTGAGATGCTGCCCCACTTTTCGTGCCGCCTGGTTCTCCAGCCACGGTCGGAGCCTTTCCAGGGTTTGTTCCCGGTTCAGTTGTACGCTGCTGTCAGGGCCGCGATGGCCCAATGGAATGTATGCGGCTTCTCCCGAGGTCACGCACAGAGAAAGTCCCACGAGCTCTGCCTGCATGGGGTCGAGGCTGGTGGTTTCCGTATCCAGTGCCGTCAGGGTGGCCTTTTCCACGCGGGTAACCCAGGTTTCCAGCTGCTCTAGGGTCAGCACCGGGGTGTAGACCGCCTGCCCGGCACCAGGCGCCGTTGCCGCTCTCAGATCGGGCGCGGGTTCTGGCCCTTTCTTAGCATTTGCGGGGGCGGCTTCAGGCGAGTTTTTCGGAATCCAGCTGCGCAAATCGTAGCGTTCCGCCAGGGAGCGCAAGATGTCCTGATCTGGGGCCTTCAGGAGCAGATGCTCCGGCGCAACAGGAAGCGGCACGTCGCATCGGATGGTCAAAAGCCGGCGTGCTTGCGGAAGCCAGCCCAGAACGGCGCGCAGGTTCGTTCCGGCCACCCCGGGAATATCCTCCGAGCGGGCCAGCAATGCATCCAGG
Organism: Pseudomonadota bacterium; assembly: GCA_021826025.1. Lineage (GTDB taxonomy): Bacteria > Pseudomonadota > Gammaproteobacteria > Burkholderiales > Ferrovaceae > JAKBAT01. The sequence continues at coordinate 1,562 of JAKBBG010000054.1, read as the reverse complement.
GTTTCGTATTGCTGCAGCCATTTGAGTGCCGTCTTCGGGCCGACCTTGGCCACACCCGGGACATTGTCCACGGCATCGCCGACAAGGGTCAGGTAATCGATGAAACGTTCGGGCGGAATGCCATACTTTTCCGTGGCGCCGGCAGCGTCCAGTGTTTCGTTGCTCAGGGTGTTGACGAGAGTGGTCTGTCCGTCGAGCAACTGCACCAGATCCTTGTCACCGCTTGAAATGACCGTGCGCAAGCCGGTACTGGCGGCCTGCCGGGACAGCGTGCCAATGACGTCGTCCGCTTCCACGCCTTCTATGTTGAGAAGCGGCCAGCCCAGGGCCTGGATGGCCTGATGCAGGGGGGCGATCTGGGCTGCCAGATCCGGCGGCATGGGGGGGCGATGCGCCTTGTATTCAGGGTACAAGTCGTCCCTGAAAGTGGGGCCGCGCGCGTCAAACACGCAGGCGGCGTAATCCGGCTTATAATCCGCCAAGAGACGGCGCAGCATGTTGAGCACGCCGAATATCGCGCCGGTAGGTTCCCCCTGCCGGTTGCGCAGATCGGGCAGCGCGTGGAAAGCCCGGTAGAGATAGGACGAACCGTCCACCAAGAGCAGCAGTTTTTGCGAACGATCAGCCATGCGCGTCATTATGTCAGAACTCCGGGACCCCAAAGAACCATCATGACGACCCAACTTTCCCTTAACGGCCGTATGTTCACGGTCAAGTCGGACCCCGACACCCCGCTGCTGTGGGTGATCCGTGACGAATTGGGCATGACCGGCACCAAGTTTTCCTGTGGTGCCGGTTTATGCGGCGCCTGCACCGTTCACCTGGATGGTGCAGCGGTCCGCTCCTGTCAGACCCCCCTTTCGGCTGTCGGAGGGCGGAAAGTGACGACCATAGAAGGGCTTTCACCAAATGGCGAACACCCGGTGCAAAAGGCCTGGGTCGCGCTTGAGGTGGCCCAGTGCGGGTACTGCCAGTCCGGCCAGATCATGAGCGCGGCGGCCCTTCTTGCGAAGCATCCGCATCCCACGGATGCGGATATCGACGAGGCCATGAACGGCAACCTTTGCCGTTGCGGGACCTACAACCGCATCCGTGCGGCGATCCACCGGGCTGCCGGCAAAGCCTGAAACAAGGAATTCCTTTCATGGATACGACTGGCATCAAGACGTACCTGCTCGGCCTGCAGGATCGCATCGTTCAGGCTCTGGAGCGCGAGGACGGCAAGCCGTTCCGGAGGGACACCTGGAATCGTCCCGAAGGTGGCGGAGGGATCAGTGCGCTGGTGGAGGAAGGGAATCTGCTCGAGCGGGGCGGAGTGAATTTTTCATACGTCATGGGACGTGGCCTGCCCCCTTCTGCTACGGCACACAGGCCCGAACTGGCCGGACGCCATTTTGAGGCCATGGGGGTATCCCTGGTGCTGCATCCCCGAAATCCCTATGTGCCTACGGTCCATATGAATGTACGGTTTTTCGCTGCCTTTCATGGCCAGAGCGAACCGGTGTGGTGGTTTGGTGGCGGCATGGACCTGACGCCGTATTACGGCTTCGAAGAAGATGCGC
>JAKBBG010000053.1 GCA_021826025.1 Pseudomonadota bacterium | reverse complement strand
TGCACTTCGATACTGCGCGGCTTCAAAAATGCGTTGGTTTGGCTTTGCATCGTCTGTCCTTGTAACTGGCTGGTGAGGGACACTGTTACTTCGAATACAGTTCCACCACCAGGGATTCATTGATGGTCGAGGGCAGTTCGCTGCGCTGCGGGCGCGCCTTGAAAACCCCCTTCATGGCCTTGGCGTCCACTTCGAGCCATTCCGGGAATCCGCGGTTTTCCGCCGCTTCGACGGCACCCTTGATGCGCAGCTGGGCCTTGGACTTCTCGGCCACTTCCACGGAGTCGCCCGGGCGCAGCTGGAAGGAGGGGATGTTCACCCGCCGGCCGTTGACCAGGATGCCGTTGTGGCGCACCACCTGTCGCGCTTCGGCCCGCGACGCACCGAAGCCCATGCGGTAGGCGACGTTGTCGAGGCGGCTTTCCAGCGCCTGCAGCAGGGTCTCGCCCGTGATTCCGCGGGCCCGTTCGGCCGCAAAGTAGGTGTTGCGGAACTGGCGCTCCAGAATCCCGTAAATGCGCCGCACCTTCTGCTTGGCGCGCAGCTGGCCGCCGTAATCCGACTGCCGTCCCTGCTTCTGGCCATGCTGGCCCGGCGCATAGGCGCGCCGTTCGATGGCGCACTTGTCCGTGAAACACTTTTCGCCCTTCAGAAAAAGCTTTTCGCCTTCCCGACGGCACTGACGACATTTTGCATCCAGGTTTCTTGCCACGTTCGTTCTCCCGATCCCTGGTTAAATACGACGCTTCTTGGGCGGACGGCAGCCGTTGTGCGGCACCGGCGTCACGTCCGAGATGCTGGTGATCTTGAATCCAACCGCGTTCAGGGCGCGCACGGCGGACTCGCGTCCGGGGCCCGGACCCTTGATGCGCACCTCGAGGTTCTTCACGCCGCATTCCTGGGCGGCCTTGCCCGCGTTTTCAGCGGCGATCTGGGCCGCAAACGGCGTGCTCTTGCGCGATCCCTTGAACCCGTTGCTGCCCGACGTGGCCCAGGACAAGGCGTTGCCCTGCCGGTCCGTGATGGTCACGATGGTGTTGTTGAACGATGCGTGAATGTGCGCGATGCCTTCGGCCACATTCTTCTTGACCTTCTTGCGTGCGCGGGTTGCTGTGTTGGGCTTAACCATTCAGGATTCTTCCTTCAGTTACTTCGTTGTGCGAACGGCCTTGCGCGGACCTTTCCGGGTGCGCGCATTGGTGCGCGTGCGTTGCCCGCGGCAGGGCAGGCCACGACGGTGGCGGGTGCCGCGGTAGCTGCCGAGATCCATCAGTCGCTTGATGTTGAGCGACACTTCGCGGCGCAGATCGCCTTCGACGGCGAACTTGGTCACTTCGACACGCAGCTTTTCCATTTCTGCGTCCGTCAGATCCTTGATCTTGGTGCTGGCCGCCACCCCCGCCGCTTCGCAAATGTCGCGTGCGCGTGAACGACCGATACCATAGATTGCGGTCAGCGCGATCTCGGCATGTTGATGATTCGGGATGTTGACCCCAGCTATACGAGCCATAAACGACCTCGGATTCTGTTGCGTTTAACGGTTGAGCGAAAACCCAGGCTTAGCCCTGGCGTTGCTTGTGGCGCGGATCTTCGCAAATCACGCGCAGCACACCCTTGCGCCGCACCAGCTTGCATTTGCGGCAGACTTTCTTAACCGATGCCTGTACTTTCATTTTTCTCTCCAGCAGTCCGCGTTACTTGGCGCGGAAAATAATTCGGCAACGGGTGAGGTCGTAGGGCGTGAGCTCCACGGTCACCTTGTCGCCCGGCAAAATCCGGATGTAGTGCATGCGCATTTTCCCGGATATGTGTCCCAATACCACGTGATCGTTTTCGAGTTTGACGCGGAACGTCGCGTTAGGCAGGGTTTCCAGGATTTCCCCCTGCATCTCGATCGTATCTTCCTTGGCCATTACCTTGTCGTCAGCCCCTTGAAATTGGCCTTTCGCAGCAGGCTTTCGTACTGCTGCGACATGACGTAGGACTGCACCTGGGCCATGAAATCCATCGTCACCACGACGATGATCAGGAGCGAAGTCCCCCCGAAATAAAAGGGCACGTTAAACCGCACGATCAAAAACTCGGGCAGCAGGCACACGAGCGTGATGTAAATGGCGCCCGTCAGCGTGAGCCGCGTCATGATTTTGTCGATGTAGCGGGCCGTCTGCTCGCCCGGCCGGATCCCCGGCACGAAAGCGCCGCTCTTCTTCAGGTTGTCCGCCGTTTCCTTGCTGTTGAACACGAGCGCCGTGTAGAAAAAGCAGAAAAACAGGATGGCCCCCGCATACAGCAGCACGTACACCGGCTGTCCCGGACTGAGCAGCGCGCTCACGTCCTTCAACCATGAAAAATTCTCGCGGCTCCCGAACCAGCCGGCGAGCGTGGCCGGAAACAGGATGATGCTGCTCGCAAAAATGGGCGGGATCACCCCGGCCATGTTGAGCTTGAGCGGCAGGTGGGAGCTCTGCCCCCCGTACACCTTGTTGCCGACCTGGCGCTTGGCATAGTTCACGGTGATCTTGCGCTGCCCGCGCTCCACGAACACCACCAGCGCCGTCACCGCGACCACGGCCGCGAACAGCGAGAGGGCCATGAACCAGGAAAACGCCCCGGTCCGCACCAGTTCGAGGGTGCTTCCCACCGCGCGCGGCAGGCCGGCCACGATCCCGGCGAAAATGATCAGCGAGATGCCGTTGCCGATCCCGCGTTCCGTGATCTGCTCTCCCAGCCACATCAAAAACATCGTACCCGTCACCAGGGTCACGGCCGTGGTGACGCGGAACGCAAAGCCCGGCTCAAGCACCAGGCCCGGCTGCGCTTCCAGCGCGACGGCGATGCCCACGGCCTGGAAAAAGGCCAGCACCACGGTGCCGTAGCGCGTGTACTGCGTGATCTTGCGGCGGCCCGCCTCGCCTTCCTTCTTCAGCGCTTCCAGGCTGGGCACCACGGAGCCCATCAGCTGCATGATGATCGAGGCCGAAATGTACGGCATGATCCCCAGGGCAAACACGGTGAAGCGGGACAGGGCCCCGCCGGAAAACATGTTGAACATCCCGAGGATGCCGCCCTGCTGGCTGTTGAACAGCTTGGACAGCTCGTCCGGGTTGATGCCCGGGACCGGAATGTGGGCGCCGACGCGGTACACCACCAGGGCGCCCACGACGAACCACAGGCGCCGTTTCAGGTCGTCCAGTTTTCCGCCCGACAGGGCATTGCCCACGTTCGCCAACGTCAGGCACCCTGCTGTTCTTCGACCGACCCGCCGGCCGCTTCAATGGCCGCCCGGGCGCCTTTGGTGACGCCGATGCCGCGCAGCTTCACGGCGCGCGACAGTTCGCCCTTGAGGAAGACCTTGGCGGCGCCGGCGCTGCCGGACACCAGGCCGGCCTGCTTGAGCGCCAGCAGGTCGATGACTTCCCCCTGCACCCGGGCGAGGTCTGCCAGGCGAACCTGCTCGGTGCCATGGCGCGTGAACGGCTCGAAACCGCGCTTGGGCAGGCGACGCTGCAAGGGCATCTGGCCGCCTTCAAAGCCCACCTTGTGGAACCCGCCGGAACGGGATTTCTGACCCTTGTGCCCGCGCCCGGCCGTCTTGCCCAGGCCGCTGCCGATGCCGCGTCCCACGCGGCGGCGGGCCCGCTTGGCGCCCGCTGCTGGTTTCAGTGTATTGAGTTCCATGACCGCAATCCTTTATTCGCAACGAACCAAATGGCTGACCTTGCTGATCATGCCGCGGTTTTCCGGGGTGTCCTTGACTTCCACCGTGTGGTGCATGCGGCGCAGGCCGAGGCCGCGCACGCAGGCCTTGTGCGCCTTGAGGGCGCCGATGGTGCTTTTGGTCAGGGTGACCCGGAGGGTCTTCTGGGAGCTGGCGTTCATGTCGTCACTCCGTGATTTCTTCGATGGTCTTGCCGCGCTTGGCAGCGACTTCGGACGGACGCCGGGTGGCTTCGAGCCCGTTGAGAGTGGCGCGGATCACGTTGTAAGGGTTGGTGGAACCGATGCACTTGGCCAGGACGTTGGTCACGCCCATCACTTCGAACACGGCGCGCATGGGGCCTCCCGCGATGATGCCAGTCCCTTCCGAAGCCGGCTGCATGAACACCTTGGCCGCTCCGTGCTCGCCGATCACGGGGTGAAACAGGGTGCCGTTCTTCAGGTTGACCTTGACCATCTTGCGACGGGCCTGTTCCATGGCCTTCTGCACGGCCACCGGCACTTCGCGGGCCTTGCCCTTGCCCATGCCGATGCCGCCATCGCCGTCGCCCACCACGGTCAGCGCGGCAAAGCCGAGAATACGGCCGCCCTTGACCACCTTGGTGACGCGGTTCACCGCGACCATCTTTTCGCGCAGGCCGTCGCCGCGCTCTTCGCTATCGTTCTTTGCCATGTGCTATCCCAATGGGCCTCGCTAATCCGTTAAAACTTCAGGCCGCCTTCGCGGGCCGCTTCCGCCAGCGCTTTCACGCGGCCGTGGTAGCGGAAACCCGAGCGGTCGAAGGCGACGCTTTCGATCCCGGCCTGGCGGGCCTTCTCAGCAATGCGCCGCCCCACCAGGGTCGCCGCGTTGATGTTGCCGCCGTTGGCCACTTCCTTGCGCACTTCGGGCTCCAGAGTCGAGGCGCTGGCCAGCACTTTCGAGCCGGTCGCGTCGATGATCTGCGCATAGACGTGCAGGTTGGTCCGGTGCACAGTCAGGCGCGCGGCGCACAACTCTGCAATCTTGGCGCGGGTCCGACGGGCCCGACGCAATCTTCCGTTTGCATGCATCATGATCTGTCCGCCTTATTTCTTCTTGGTTTCCTTGAGCACGACCACTTCGTCGGCGTAGCGCACACCCTTGCCCTTGTAAGGCTCGGGCTTGCGGTAGGCGCGCACTTCGGCGGCCACCTGACCGACAACCTGGCGATCGATACCCTTGATGAGGATTTCAGTCTGGCTGGGGGTCTCCACCTTGACCCCGGTCGGCATCTTGTGCACGACGGGATGGGAGAAGCCCAGCGTCAGATTGAGCTTGTCGCCGGCAGCCTGGGCACGGTAGCCCACGCCCACCAGCGTCAGTTTCTTTTCCCAGCCCTTGGTCACGCCGTTCACCATGTTGGAAACGAGCGCGCGCAGGGTGCCGGACATGGCATTGGCCTGCTGGGTTTCGTTGGCCGGCTTGAAGCGCAGCTGGTTCTCCACGCGCTCCACCAGCACCTGTTCGCCCACGGCCTGGCTCAGGGAACCAAGCGGGCCCTTGACCGAAATGGCGCCGCCAGCCAGGTTGACTTCGACTTTTTCCGGGATGTCCACCGGGTAATTTGCAATGCGTGACATGGTCTGGACGCTCCTTATGCCACGATGCACAGGACTTCACCGCCGACGTTGCGGCGGCGCGCCGCGCGGTCGGTGATGACGCCGGCAGGGGTGGACACGATGGCCACTCCCAGGCCGTTCATGACCTTGGGGATGTCCTGGCAGCTCTTGTAAATGCGCAGGCCCGGACGGCTCACCCGTTCGATCATTTCGATCACGGGGCGGCCGGCATAGTATTTCAGGGCCAGTTCCAGCAACGGCTTGCCGCCGTTCTGGTGAATCTGGAAACCGTCGATGTACCCTTCGTCCTTGAGGACCTGGGCAATCGCCACTTTAAGTTTGGACGACGGCATCGAAACGCTGCCCTTCTCCGCGCGCTGGGCGTTGCGGATGCGGGTCAGCATATCGGCGATCGGATCTGTCATGCTCATCGGGTGTCGCTCCTGCTACTACCAGCTGGCCTTGATGATGCCCGGAATCTCCCCGCGCATCGCGATTTCGCGGAGCTTGTTACGCCCCAGACCGAATTTGCTGTAAACGCCGCGCGGCCGGCCGGTCAAGGCACAGCGGTTGCGCAGCCGGGACGGGCTCGCGTTGCGCGGCAGATCCTGCAGCGCGAGGCGCGCCTCATGGCGGGCCTCTTCGGTCGCCTTGCTGTCATTGATGACGCTCAGCAGCTGCGCACGCTTGGCGGCAAATTTCTTGACCGTCTCGCGGCGTTTCTGCTCTCGGTTGATCAGTGCACGTTTCGCCACAGGGCACCTCAGACTTTCAAAGGGAATTTGAACGCCAGCAGCAACGCTTTCGCTTCGGCGTCCGTCTTTGCGGTGGTGGTGATGGTGATGTTCATCCCACGCACTGCGTCAATCTTGTCATACTCGATTTCCGGGAAAATGGTCTGCTCCTTGACGCCCATGCTGTAATTGCCGCGGCCGTCGAAGGATTTCCCGGAAATGCCGCGAAAGTCGCGGATCCGGGGAATGGCCACGGAAATCAGGCGGTCCAGGAACTCGTACATGCGTTCGCGCCGCAAGGTCACCATGCAACCGATCGGGTAGCCCTGGCGGATCTTGAAGCCGGCGATGGACTTGCGCGACTTCGTCACCACCGGCTTCTGTCCGGCGATCTTTTCCATGTCGCCGACCGCGTGTTCGATGACTTTCTTGTCGGCCACCGCTTCGCCCACGCCCATGTTCAGGGTGATCTTGGTGATGCGCGGCACTTCCATGACCGACTTGTAGCCGAACTCCTTGAGGAGGCTCGGCACCACGGTTTCTTTGTAAAAGCTGTTCAGGCGGCTCATTCTGTGTCCTTATGCGTCAACGACTTCGCCATTGGATTTGAAAAACCGGACGCGGCGGCCGTCTTCCAGAACGCGGATGCCCACCCGGTCCGCCTTCTGGGTGGCCGGATTGAAGAGCGCCACATTGGAGACGTGGATCGGCATTTCCTTTTCGACGATACCGCCCTGGTCACCCTTGACCGGGTTCGGCTTCTGATGCTTCTTGACGCGGTTGATCCCTTCCACCACCAGGGCGGAGTCACTGAGCACGCGCAGCACGGCGCCACGCTTGCCCTTGTCCTTGCCGGCGATGGCGATCACTTCATCGCCTTTGCGAATCTTGCGCATGTTCTGCTCCTATAAGACTTCGGGCGCGAGCGACACGATCTTCATGAACCGCTCGGTCCGCAACTCGCGCGTGACCGGCCCGAAAATGCGGGTGCCGATGGGCTCGAGCTTGGCATTGAGCAGCACCGCCGCATTGCCGTCGAACTTGACCAGCGACCCGTCCGGGCGACGCACGCCCTTGGCCGTGCGGACCACCACCGCGTTGTACACTTCGCCCTTCTTGACGCGTCCGCGCGGCGCAGCGGATTTCACGCTGACCTTGATGACGTCGCCGATGTTGGCATAGCGGCGCTTGGAGCCGCCCAAAACTTTGATGCACATTACCGATTTGGCGCCGGTGTTGTCGGCGACATCGAGCATCGATTGCATTTGAATCATGGCTAAAGCCTCTCCAACTTTATCCGCCGGCCTTGCTGGCTGGGCCGGGGGCTTTGTTGACCCCACGGCTGCGACGGCTAGTTTTGGACCCCGTCAGGGGAATGAAAACAGCGCTTCCGAAGAATCAAACACTATAGCGCAGGTGCTTGAAAAAGACAAGCACCTGACATTCAAACCGTCACGCCCCGGGACACCAGGCGGGACACCTTCCAGGTCTTGGTCTTGGAAATGGGGCGGCATTCCTCGATCACCACCACGTCGCCGTTGTGGTAGTCGTTGGACTCCGCGTGGGCATGGTACTTCTTCGAGCGCCGGATCACCTTGCCGAAGGTGGGATGGGTGACTGTCCGCTCCACCAGAACCGTGACGGTCTTGTCCATCTTGTCGCTCACCACGGTCCCCGTCAGGGTGCGCCTGACCTGCTTGGTCGTGTTTTCGGTTGCTTCGGTCATCATTGCATCGCCTTTTCGCGGATCAGCGTCTTGACCCGGGCGATGTCGCGCCGGAGTTTGCCCAATTCGCTGGTCTTGTTGCTCTGCTGGGTCGACAGCTGCATTTTCAGGCCGAACTTGGCCTTGAGCAGCGACACCAGTTCCTGGTTCAGCTCTTCCACGCTCTTGGATCGCAGTTCACTTGCTTTCATGGCATCACCCCAACTGACGGGTCACAAAAGTGGTCGCGATCGGCAGCTTGGCGGCGGCCAGGCTGAACGCCTCCCGCGCGAGCTTCTCGTCGACCCCATCCATCTCGTACAACACCTTGCCCGGCACGATTTCCGCGACGAAGTACTCGGGGCTTCCCTTGCCGTTCCCCATCCGGACTTCGGCCGGTTTGCGGGAAATGGGCTTGTCCGGGAAGATCCGGATCCAGATGCGGCCGCCGCGCTTGATGTGGCGCGTCATGGCGCGACGGGCCGCCTCGATCTGGCGCGCCGTCAGGCGCCCGCGCTCGGTGGCTTTCAGGCCGAAGTCGCCGAAGGCGACCTTGGCGCCACGGGTGGCCACACCCGTGTTGCGGCCCTTCTGTTGTTTGCGGTATTTGGTTCTAGCTGGCTGCAGCATTTCGGACTCCTGACTTGCGGGTCTTCTTCTCGGGCTCTACAACTGCCGCTGCCGGCTGTTCGCCCCGACCCAGGATTTCACCCTTGAATACCAACACCCGCACGCCGATGACGCCGTAAGTCGTCTTGGCTTCGGAAAAGCCATAGTCGATGTCCGCACGCAGCGTATGCAGGGGCACGCGGCCTTCGCGATACCATTCGGTGCGCGCGATTTCGATGCCGTTGAGACGCCCGCTGCTGGTGATCTTGATGCCCTGGGCTCCGAGCCGCATCGCGTTCTGCATGGCGCGCTTCATGGCACGGCGGAACATGACGCGCTTCTCGAGCTGGCTCGTGATGCCGTCGGCGATGATCTGCGCATCGAGTTCGGGTTTGCGGATTTCCTCGATGTTGACCGCCACGGGCACTCCCATGAGGCGCTGCAGGCTGGTGCGCAGGCTTTCGATGTCCTCGCCCTTCTTGCCGATCACCACGCCGGGACGGGCGCTGTAAATCGTGATCTTGGCGTTCTTGGCCGGGCGCTCGATGATCACGCGGCCGACGGACGCGTGGGCCAGCTTCTTCTTGAGGAACGCGCGGACCTTGATGTCGTCCTGCAGCATGCCCGGGAAGTTCTTGGAGTTGGCAAACCACTTGGAACTCCAGTTCTTGAGCACGCTCAGGCGGAAGCCTGTCGGATGAATTTTCTGACCCATGGTTATTCCTTGTCCGCTACGGTGACATAAATGTGGCAGGTGGGCTTGACGATGCGGTTGCCACGCCCCTTGGCCCGCGCCGTGAAGCGCTTCATGACCGGCCCTTTTTCCACATAGATGGTGGACACCTTGAGCTCGTCCACATCCAGGCCGAGGTTGTGTTCGGCGTTGGCGATGGCGGACTCCAGCACTTTCTTGATGATCTTGGCCCCTTTCTTGGGGCTGAAGGTCAGCAGGTTGAGCGCCTGTTCCACCTTGAGGCCGCGAACCTGGTCGGCGACCAGCCGGCCTTTCTGGGCCGACAGGCGGACGCCTCGCAATGTTGCTTGTACGTTCATGGTCCGGGCTCCTTATTTCTTGGCCGGCGCGGCTTTCTTGTCCGCGGCATGGCCCTTGAAAGTGCGCGTCAGCGAAAACTCGCCCAGCTTGTGCCCGACCATGTTCTCGGTGATGTACACCGGGATGTGCTGCTTGCCGTTGTGCACGGCAATGGTCAGACCGACGAAGTCCGGCAGCACCGTGGAGCGGCGCGACCAGGTCTTGATGGGCCGTTTGTCCTTGGAAGCCACAGCGGCCTCCACCTTTTTCATCAGATGGCCGTCTACGAACGGCCCCTTTTTAATCGAACGTGCCATAGGTCGGTACCTTTAAGCGGAATGACGGCGACGAACGATCATGTTGTTCGTGCGCTTGTTCTTGCGGGTGCGGTAGCCCTTGGTCTGAACGCCCCAGGGACTGACCGGATGGCGGCCTGCCGCCGTCTTGCCTTCGCCACCGCCGTGGGGGTGGTCGATCGGGTTCATGGCGACGCCGCGTACCGTCGGGCGGATGCCGCGCCAGCGCTGGGCGCCGGCCTTGCCGATGGAACGCAGGTTGTGCTCCTCGTTGCCCACTTCCCCGATGGTGGCCCGGCATTCCACGTGCACCCGGCGAATTTCACCGGAGCGCAGGCGCAACTGGGCGTAGGCCCCTTCCCGCGCCAGCAGCTGGACCGACGTGCCGGCTGAGCGGGCAAGCTGCGCCCCCTTGCCGGGCTGCATTTCGATGCAGTGGATGGTGCTGCCCACGGGAATGTTGCGCAGGGGCAGGCAGTTGCCCGGCTTGATGGGCGCATCGATGCCGCTCATGAGCTGGGCGCCCTGGGCAATGCCCTTGGGGGCGATGATGTAGCGGCGCTCGCCGTCGGCGTAGCACAGCAGCGCCAGGTTGGCGGTCCGGTTCGGGTCGTATTCCAGACGCTCGACCACGGCCGGGATGCCGTCCTTGTTGCGACGGAAATCCACCACGCGGTAGTGCTGGCGATGCCCGCCGCCCTGGTGACGCGTGGTGATGTGGCCGTTGTTGTTGCGGCCCGCCTTCTTCGACTGCTTTTCCACCAGGCCGGCAACGGGCGCGCCCTTGTGCAGACCGGAATTCACCACCCGGATGACGCCGCGGCGTCCGGGGGATGTGGGTTTCATCTTGACGATTGCCATGGTTTATTCCCCCGCCACCAGATTGATTTCCTGACCGGGCTTGAGGCAGACGTACGCCTTCTTCCAGTCCTTGCGCTTGCCGACGAAACGTCCGGAGCGCTTGACCTTGCCCTTGACGTTGACCACCTGGACGCTTTCCACCTGCACCTTGAACAGGTGTTCCACCGCCGCCTTGATTTCCGGCTTGGTGGCATCACCGGCCACGCGGAAAATCACCTGCTCATGCTTTTCCGCCACGAAGGTGCCCTTTTCGGACACCACGGGCGCGTCGATGATCTGCAGCAGGCGTGCTTCGCTGATTTGGGCGCTCATGCCAGCACCTCCTCGAGTTTCTTGACCGCACCCACGGTCAGCACGACCTTGGGAAAGCGGATGAGGCTGACCGGATCGGCTTCCGCCACTTCCAGAACCAGCGCGTTGGGCAGGTTGCGGGAGGACAGGTACAGGTTGTCGTCCAGGCTGTCGGTGATGATCAGCACCCGGTCGTAGCCCATGCCTTTGATCTTTCCCGCCAGCACCTTGGTCTTGGGGGAATCCAGAACGATCTGGTCCACCACCGCCAGGCGGTCTTCGCGCACCAGCTGGGACAGGATCGCGCAGATCCCGGCGCGGTACATCTTGCGGTTGATCTTGTGGGTGAAGTTCTCTTCCGGGCTCGCCGGGAAAATCTTTCCGCCGCCACGCCACAGGGGGCTCGACGCCATCCCGGCGCGGGCCCGGCCCGTGCCCTTCTGGCGCCACGGCTTGCGGGTGGACTTGGCCACTTCGCTGCGCCCCTTCTGGGCGCGCGTGCCCTGGCGGGCGTTGGCCTGGTAGGCCGTCACCAGCTGGTGCACCAGCGGTTCGTTGTACTCGCGGCCGAACAGCGCGTCGGACGCCGCAATGGTCGACTTGGTCTGCCCCTTGTCGTCAATCAGCTTCAGTTCCATTTAGGCCGCCCCCCCTTTCGCTGCGGGACGCACGATCACGTGGCCCCCTTTCGAGCCCGGCACGGCTCCCTTGATCAGGAGCAGCTTGCGTTCCGTGTCGATGCGCACGATTTCGAGGTTCTGCGCCGTGCGGCGCTCGTCGCCGGAGTGTCCCGCCATGCGTTTGCCGGGAAAGACGCGGCCCGGGTCCTGTGCCATCCCGATGGAGCCGGGGCTGTTGTGGGATACCGAGTTGCCGTGGCTCGCACGGTTGGAGCTGAAGTTGTGGCGCTTGATGGCACCGGTGAATCCCTTGCCCTGCGACGTGCCGGTCACGTCCACTTTCTGTCCCACCTGGAACACGTCGAGCGCGATGGTGCCGCCCGGCGTCATGGCGCCCAGCTGTTCAGGGGTCACGCGGAATTCGCGGATGATGGTTCCGGCCGTCACGCCGGCCTTGGCCAGGTGGCCGGCCAGCGCCTTGGTGACGCGGCTGGCGCGACGGGCGCCGTAGGTCACCTGCACGGCGGCGTAGCCGTCCGTGGCCGGATCCTTGATCTGGGTGACGCGATTGTCCGCCACATCGACGACGGTGACCGGTACCGCTTCGCCGTCGTCGGTGAAGACACGCGTCATGCCGACTTTGCGGCCGACGAGTCCTAGTGTCATTGCCTTTTCCTTATGTTTGTTGGCCCGCCCGCACCGTTCTCGGCTGGGGTCGGGTGCCGATTCCAATTGATCGGCCCGGTACTGCCTGCTTCCGTTTGCCGCACGGTCGCCCGTACGGCGCCTTCAGTTCCTTACAGCTTGATTTCCACGTCCACGCCGGCGGGCAGATCGAGCTTCATGAGCGCGTCCACCGTCTTGTCGGTAGGGTCCACGATGTCCATCAGGCGCAGGTGGGTGCGGATCTCAAACTGGTCGCGCGACGTCTTGTTGACGTGCGGCGAACGCAATACGTCGAAGCGCTCGATGCGGGTGGGCAGGGGCACCGGGCCCTTGACCACCGCGCCGGTGCGCTTGGCGGTTTCCACGATTTCCAGCGCCGACTGGTCGATCAGGCGATAGTCGAACGCCTTCAGGCGGATGCGGATTTTCTGGTGGCTGATCGGTGTTGCCATGGTTCGTCCCCTTTTACTCGATCACCTTGGATACGACACCGGCACCCACGGTACGGCCGCCTTCGCGAATCGCGAAGCGCAAACCCTCTTCCATCGCAATCGGCGCAATCAGCGCCACCGACACCGACACGTTGTCC
>JAKBBG010000052.1 GCA_021826025.1 Pseudomonadota bacterium | reverse complement strand
GAGCGCGGTCACGGCCCTGCTGTTCGGCCCGCGCTGGATTTATTTCGGCGTCCTGCATTTCTTTTTCGCCGCCACCCTGCTGACCCTGCCGCTGCGTCGCCGCCCCGGGCTGCTTGCCCTGGCGGGACTGTCCATTGTCCTGGCCGGGTGGACGCTCGGCTGGGATGCCATGAATCCGCGCTGGATCAACTGGATCGGATTCGCAAGCCGCAAGCCGCTGACGGAAGATTACGCCCCGCTTGCCCCCTGGCTCGGCCTGTTGTGGATGGCATTCTGGGCCGGCCGACGCTTTCCGGAACTCGCAGGCCCGACACAAGGGCCGGGGACGGCCCCGTCACCGGCGCGTGCCGCCGCGTTCCTGGGCAGGCATAGCCTTGCAGCCTACCTGCTGCACCAGCCCTGCCTGTTCGCACTCATTTATCTGATCCGCGCTGCGTAAAACCGCACCCGTCAAAAAAAGTCCCCTCGAAAAGAGGGGACAAGAAAAACACCCAGGGGGTTGGGCGTTTGAAGCCATGGGCGCGGTCAGTCGTTGGTGCCGTGTCCGTATACGCGGATGGCCGTCGCTGCGAGCGTGCTGCCGCTGAGGGTTCCGATGACCTCCACCTGCTGCCCGTTCCACCCCGTGCCTGCCGAGCCCAGCGCGGGATCGATGTACGTGGATGCACTCCAGGTGATGGTCCACAGGTGGTCCTCGTTTTGGAGGCTGGCCGTGGTGGCCGTCGCCGACTGGATGGTGCCGTGGAAATCGGACACGGACCCGACCGGCGGCGCGGTCACGGGCGTGCATGCCACCGACGTTGCGATCACCGGCTGGCCGGGCGCCGGAACCGTCCCGGTCACCGCCAGTGAAGCCGTGTCCAGCGCGCCCAGGTTCTCGCACGACGCGTAGGTTCCGGATGGTGCCGTGACCGAAGTGCCCTGCAGGATGAAACTGACGGCGCCGCCGCCGCTCCAGCTGATACCGTTCGTAGTCCCCAGCACCTGGATGTTTTGCGGCGTCACGGAACCGGTCGCAGACATCTCCTGGTCCACTGTGGTCTGGGTCAGGATGCCGGAATTCACCTGGCCGGAAAGCTCGATGTAATCGCCGTCCCCCACGTGCTTGCCGGCTGGCAGGGTGACGGTCATGCCTTGCACGCTCGCAGTGCCGGTGGCCGGGTTGTAGTTGCTCACGAACCCGCTCAGCTGGGCATTCGTCGTGTTGCTGCCGGCCTGGGACGCCAGGTTGGCCTGGCTGATCAGGGAAGCCGACAACGGGGCGTTGCCGCCGTTCCAGGCCATCCAGACGTTGCGCGGCACCCAGGCCGAGACGGACTGGCCCACCGTGACGCCGGCAGGAACCACGCCCTGCAGGATCGTTCCGCCCGGGGTGCTGTTGACCATCACCTGGCCTGAAGCCGGCAATGCCGTCACCACTCCGCTGAGCAGGACGTTGCCCGTCAGCGGGGTCAGGGACAGGATTTCCACGCGCGAAGCCACCACCACATAGGCGTTGTGGGTCGCATCCCACACCCACAGGCCGTGCACTTCCACTTCGTTACCCGGCAGCAACTGGGGCGTCGGTGTCGATCCGGACGTGCCCGCGATCACCGTCGTGAGTCCGAGGGGGGTGTTGGTGGCAACGCTGACGATATGGACCCACTGGCCCAGCACCTGGGCCCACCAGTCGCCGTTGGCATCGGGGGTGGCTGCCATCGTGACGGGGCCGGACAGGCTGGGAATGACGGTCGCGGTCACCACGGCAGTGCCCGCATTGTCGATGGTGGCGCGAACCCGCTGTCCAAGCTTGAGCAAGGCCACCTGCGGCTGACCCAGGTCGTTGTCTTCCTGCACGGTGGCATTGGTGGTGGCGTATTCCGTGCCGTTGATGAACACGCTGCCGAAACCGACCACGATGCCTTCCACCAGGCCTGTCCCGCCGCTGCCCACCCCGGATATCAGGGCGGCAGCACCGCCGCCGCAGGATGCCAGCACCAGGGCGCCGGCCAGCAGCCATAAGCCGGTGACGAACCGTTTGAAAGGAGTGACAAATAGCAGATAGCGCATGGGATTCAATCCTTTTTATTTGAAGCCTTCAGTCGCCTTTTCACGAACCCGACCCCCCCCGCGGCTTGCGTGGCCGTTTTTTCATGGCCGGTATCGCGCGTCGCTGGATCGGCTCCGCATAACAATACATCCCCACCCGTATTCGCTGATCTCCTCCCGCTGGCTCGTCCTTTTCGTTCAATGGGACCGCTGCGCGGACCATGGTGTTGAGTACCTGTTGCCACAGCGCACCGGCAAGGCTCTCAAGCTGCTTCACGGAATCCCGGGATAGTCCGTCCGCGAAGACGCTTTGTTCCAGGAACTTTCTGTTGTCCGGGCCGGACAAATTGTGCACGCCGGCAGCCAGGTGGTCGGCCGTACTGCCGGCCAGCAGGTTGCCGGCTTCCGCCATGCGCTGGTCTGGCACGAAGGCGCTGCGACGCAGCCGCACCCGATCGTCCTCCTGTTCGGCCATGCCCAAGCGAACCAATTCGTTGAGCACGGCTCGCGGGTGCACGTCGCGCGAAACTTCGCGGGAGAGCGACTCGAAGGTCTGGCCGTCACCCGACGCGGGAAGCTGGTCTGGCCACCCGCTGGCGAGCCAGCGGGTCATCACCTGAGAGGGCACTGTGGGGCGCCCGAGGGATTCCCGCGTGATGTCGGTGCTCTTTCTGTCCTGGTGGAGCATTTCTCCCAACAAGGCCTTGACGTCCTTGCGATGCAGCCCTGACAGCATGCTGATGGCGGAATCGGTCTGTTTGCCGTGCAGGCGTTCCAGTTCGGAGGCTGCCTGTTCAAGGAAAACCCGCTTGATCGCCACGGAAAACTCCGGATGCCGCACCCCGGACCGCAACAGCCATAACACGAGCGGCTGCATGATCACCAGGGCCTGTTGCAGCACCTGGTCAGGGTCGAGGTGTGATTTGGGTTCTTCCATAATCAAAATTTAATGTGAAAAATTCCCATATGTCAAGTACAATGGGTTCCAGCGTCGAGCTCGGGGGGAGCTTCAGGCCCGACGATAAAACTGTAATCGCATGATTTTAAAATAATAAATAAAAACCCGATGTACCGGCCCGTTCCAGGGGCCCGCTTCGGAACCATTTGAATCATTTTCGGCATTGCGTTGTAACTTACTCAGGAGACCTTGAAATGAAACTGTCAGCCATCAACTTCCGCCTCAAACGCACGGCTGTCCTGCTGTCGGCTGTGACGTTGCTCCCCCTGGCTGCAAACGCCGGCACCTTGCATCATGTGGAATCTTCCCATATTGCAGCCAAGCCTGCATCCGACCTGCAACTGGCCGCCCTGACCAATACGGCGGCTCCAGCCGGCCAGGAAAGCCTGAAAACCTCCCTCGACGCTTCGCTGCGCCAGCAAATCAGCGAAGTAAGCCACCAGGCCACCCTGGTTCATGACGCCTATCTTCAGCTCAGTCGCGACATCGCAAGCGGAAACGAAAGGGCCATCGCGGCCAGCAAAGCCAGATATGCCGCCCAAAGGGAGGCATTTCTGAAGGCCCAGCAGGACGTTCGCGCGAGCATGCTGCAGCTGCGCCAACTCAAAAGCGGGGGGGAAACCCTGGTCGACTGAGGCCCCTGCAAAGACCTCCCTCAGGAGCTTTCGAGGCCGGCCCCAGCCGGCCTTTTTTTGTCTGCCTGTACCTGAGCGACCAGCGCACAGGGTCGGTCAGATCGCCGCGAGGCCCAGCGCGACCGGGTGAAATTCGAGCGCGTTGAAGTCGTCGCGCACCCCTTCCCCGAACTCGAGGAGGGTGTCGTCTTCCGCATCGTATTGCCAGCGCAGGATGATCCGGTTGTGGGTACAAGCGGATTCGTTGAGCAGGCCGAACAGCCGGTAGAGCATTTTGGTGGCGGCGCTGTTGAAATAGGTCAGCCTGAAGTTGAACTCGATGTCGCAATCGTCAGCGCCGGCCAGGTATTGCTCCAGGGCGGACAGCACCGGATGAAAAAAGGCCGCGGCGTCTTCCGGATAGGCTTCTCCCGACAGCGTCAGGCGATGTTCCGAAAAGCAAAAATCCACTTCCGGCGAGTGGGGGGTGCGTGCGATGCGAAGGTCATTCATGGCTCGATCCCTTACACAGTGGCTTGAATGTAAAAGTAGGACAGCTCGTCCCCGTGGTCTGGCACGTCGATCAGGGAATATTGGATGGGCTCCGAAGCATCCCGTGCCAGCGTGAGAAATCCCAGCCCCGCTCCTTTGCTCACCACGTCGGCTTCGGGCTCCTGGCGGAGCTGTTCGCGGTAGGCCCGGCGGATCTCGTCCATCGTCATGCTGCGCAGCGGTTCGATCCGGTCGCGGATGCGCTGTGTCTGGCTGCGTTGTACGAGGTTGCCGCAGACGATGTAGTAATCGCGGCTGTTGCGGCGCCCCACCGCCACGGCCCCGACTTTCTCGCCGGGATAGCCGGGCGCATCGGGCGAATAGTGCAGCGCGTTCTGAACCATTTCGATGAAACTTGAAAACAGCTTGCGTGCCTTCGGGCCTCCGGCGTCGGCACAGCCCAGACGGTGCCGCAACGTCTCTCCCATGGTGGCGATCACGTTCTGCGAGAGCGGACCGTTGTAGTAGAACAACACGCCGCTGAAATCGGCGCTGTTGCGAAACACACTGAATACGTCGAGGTGCATGCCGGCTCCTAACTCCTGAATCCCAGGACGCTCACGTCATCGCGTCGCCTCTGGTTGCCCTGATATTCCCGCAACGCGTCCCGCACGCGGGATTCCTGTTCGGCCATCGGAGCGGCGCGGCACGCCTGCAGCAGCGCGGCCAGCCGCTTCCTTCCGAAAGCGATCTGCCGGGGACCACCGATCTGGTCCGTCAAGCCGTCCGTGGCCAGGTAAACGGCCGATCCGTCCGTAAGCGCCAGTTCGCGGTTGGTCCAGACGTAGTCCATGGGCGTGTCCACATAACCCACGCCTTGCCTGTCTCCTTCCAGAAAGGTCGCTGCCCCATCGTCTGGCGCGAGTAGCAGCAGGGGAATCCTGGCGCCGGCGTAAACCAGGCGCTTTGCGCCGCGCGCGAGCCAGAGCAGGGCCGCATCCATGCCGTCGTCGGACTGTTCGTCCCCGTCGAGCAGGGCACCTTTGGGCTTTCCCTGCTGCCCGAGAGCCTGCTTCACCTTGCGGTTCACCAGCGAAAGGATTCGCGCCGGATCCATCCGCAAAGGTTCTGCCAGTACATGGTCGAGAAACGAGGTCATGATGAGCGTCATGAAAGCGCCCGGCACGCCATGTCCCGTACAGTCCATCAGGGCCACGAACACGCCGTCCTCAAAACGCCGGCACAGGTAGCAGTCGCCGCCCACGCGATCGCGCGGTTCCCACAGCAGGAAATGGTCATGCAGGGTGTCCCCCAGCGTTTCGCGCGAGGCCTTGAGAAAGGATTTCTGGATGATGCCGGCGTAATTGATGCTTTCCATCACCTGCCGGCTTTTTTCCGCCTGCAGGTGGGATACTGCCCGCATCAGCGCTTCCCCGGTGCCAATGCCGCGATAGCTGCCGGCATCGTCCGTGACGATGAAACCGTCCTTGAGCGTTTTTCCACCCTGTTCCAGCGCCAGGAAACTCAGCTCCTGCACGCCCAGGCTTTCCGGAACGACCAGCGGCGCCTTGTCCATGAACGCGATGCAGCTCTTCCGGGCAAACAGATCGCGCCGGAAAGGCTTGGCCATTTCATCCATGAACAGGTTTCGGTTGATGAGCCCCATGGGCCGCCCGTCCTCGACGACCGGCAACCCGGCAAGGTCCGGGTGGCCGGAGAGCAGTTCCAGCACTTCCAGGCTCGTGTGCCCGGGCGACACGGCGGGCGCTGCTTCCATCAGCCCCCCGGCCCGCGACTCGCCACCGGACGGAAGAGGTCTGTCGGGAACCTGTGCTGTTGCGCTGGCGGGTGGCATCGGATCGCGTTTTCAGGGGACGGTGGGCAGTTTCGCGAACCCCGATTCTAGGAACGGTTCGTGACTGTCTGATGACAGCCCCCTCCAGGGTACAAAGGCAGGTTTACTGCGGTGCGACCGTTGACGCCTGATGCGCCGCGGTGTTCATGACGATGATGCTGATGCGCCGGTTGCTCGGGTTGAACGGGTTTTTGTCGTCCAGGGGCACGGAGGAGGAAAGGCCCACCACGCGAACGATCTTGGCGGGGTCCATGCCGCCGGATACGAGTTCGCGACGGGATGCATTGGCACGATCAATGGAAAGTTCCCAATTGCTGTAATTCGCTTCCAGCCCCTGGTAGGGCGTGGCATCGGTATGGCCTGCGATGCTGAGTCGGTTCGGAACGTCATTCAGCACGTGGCCGATCTGCCTGAGGATCTCTTCCGCATACGGCTCGGGTTTCGCGCTGCCCCGGTCGAACATGGGCCGGCTTTGCTTGTCCACGATTTGAATGCGCAGCCCATCGCTCGTGAAATCGATCAGAAGCTGGTCCCTGAACTTCCGCATCTGCGGGCTCAAATCCACCACGTCTTCGAGGCGGCGTTTCAGGCGTTGCAACCGTTCCCGCTCTTCAAGCCGAAACCGGTCGCCTGCGCTGGTCACGTCGTCTGGCTTGGGCGGAACATCGGGATTCAAGCGCATCCGTTCTTCGCCTGCCGTCATGCTTTTTCCGCCGCCACGAATCACGCTGGAAGCATCACCGGGGGCCGGACCGCCCGTCAGCGCCACGGCAAGGGGCATCTTGAAATAGCTGGAAATCTCGCGCAGGCGATCTGAACTGTTGGTCCCCACCAGCCACATCAAAAGAAAAAACGCCATCAGCGCCGTCACGAAATCGGCATAGGCGATTTTCCAGGAACCGGCCGCGCGTCCGCGCTGAGGGATCCTGGAAATCCGCTTGACGACGATGGGACGCTTCTTCTTTTCCTTTTTCTTTCGAACCCCCGCAGGGCTTCGAACCAGCATGATCATGGGAACCTCGACACCACGACGGGCGCAGGCTGCCGAACCGGAGGAAGTCTTAAGGAGAATGAAAAACGTTCACCTGGCAACCCCGCTGGCACCCGACTTGGCGTCGGTTAGGACAGTCGTCCCTTAGCCCGGAAGCTTTGCGCCCCCGCCTTTCGACGGGTTTGCCTTTGCAGGCGTTGATCAGCAAATCAACGTAAGCCTGCCGATTCTAGGGAAGGGCACGCGCCCTGTCAAACCCGGCCGTTCAGGCCGGGCGCAGGCCGTGATGCTTGAGGGGCAGCGATCGCAGGCGCTTGCCCGTGGCCGCATAAATGGCGTTGCAGAGGGCCGGAGCCAAGGGCAGGATGGCAGGCTCCCCATGCCCTCCCCAAAAGCCGCCGCTGGGAAGGAGCAGGGTTTCCACTTGCGGCATTTCGGCGATTTTCGGCAGGCGGAAATTGTTGAAATTGCTTTCCACGATGCGCCCGTTCTTCAGGTTGTTTTCCTGGTAGAACACGCTGCCCAGACCGAACAGGACGTTGCTTTCCGCCTGGGCCCGGCAGGTGTCGGGGTTGACCACGTAACCCGAATCGATGGCCACCACGATGCGGTGGACTTTGACTTCTCCCTGGGCTCCCACCGACACTTCGGCCACCATGGCCGTATAGCTGCCGAAACCGTCGGCCAGGGCCACGCCGCGGTGCACGCCGACCGCTGTCGGAGCGCCCCAATCGGCGGCGCGCGCCACCGCTTCGAGTACCCGGCGCTGCTTGTTGTCCGGGGGCAGGAGGGCCTGGCGAAAGGCCACCGGGTCCTGTCCGGCCGCGACCGCCAACTCGTCGATGAAACATTCCCGGTAATAGGCGTTCTGCTGCCCCGGTGCGCGCCAGAACCCCACCGGCACGTGGCCGTTGCGCTTGGCGTAATCGACCTGCTGGTGGGGCACTTCGTAGGGCATGTCGTCGAAGGAGCGCACGGCAGTGAAATCGATGCCCTCCTTGCTGAGCAGCTGCGGGCGCAGCACCTGCAGGATGGACGGACAGGCCACCCGCGTATGAAACGCCACCAGGCGGCCCTGGCCATCCAGCCCGGCCTTCATGCGCACGATGCTCGCCGGACGATAGAACCCGTGCTGCATGTCTTCGCTGCGCGACCACAGGAGTTTCACCGGGGTTCCCGGCACAGTCTTGGCGATCGCGATGCCCTGCTCAACGAAATCCTGGGGCCCTCCGCGCCGGCCAAAACCGCCGCCCAGCATCATTTTGTGCACCTCGATTTTCTCGAGAGGCAGTCCCGAGGCTTTTGCCGCCGCCTGCATGGATGCTTCACCGTCCTGGGTGGAAGTCCAGATTTCCAGGAAGCCGTCGGGCCTGAACCAGGCCGTGCAAGTCTGCGGCTCGAGGGTGGCGTGATTGATGTAGGGGGAATGGTATTCGGCCTCGACCACTTTCGCGGCGCCCGCCAGGGCCGCGTGCACGTCGCCCATCTTGCGCGCCTGGGGCAGGTCGGCCGCTTCAAGGCCTTCGCGCAGCATCGCGGTGATGGCCGCATTGTCCACGTGGCCGTTCCCCCCCTCGTCCCAACGCACCTTGAGGGCCTTGAGCGCTTCGTTGGCGCGCCACCAGCTGTCCGCCACCACCGCCACGAAATCCTCGCCGCGCACCACCTGTTTCACGCCACGCATGGTTTTTGCCGTACCCGCGTCCACCTGCGCCACCTTGCCGCCAAACACAGGGCATTGCGCGATGGCCGCATGCAGCATGCCGGGCAAGGACACGTCGGCTCCGAACACCGGCTTTCCCAGGACCTTGTCTGGAATGTCGAGCCGATGCTTCGGCTTTCCGGCGATGGTCCAGTCCTTGGGGTCCTTGAGCGGAACGTCTGCGGGCGGCGTGAGTCGGGCCGCATCCGCCGCCACCTCGCCATAGCGCAGCCGGCGACCGGTGGGCCGGTGCGTGATGACGCTTTCCTGCGCTACGCACTCCGACGCCGGCACGCCCCAGCGGTCGGCTGCCGCCGATACCAGCATCATGCGCGCGCTGGCGCCGGCCTTGCGCACATAGTCCTGGGAAGTGCGCACGCCGCGGCTGCCGCCCGTGAGCATGGACCCCCAGATGCGGTGGCGACGGAAATGTTCGTTGGGAGAAGCGAATTCGGCACTCACCTTGTTCCAGTCGCAGTCGAGTTCTTCAGCCACCAGCTGGGCAAGCGCCGTGTAGGTGCCCTGGCCCATTTCGGAGCGGGCGATGCGGATCACCACCCTGTCGTCCGGATGGATCACCATCCAGGCATTCACTTCCGTCCCCGTGTCCGCCGTGCCGGCAAACGCCGCAGCAGCAGCCGGGAACCGGAATTCGAGGACGAAGGCCCCGCCCAGGGCAGCGGAAACCTTGAGAAACTCGCGTCGGGAAACGGCTGTCGTCATGGCACCCTCCTCACGATTTGCGGCCGGCCGCCGCGTCGGCCAGGGCGTGAATCGCCTTTCTCACGCGGGTGTAGGTGCCGCAACGGCACAGATTGGTCATGGCCTGGTCGATCTGGTCGTCGGTGGGATGGGGATTGCGCTCCAGAAAGGACACGGCGGTCATGATCATGCCGGTCTGGCAATAGCCGCATTGTGGAACCTCGTGTTCGATCCATGCTTTCTGGACCGGGTGCAGCCCGCCTTTGGACAGCCCTTCTATGGTGGTGACGCGCCGGCCTACGGCAGCGGAAACCGGCAGTGTGCAGGAACGCACCGCTTCGCCGTCGAGGTGCACCGTGCAGGCGCCGCATTCGGAAATGCCGCATCCGTACTTGGTGCCAGGCAGGCCCAGGTGGTCGCGCAGGACCCAGAGCAGGGGCATGTCAGGTTCCACGTCCACTTCGTGGGTATCGCCGTTGACGATCAGTTTGAGCATGTGGGACTCCTCCGCCAGGGAAGCAAGGCCTGATCGGGGCAATATACAACAAAACTTCGGGGGCGGCGCGATGCCGCTGGGGAGGGGGATGGCCGTCAGGCCATCCCCGGGGAATTACTTTTTCTTTGCTTTCTTGCCGGCGACGGCCGCCTTGAAGGAAGCGCCAGCCGTGAAGCGGGGCACGGTCGTGGCCGCGATCTTGATTTCCTTGCCCGTTTGCGGGTTGCGGCCGGTGCGGGCAGCGCGCTTGGAGGACTTGAAAGTCCCGAATCCCACCAGAGTGACGCTGTCGCCTTTGGACACTGCCTTGACGACGGCATCAATGGCAGCAGACAGGGCTCGATCAGCAGCGGCCTTGGGCAGGTCCGCGTCTTTGGCGATGGCATCGATGAGTTCGGATTTGTTCATGCAATTTCTCCTCGTGACTATGTCGTTGTGGGTGGGCGCTACCGCCCAAGGAAAATCTGGCGCCTGCAGCGCCAGTATTTTTTGTGGCCTGGGCAAGCGTTTGATCGCCAGTTCGGCCCTCAAAGCTTCGGGTTTTGAACCGAACGAACGTGATCCTACCAAGCGGCGCGGCGGATGGGAACGGGTATAGCGCCCCCCTTTCCCGGCCCGGTGGGCTTCGAAGCGCCGGGTCACATCCTTGGCGATCCCGGCGTAAAGGGAACCGTCCTCGCATTCGAGCAGGTACAGATGCCAGGGCGAAAGGTCCATTCAGAGCGCCTGGTCCAGCAATTCCTGCACTTCCTGCACCAGTTCCTGGTACGCTCCGTCGGAAAGCCCGAGGAGATCAAAGGCGAGACGCCCGCCCGCCTTCCACTCGGCCGTATCGTCAAACCCGTCGCGGCAGTGAATGGCCTGCTCGGCCAGCAGTCCCAGTGCAATGAGCCGCTGCGTTTCCGCCAGGTTGAGTTTTTCTGTGGACAGCTTCTTGATGTGCTGTTCCACGAATTCGCCGAAATCGTGGTGATACCAGATGGCTTCGGTGATCGACTCCCCGAGCCCCCATTCCTTCGCCATGAGGGAACCGATGGATGCATGGGAAATGCCAAGATGGTCGATTTCGGTGTGAGTGAGCCGCTTGGCCGGCGTACGCTGGGCCAGTTCCAGAATTTTCCGGTAACCGGGACGGCGCGCCAGCAGGAGCAATGTGCCGCAGTTCTGAAACAGCCCGTAGGTAAAAGCCTGGTCGCCATCCACACCCGGCACTTTCTTCGCGAGGTATCCCGTCACCAGCGCCATGCGGGCAGACGCCTCCAGATGGCCTTCCATTTCGGCCAGGTTTCCCCCGCCGGCCAGGGTCCGCAAAGCCATTCCGGTGGTCACCCGCGACACGGCAGACATGCCCAGCATGCTGATGGCCTGTGGAACGGACGACACCCCGCTGCGCAGCCCGTAGAAGGGGGAATTGATGGTTTTGATGAGCGCCGCGGAAATGCCCACATCCGCACTGATGAGCTGTTCGATCCGGCGGTAGTCGGGCGATTCCTTCCTCGTTTCCATTTCAAGATGGGCGAGGATTTCAGGCCGGGGCGGAATGCCTATTTCCAGTACGGCGCGCTGCAGTTCCAGGTCAGCGTCCATCCTTGATGCTCTCCTGTTTTTGTCCAGGGGTTCGGTTGAAGTGCCCCCATTTTAATGAATCCTTTCAGGAATTTATGTAGGCAAATCATGACGCCGGACGGCAGCCGGGACACGGCAGGCTGGAACCACCCCTGCCGGAAACGTTCAGAAAATTGACGGCCGTCAATAGGTCCTTGGAATTGTTGCGGAAATTGACCGCGGTCAATGGTGCTGCGGTGCGTTTCCTGCAATACTTCACCGCCGTGTAGGAACGCTTTATTTCCTGAACCGAAGAGACATCTCAATCATGGACAACAACGCCGAATTCATGAATACCAATGCCGAAACGCAAGCAATGACCGATGGCTTTCACCTTGTCATCGACGCCCTGAAACTCAACGGCATCAGCACCATTTACGGCCTTCCCGGCATTCCCATCACCGACCTCACCCGCATGGCCCAGGCGGAAGGCATGCGCGTGATTTCTTTCCGTCACGAGCAGAACGCCGGCAACGCAGCCGCCATCGCAGGGTTCATGACCGGCAAACCCGGCATCTGCCTGACCGTATCGGCCCCCGGCTTCCTCAACGGCCTGACCGCGCTGGCGAACGCCACCACCAACTGCTTCCCGATGATCCTGATTTCCGGATCTTCCGAGCGTGAAATCGTCGACCTGCAGCAGGGTGACTACGAGGAAATGGACCAGCTCGCCATCGCCAAGCCGCTGTGCAAGGCTGCCTTCCGCGTCCTGCATGCCGAAGACATCGGCGTGGGCATCGCGCGCGCTATCCGCGCCGCCGTGTCGGGCCGTCCTGGCGGCGTTTACCTGGACCTGCCGGCCAAGCTCTTTGCCCAGACCATTGATGCCGCTACCGGCAAGGCCTCGCTGATCAAGGTGGTGGATCCGGCTCCGCGTCAGATCCCGGCACCCGACGCCGTCCAGCGCGCCCTCGACCTGCTGAAGGGCGCAAAGAAGCCCCTGATCCTGCTGGGCAAGGGCGCTGCCTATTCCCAGGCCGACAATGAAATTCGCGCGCTGGTCGAAAAGACCGGCATCCCTTACCTGCCCATGTCCATGGCCAAAGGCATCCTGCCGGACACGCATGAACAGTCGGCTTCCGCTGCCCGTTCCTTCGTGCTGCCCGAAGCCGACGTGGTGTTGCTGGTGGGCGCCCGCCTCAACTGGCTTCTGTCCCACGGCAAGGGCAAAACCTGGGGCGGCAAATCCCATAAGGATTGGGGTGGCCAGAAATTCATCCAGATCGACATCTCTCCGACGGAAATGGACAGCAACGTGCGCATCGACGCCCCGCTGGTCGGCGATGTCGGCTCCTGCGTATCCGCCCTGCTTGCCGGCATGGGCAGCAACTGGCCCAAGCCTCCGGCCGAATGGCTGAATGCCGTGGCCGAGCGCAAGAACAAGAACGTGGCGAAGATGGCCGAAACCCTGGCCAAGGACCCCAAGCCCATGAACTTCCACAGCGCGCTGAACGTGGTGCG
>JAKBBG010000051.1 GCA_021826025.1 Pseudomonadota bacterium | reverse complement strand
CGCCCCCCAGGCGTTTGGCGATGCTCGCGAGGCTTGCGCGCAGCCGTTCGGCGAACAGCGCCATGCCCGCCTGCGTCCCGTGCAGCGCCGTGAACTCGCCGCACAGGCCCACCACGTAGTCGCGCAGGATGCGATCCACCCGCGCGTCGAAGTCGTCCTCCAGCCACACCAGGGGCGCCTGCTGCATGCGCTGGTAAAGGGCGAAGGGCACGGAACAGCTGCCCACGGTGTGGCTTTCGTCCTCCACCGCGAAACGCGCGCAGCCCGCCGCGCGCTGGCGCAGCAGGTCGATGCAGAGGGCGTTTTCGAAATCCACCTGGCAAGGCTGGGGCGTGGCGTGCTTGCCGAAGCTCGAGCCGCGGTGGTTGGCGTGGCGCTCCAGGTCGAGGGCGCCGTAGAGCTGCAGGAGCACGTCGGTCTTGCCCGTGCCCGTGAGCCCGCCCACCAGGATCCAGTCGCTTTCGTCGAGCGCCGCCTCGAGGGTGGCCAGCAGGAACGCGCGCATGGCCTTGTAGCCGCCCGTCACGCGCGCATAGGCGATGCCTTCCTGGGCGAGCCATTGCTGCGCGATCTGCGAGCGCAGGCCGCCGCGCAGGCAGTACAGGTAGCCGTCCGGATGGGCCCGGGCAAAGGCCGCCCAGGCCGCGATCCGTTCCTCGCGGCGCGCTCCGGACACCAGCCGGTGCCCCAGTTCCAGCGCCGCCCGGGCCCCCTGCCGGGTGTAGCAGGTCCCCACCTGGGCACGTTCGGCGTCGTCCATGAGCGGCCGGTTCACGGCGCCGGGAAACGCCCCCTTGCGAAATTCGAGCGGCGCGCGTACGTCGAGCAGCGGCGTCCCGCGCAGGAACAGGGTGCGGTAATCGGCGCTGTCCGGGCGCATCAGGCCACTTCCACGGCCAGGGCGCCGCGCGCCGCGAGCGTGCCGATGGCGTGCACGGCGACCCCTTCGGCCCGGGCGGCGGCGCAGAAGGCCGCCTCCCCCGCCGGCGCCACCGCCACCAGCAGTCCGCCGCTGGTCTGGGGGTCGCACAGCACGTCGCGCCGGAAATCGTCGAGGGCTCCGATGCGCGCGCCGTAGCTGTCGAAGTTGCGCCCGGTGCCGCCCGGGGCGCAGCCCTGCGCGAGGTAATCGGCAAGCCGCGGCAGCTGCGGCACGGCGTCGAAGCGCAGGCGCGCCGTGAGCCCGCTGCCGTCCGCCATTTCCACCAGATGGCCCAGCAGCCCGAAGCCCGTCACGTCGGTCATGGCGCGCACGCCGTCGAGCTTGCCGAAGGCGCTGCCGGCGCGGTTGAGGGTGCACATCCAGTCGCGCGCGACGCCGGCGTCTTCGGGCCGCAGCAGCCCCTTCTTTTCGGCGGTGGTCAGGATGCCGATGCCGAGCGGCTTGGTGAGGTAGAGGCTGCAGCCCGCCTCCGCCGTGTCGTTGCGCTTGAGGTGGCGGGCCTGCACGAGCCCCGTCACCGCGAGCCCGAAAATGGGTTCGGGCGTGTCGATGGAATGCCCCCCGGCGAGCGGGATGCCGGCCTCCTGGCAGGCGGCCTGGCCGCCGCGCACCACCTCGCCCGCCACTTCCGGCGGCAGCAGCTGCACCGGCCAGCCCAGGATGGCGACCGCGAGCAGCGGGTCCGCGCCCATGGCGTAAATGTCGCTGATGGCGTTGGTGGCCGCGATGCGGCCGAAATCGAAGGGGTCGTCCACGACGGGCATGAAGAAGTCCGTGGTGGACACCACGCCGCGCGCGTCGTCGAGGGCGAACACCGCCGCGTCGTCGCGCGAGGCGTTGCCCACCCACAGGCGGGGGTCGGCCGGCGGCGCGCCGCTGCCGGCCAGGATCCGGTCAAGCATGCGGGGCGAAATCTTGCAGCCGCAGCCTGCCCCGTGGCTGTACTGCGTCAGTCGGATCGGAGGTTTCATCACCGCTGACTTGTACCGCAATCCCCGCCGCCCTGGCAACCGCGGCGAAGGGAGGCCGCCTCCGGACGGCCCCTGCGACGAGCGCGCGCGCTCAGAAGTGGTAGGCGGCCCCCAGGGTCCAGGCCGTGCTGTGGTTGTAGAAGGGCGAAGCGTCGCCCAGGTCGTAGTACTGGGCGCCCAGGCGGCCTTCCACCTGGGGCGTGAAGTGGTAGCGCAGGCCCACGCCGTAGGTGCCGCCGGTCTGCGAGGAGCCGCCGCCGGGGGCCGTGACCCAGGTGTGCGCCACCCCGGCCTTGGCGTACACGCCCACGCGGTTGGCGCTGTCCAGGTAGTAGGTGCCGATGAGGGAGACGTCGCCTTCACGGGCGTGTCCGTCGCCCATGATGCCGGAGAAATTCCCCAGGCTGCTGTAGGTGCCTTCCACGCCGAGCTTCATGGCCTGCATTTTCCACAGGTCCTGCCCGACGAAAAAGCCGAGCAGGTCGCCGGTGTCGGAAGTGAAGCCGTTGCCGTTGATTTGGGATTGCCCGGCGCTGATGCCGAAGTAGGTTCCGTTGTCGGCGGCCTGTGCGGCCGCGCCGGCCGCCATCAGGGCGGCGGCGAGTGCGAGTGCGTTTTTCTTCATGGTCTTTCCTTTGCTGTAGAGGGCATTGCTTCAATGCGCGGAACCCGTGGTTCCGCTCCCCTATGGAGCCTGCCTCGCGCGACAAAGTTTCCCGAAACGCCGTCAAAAATTTGCAACCATCTGTTTCCCCCGCGGGCTTGCTATAATTGCTGCCGGTTGGAGGGGGAGCAGCGCATCATGGTTTCTGAAGGCCGTCATGAGCCTTGACATTCACACCATCCTGGTGATGTTCGCCGTGCTGGCCCTGATGCTTTCCGGACTGCTGGCCCTCGCGAGCCTGCAGGCCGGCGCGATGAGCAACAGCATCCGCCTGTGGGCCTTCGCGAGCCTGTGCATCAGCGGCGGATTTTTCCCCGCCTATTTTTTCCGCGGCCCCGCCTTCGGCTACGACTGGGCCGTGGTGCTGGGCACGGCGCTGCTTTTTTCCGGAATCGGCCTGCAGTACCTGGGGCTGCGCTCCTTCCTGGGCAAGCCCGCCCATGGCGCGCAGGTGGCCGTTCTGGTGGTGTCGGGAACCACCATCGCGTTCTGGCTGAGCCTTCCCTATCCGGACCTGGCGCTGCGCGCCATCATCAATTCCTTCCTGCTCGCCGTCGCGAGCCTCGCCTGCGCGCGCGTGCTGTTCGTGCGCGTGGAAGCGCCGCTGCGCACCGCCTTCTGGTTCACGGGGACGGCCTACGCGGTGCAGGCCGCGGCCCTGCTCGCGCGCGCCGTCCGGATCGCCGTCGACCCGGCCGACAGCTACACCCTGTATGGCAATTCGCCCACCAACTCCTGGTCTTTCTTCCTCGCCAGCGTGGTGCTGCTGTGCGTGACCTTCGGTTTCGTGCTGATGGTGAATTACCGCCTGATCGCCGACGTGCACAAAATCGCCTCGCGCGACATGCTCACCGACGCCTTCACGCGGCGCCGCCTGGAGGAGGAGGCGCAGCGCCTGCTCGCCCACTGCGCGCGCACCGGAGACGTGCTGGCCATCATGATGATCGACGTGGACCACTTCAAGGCCGTCAACGACCGCTTCGGCCATCCGGTGGGCGACGAAGTGCTGCGCCGCCTGTCCGCCGTGGCCCGGCGTTCCATCCGCACCGACGACTATTTCGCCCGCTACGGCGGCGAAGAGTTCTGCATCCTCATGCTGTCCACCACCGAACAGGAGGCGCTCGTGCTGGCCGAGCGCCTGCGCCAGGCCTATGCGGCATCCGTCGTGGAAGTGGCCGGACATGACGTGAAAAGCACCATCAGCATCGGGGTGGCCGACACCCTGCGCGCCGGGCTGGACTGGCACAAGCTGGTGTGCGCCGCCGACAAGGCGCTGTACGGCGCGAAGCAGCAGGGCCGCAACCGGGTGGTGTCCTACGCCACCCTCGATCTCGCCTTCAGCGCCTGAAGCCCGTGCGCGACCTGGCCGACTTCGACGTCCTCATCCTTCCCGGATGGCACAATTCCGGGCCCGACCATTGGCAGAGCCACTGGGAAGCCGCCTTTCCCCGCTTTCGGCGCGTGCAGCAGGCGGACTGGGCGGCGCCCCGCTTCGAAGACTGGGCGCAGCGGCTTTCCGAGGCGCTCGCCGCCTGCGAACGGCCCGCGCTGCTGGTGGCGCACAGCCTGGGCACCGCGCTCGTGACCCGCTGGGCCCTGGGCGCCGACACGGGCCGCGTGGCGGGCGCCTTCCTCGTGGCCACCACCGACGTGGACCGCTTCGCGGGACTGCCTGAAACCGCGTTTCGCGGATTCGACCCCGTGCCGATGCGGCCGCTGCCCTTCCCTTCCTGCGTCGTCGCAAGCCGCAACGACGAGCGCGTGACGCCTGAGCGGGCGCGCGCCTTTGCCGAGGCCTGGGGTTCTCGCTTCGTGGATGCGGGACATCTGGGCCACATGGGTTCCGCCGCCCGCCTCGGGCTCTGGCCCCAGGGGCTCGTGTGGCTCGGCCAGTTTCTCGCCGCGCTGGAAACCGGCCGCGCCGCCTAGGCCGGCACGTAGTCGATGCCGTGCTGCGCCAGGCCGGACAGGCCGATGTGGGTCTGGTTGGCCTGCGTGCCGGCCGCCATGGCCAGCAGCTGCGCTTCTTCGGCGGCCGGGTTGGCCGCGCTCGTGATCATCTGCGAGAAGGTGGCGAGATCCTGGGCATCGATGGGGGACCCCACCACGTTAGACCACACGGCGCTCACGAAGGCGCCGGCACTGGCCGTGGTGACGAAGCCGCCGTTCAGGATCAGGGTCGCCACGTTGGCCAGGGTCTGGCCGGCGTCGAACAGCTTGAGCCCGATGCCCACGTAGGTGGCGTTGGTCAGCGCGCCGGGGCCGAACGCCGCCCCCAGGATTTCCGCCGTCTGGCCGGCGGACTGGGTGGGCCCCAGGTCGAAGGCCACGTTCGTGTCCGTGAACTGCAGCCGGTCCACCCCCAGCAGGGTGTCCGTTCCGTCCCGGCCCGGGGTGGGATCGTACACCTGCAGCGTGTTGGCGGCAGGCTGCGTGATGATGTAGTCGGTGGAAAGCCCGTTGTAGTCCACCACGCCGTTGGCCGGCCCGGTGATGGTGTCGTTGTTGTTGGCGGTGCCGGAGGTGGTGGCCACGCCGCCCGCGCCCTGGACCAGGGGTGTCGCCACCAGGGTGTTGTTGGTCGCCGCGTTCACGGCGACGGAATAGGTGGCCAGGCCGCCGCCCAGGGTGACCGTGGCGGTGGTGGCCGTCGCGCCCGGCTGGAGGCCGAGGTCGATGGTGGCCGTGCCGTCCGACCCCACGGTGGCGGTGCCGCTCAGGCTGCCCGAATCGAGCTGGGCGGCCGTCAGGCCGCTCCCGCTGACGGCGTAGCTGACCGTGGTGCCCGTGGGCACGTTCACGGTGGAGAGCTGGAGGTAATCGTGGGCGCCGTCGTTGACGGCCAGGGGTCCGAACAGGATGTAGGTGGGCTTGATGTGATAGCCCAGGCTTTCCATCACCAG
The DNA here is from genome assembly GCA_021826025.1 of Pseudomonadota bacterium. Taxonomy (GTDB): domain Bacteria; phylum Pseudomonadota; class Gammaproteobacteria; order Burkholderiales; family Ferrovaceae; genus JAKBAT01. Next base: position 7,768 of record JAKBBG010000051.1, on the reverse strand, counting down.
CCAGTCGGTGGCGGACATGGGTCCGGGAATGCCGGCAGGCCCGCCGCCGAAACTGTCCGTGAGGGTGGTGGCCCAGTCGGCCGGGTCGCCGCCATTGCTCATGTCGAAGTTGTTGAGGTTGGTCGTCCCCCCGTTCACCGAAAAATAGGCCGGCGTGGCCTGGTTGAGCTGCAGCACGCCCGGAGCCGAATAGGTGTACAGGTTCAGGGCGTCGTAGCTGCCCGCGCCATAGGGAAAATTGATGCGCCCCAGGGCATGGGTGAGCTCGTGCAGCGCCGTGCTGATGAAGTCGTACTGTGACGAGCCGATGCTCTGGCCCGTATCGAACCACCAGGAATAGCTGGAAGAAAAGCCGACCTCGCCCTTCGCTCCCGTGGTGCCGGACAGGCCCATGGCTTCGGCTTGCGCCATGCTCACGCTCCACTGGCCGGTGCCACCGGTGGGGTCGGTGGCCGGAAGGTAGGCGCCCAGGCCGTTGCCTTGCCCGGTCAGTGCCTTGACCATGTCCGAATAGGTGTTGAAGGTGTACATGCTGGTCGGCGCCCCCGAGGCCAGCGCGCTTCCGATGGAGGTGCCTCCCGTCTCGCCCCAGCCCACGTTGATGGTCACCGCGATGTTGTCGGTGATCTGCGCGTCGAGAATGTTGGCCGCGGCCTGCACCGCGGTTTTGAAGCCGGCCGGTGGCAGCTGACCTGTCGTGACGCTGTTGTCCCAGTTGAGGGTGATTTGCATGGAACCTCTGCCCTAAGTTACAGGTCGCCTGCCCAGGGGCTGGCGCGTTCTTCCATCCATTCCCGGAACTCGCCCTGGATGGCTTCGGCCAGGACGCCGATCTCCAGGATGCAGGCTTCGGTCCCGTCCCGGTCTCCCAGGTCCTTGCAATGCGCCGCTTGCTGCACCACCTCATGCAACTGGTGGTGCAGTGAGCGGATCACGCCGTAGCGCACGTGCCCGGTATACCGGAGCGCACCTTCGCCGTCGAGCCAGTTGCCCAGCACGCAGCTTTTTTCCGCGCTCGCCTCCAGCAGGGGGACCTCGCTGGACCGGGCCGGATCGGCCAGGGCATCCCGCGTTTCGCGCACCAGCTGGGCGTATGCCAGGGTGGTGATCAGCAGCCCGTAATCTTCCGGCCGCCAGTTGCGGTATTCCCAGCCTTTCCATTCCGCGTCCGCTTCGTAGGACCGGACCCAGTCCATCATGGCTTCCGGCGCGAGCGGCCGGGCCACAGCGTAGCCCTGGGCGCGCCGGCAGCCAAGCTGCAGCAGCAGGCACCCCTGGGCCATATTCTCCACTCCTTCGGCCACCACTTCCAGACCCAGCAGCCGGGCCGAGGTGATCACCCCCGCCACGATGGCGGCGTCGCGCGGATCCTCCAGGATGTTCTGCACGAAGGTGCGATCGATTTTGACGGTGTTCGCAGGCAACCCCTGCAGGTAGCTCAAGGGCGCCCGCCCGGTGCCGAAATCGTCCAGCGCCACCGTGATGCCCAGTTCCCGGCAGGCGGACAGCTGCTGCCGGGCACGCGCCATGTCTTCGATGGCCGTGGTTTCCGTCACTTCGATTTCCAGGAACTCCGGGGCGAACCCATGGGTTTCGAGCGCCGCCTTCACGTCCTGGAGAAATTCCGGCGACAGCAGGTGCATGGCCCCGACGTTCACCGCCACCCGCAGGCGCAGCCCTTCCGCATGCCAGCGGCTGACCTGCCCCAGCACCTGGTCCAGCACGTAGCGGCCGAGCTGGCGGGACATGGGCAGGGTTTCGACGGCCACCAGGAATTCGTCCGGGGAGAGCACGCCGCGCCGGGGATGGCGCCAGCGCAGCAGGGCTTCCACCCCCACGATATCGCCCGTGGTCATGTCCACCTGGGGCTGGTAGAGCAGGTACAGTTCGTTCTGGTGCAACCCCTGGCCCAGCTCCCGGGTGAGGCGGTGATAGCGTTCGAATTCCTGGCTCATGGCCACCGAATACACGGAGAAGCGGTCGCGCCCCAGGTTCTTGGCCTTGTACATGGCAAGGTCCGCGTGGCGCAGCAGGGTTTCCGGGTCCGACTCGTCGATGGGGTAGAGCGTGAAGCCCAGGCTCGCCGAGATCGCCACCGTGAGATCCCCGTCCAGCGCGAACGGTTCGCGAAAGGCGTCCAGCACCCGCTCGCACAGGGTTTCCATCGCGAACAGCGAGCCGAGCCCGTCCATCAGCAGGCCGAACTCGTCCCCGCCCAGGCGCGCCAGGGTGTCCTGGGGTCGCAGCACCCCGCCCAGGCGGCCGGCCACCTGGGCCAGCAGCCGGTCCCCCGCACCGTGGCCGTAGCGGTCGTTGACGGCCTTGAAGCCGTCCAGGTCGAGCATCGCCACCGCAAGGAGCGCATCGCGCCGTTCGGCGCCGGCCACCCCGTGGGCCAGGCGGTCCATGAACAGGGTGCGGTTGGGCAGTCCCGTCAGGCTGTCGCGCAGGCTCTGGTCGCGCATGCCCAGCACCAGGTCGCCCAGGCTGGAAAAGGCTTCGAAGTAGCCCAGCCCCACGCGCTCGAAATAGGTGGCCGAGGCGGCCCCCAGGATGCCCACGCCCGTATAGCCCCACTGCGCGTCGCCGAAGGGAAACACGGCGATTTCGTTCACCCCGTGGCGCGCGAGCAGGTCCACCCAGTGCAGCGGCGAGCCGGCGTCCGCATGCAGCAGCACGGGCCGGCGCGTGGCGAGCGCCTGCCAGCAGGGATCGCCTTCGGCGCGCGGAATGTCCAGGCCCTCCCCGTCCGAACCTGCGGCGCAGGTCACGCGCAGCGTGTGGCCGTCGGCGCGCAGCTTGACGCTCCAGGCCGTGAGCAGCTGCGTCTGGAAGGACACCAGGCTCTCGCACATCTGCTGCATCAGGCCGGACCAGTTGCCGTCGCTGCGGCCTTCCAGCAGCAGGGTGATGAGCACGTGGGTGACGGCCGCACGGGTGCGGTCGTCTTCCTGCTGGGCCGCGGCGTAGCCTTGCAGCTGCAGGCAGAGGTCGGCGAACAGCGCTTTCGCCACCGCATCGTGCAGCCGCTCGCGTTGCCCCGGGTCGAGTGCCGCGCTGCCGTCGATGCGCCGGGACAGGTGGCCCCAGTAAAGATAGTAGGCTCCCGTGATCCAGGAGGGCGCGATGCCCAGGCGGTGATGCAGGCGCCCGATGCGGCCCACCTCCTCCTGGTAGGGCGGGTCGAAGCGGGTGCTGAGCAGGCGCTCGAAATGGCCGGCCTGCTTGCCCAGCAGGGCCGCCAGGCGCTCGGGAGAGAGGCCGCGCAGGACCGACTCCGTTTCGGGATGGCTCAGGAGGTAATCGTAGAAGCTGCGGGCGAACCCGGCCGTGTCCTCCAGCAGGTGGTCGCGATGGCGCCCGAGGCAGGCGAAAGCCTCGGCACCTAGATCCAGGAACCGAACGATCGGATCAGAGTCGCTCGCCATCAGTCAAAATGTCCCACCAGTTCCTTTAGTTCTCCCGAAGTGGCGGCCAGTTCGTCCACCGCCCTTTTGACCTGTTGCACACTATGCCCGTTTTCTTCGATCAGGCCCGAAATTTGTTCCATATTCCTGGCCACGTCCTGGGTGGCCATGGACTGTTCGTTGGCGGCACTCGCGATGTGATCTGCCGCCTGGGTCACCGCTTCAGCCGCCTGGGTGATCCGCTTGAAGCTTTTCTGGGCCTCCTGCAATTCTCCGATGCCCTCGTTCACTTCCCGCACGGCATGCTGCATGGCAGACACCGCGTGGCCCGTGGTTTTCTGGATTTCTCCCACGATGCCGGAAATATCCGCCGTGCTGTTGGTGGTGCGTTCCGCAAGCTTGCGCACTTCATCCGCCACCACCGCAAACCCTCGGCCCTGTTCGCCTGCACGGGCCGCTTCGATCGCCGCATTGAGCGCGAGCAGGTTGGTCTGCTCGGCGATATCCTTGATGACCCGCGTCACCATGCCGATTTTCTCTATGGCCTGGCTCAGCACATCGATGGTGGCGCTCGAATTCTGCACCGTTTCCACCACGCGGGTCACCGAAACAAGGCTGCGCGACATCCGCACGTCCCCTTCCTGCACGATTGCCTGCGTGGCTTTGGCAGATTCCGCCGCGGCCCCGGCGCTGCCCGCCACTTCGGTCACCGACACGCTCACTTCCTCCATGGCCGCGCTCACCTGGCTCACGCGGTCCTGTTGCTCGCTCGAATGGGAAAGCACCTGGGCCACTTCCGCGCCGAGCGACCCCGACCTGCTTTGCAACACGTTGGATGCCACGCTGATTTCATCGACGATGACCCGCAGATGGGCCTGGGTGTAGGCAAGCGACGCCAGGATCCGGGCAGCAATGTCCTTGCCGTATACGTCGATGTCGTTGTTGAGGTTGCCCTGGGCGATCTGGTCGAAATAGCCCGCAGCCCGGGCGAGCGGCTGGCAGATGCTGGCGCGTATGAACAGCGTGGACGCCACGCCGGACAAGGCGGTCAACCCCGCGAAACTCCAGGCCAGGACACCCATGCCTTTCAGGCCGGCCACCGCAGCGCCCGCGCTGCAGGCCAGCATGAGCAGCGTGAAAAGCGCAAACCGCGTTTGGAAGGGAAGACGGTAAACGGCGTCGTAGAACCGTCCGTGCGCAAGCTTCGCCTTGGTTTCCCGCAGCTTCCGGTACAAGGCTTCCGCCGCTTCCACCTGGCTGCGAAGGGGTTCGCGCCGCACCGACATGTAGCCCACGGTCTGGCTGTTTTTGCGCACCGGGACCACGGTGGCGTCCACCCAGTAATGGTCCCCGTTCTTGCAGCGGTTCTTGACCAGCCCGCGCCAGGGCTTTCCGGACTTGACCGTATTCCACAGGTCCTGGAACGCTGCGGGCGGCATGTCGGGATGGCGGACCACGTTGTGGTTCTTGCCGTACAGCTCTTCCTTGGAAAACCCGCTGATGTCGATGAACGCCTCGTTGGCATACGTGATGATGCCTTTGAGATCGGTTTTGGATACCAGGATTCTGCCGCGCGGATACGGCTGCTCCACCCCCCGGATACAGGCATGTTGACCTTCATGAATCCCCCTAAAGCAGTGAGTTATTATTTGGACTCCGGCAACGCGGCTGCATTGGCCGCGCCTTTTTACTTCTGTACAGCACCCACCCTGCCGTTATATCGTTTTGCCCAGCAGTATATAACCGAAACTTACATGTGTTTACGGCCGCATTCAATGTAACTTTAATGGTAATTTCCGGAATCGCTCCGGCACGCTGATCCGGATCAGGGCTTTTCTTCCAGCACCCGCACGATGCGCCGGTCCGGCACCAGCCACAGCAGCGCCACGCCCAGGTAAACCGCCTGCGCCAGCGCCTGGTGGAAAAAGGCGAGCGGGATCGCCACCGCGTAGCACCCGATCGAAGCCAGGCCCTTGGCGTCCCGCCCGATGGCCCGGGCCAGCAGGGATTGCGGCCCGTCGGCGCGCACGATGGCCTGCGCCAGGATCCAGTAGGCGGTGGCCGCCATCAGCAGCACGATGCCGTAGAGGGCCGTGGGCAGGGACTCGAAATGGTTCTGTCCCATCCAGCCGGTGACGAAGGGAAACAGGGACAGCCAGAACAGCAGGTGCAGGTTGGCCCACAGCATGCCGCCCGTGACCCGGTGGGTGGTGTGCAGCATGTGGTGATGGTTGTTCCAGTAGATGCCCACGTACAGGAAGCTCAGCAGGTAGCTCAGGAACACCGGCAGCACCGGGCGCAGGGCGTCGAGGTCGACGCCGCCCGGCACTTTCATTTCCAGCACCATGATGGTGATGACGATGGCGAGCACGCCGTCGCTGAAGGCTTCCAACCGCGTCTTGTTCATGGTCCCCCCGCCGCGCAGCGGCCCGGGCCTAGGATACCACCGGCAACTCTTCCCAGCAGGTGGTGTAGCGTGGCGACCGGTGGCCCGAACGCATGTGCCACGGGCGTTCCAGTCCGGACGCGGCCGAACGCAGGGTGTCCGGACCGTAGGTCCGGTTGATGCGGTCCATCACGGCCATCAGCCGGGCCGCCCGCTCGCGCGCCCCCGCCCCCCGGTCGAACAGGTCCTGCTGGCACAGGTCCCTGGCCGACAGCCCGGACAGCAGGAGACCCGCCTTGCGGTAGGCGCAGCCTGCCCGGAACAGGCGCCCCGCCCCCGCCAGCACGGCCCCCGTCAGCAGGCGCGTGTCGTCCGTGGGTTCGGGCAGGGCGAAGGCCCGCTCGAAGCGTTCGCCCGTCCGGAACGGGCGGGCGTGCAGCGACACCAGCACGAGCGCGGCCACCGACCGTTGCGCCCGCAGCTTTTCCGCGGCACGCGCCGCATGCATGGCGAGCGCTTCCTGCAATTCGGCCAGCGCCGTCACCGGCCGGCCGAAGCTGCGCGACACGATGATTTGCTGGCGCGGCTCGGCCATGGCTTCCAGGTCGAGGCAGGAGGTGCCGCGCAATTCGTCCGCCACGCGCGCGAGCACCACGCTGAAGCGCGCCTGCAGGAACGCGCGCCCGGCCAGGCACAGGTCGCGCACCGAGCGCATGCCCAGGGCCTGCAGCTGGCCGGTCAGCCGCCGCCCCACGCCCCAGATCTCCCCCACCCCCACGCGGCCCATCCAGGCCGACTGCTCCTGTGCGGACAGGGCGCCCCAGTCGCACACGCCGTCAAATTCCGGATGGCGCTTGGCCAGGTGGTTGGCGAGCTTGGCCAGCGTTTTGGTGGGCGCGAGCCCGACGCACACGGGCAGGCCCGTCCATTGCCGGATGCGGCGGCGGAGGGCCTGCCCCAGCGCCGTGCCGCCGCCGTGCCGGGCCTGCACCGGCGCCACGTCGAGAAACGACTCGTCGATGCTGTACACCTCGATGTCCGGCGCGAAATCGCGCAGGATGGCCACCACCCGGGCGCTCATGTCCCCGTAGAGTTCGTAGTTGGAAGAGAGCGTGCGCACGCGGTGGCGGCGCGCCAGGTCGCGCAGCTGGAACCAGGGCGCCCCCATGGGGATGCCCAGCGCCTTGGCTTCGTTGCTGCGGGCCACGACGCACCCGTCGTTGTTGGACAGCACCACCACCGGCACCCCTTCCAGGCGCGGATTGAACACCCGCTCGCAGGAGACGTAGAAGTTGTTGACGTCCACCAGGGCGAAATAGGGCGCCATGGCCTCACTTCCGGCGATAGCGGCGCACCAGGCCCACCACCACGCCCCACACCTGGAGTTCCGCGCCTTCCCGCAAGCGGATCGGCGCATAGGCGGGGTTTTCCGGCAGGAGCGCCACGTCGCCGTCGCGCAGGTGCAGGCGCTTGAGGGTGTACTCGCCCGCCACGGCCGCCACCACGATGTCGCCGTGCCGCGCTTCCAGGGCGCGGTCCACCAGCACCTTGTCGCCCGCCGCGATGCCCGCCCCCTTCATGGAATCGCCCTTGACCGTGAACAGGAAGGTGGAAGCCTGGTGGCGCACCAGGTACGCGTTGAGGTCGAGCGCCTCGTCCTCGCAGGGTTCGGCCGGCGACGGAAAGCCGGCCGACAGGGGATGTCCCAGCAGCCGCAGGGGCTGCCGCTCGGACGCCGCCAGGGGCTGGGGGCGCGGATGGAGGTCGGCCGGTTCGGTGGATGCAGCGGAGGTCATGGCGCGCTTTGACTGTATGGATATACAGTATAGGCGGCCTGCGGGGACCGGCGCAAGCCGTCAGGGGCGTTCCGGCGGCGTGGCGCGATAGCTGCCCTGCAGTTCCAGCATCCAGCCCGGGTATTCGCGCGGCAGGGCGCTCACGCGCTCCAGGAGTTCCAGCTCTTCGGGCTCCAGGC
>JAKBBG010000050.1 GCA_021826025.1 Pseudomonadota bacterium | reverse complement strand
GCATGGGGTTTGGGCCGGGATGCTCTATACTTTTTCAAGAACCAACGATCAGGATGCTGCTCATGACCCAAGATAGCAAGCCGGGGCCTGCGAACGAACCGAAAACGTGGTCCGGAAGATTTTCGGCGCCCATCGCGGAATCGGTCAAGATTTACACCGCCTCGGTCTCCTTTGACCGCCGACTGGCCGAATTCGACATCCAGGGCTCTCTCGCCCATGCCCAGATGCTCAGCGAAACAGGCCTCCTCGGGGCGGAGGATTTGAAGGCCATCCAGGCCGGAATGGCGACGATCCTCGATGAAGTACGGCAAGGCGCGTTCCCGTGGAACCTGGACGACGAAGATGTCCACCTCAACATCGAACGCCGGCTCACCGCCCTGGTGGGCGATGCGGGCAAACGGCTGCATACCGCACGCTCCCGCAACGACCAGGTGGCCACGGATATCCGGCTGTACCTGCGTCATGAAATCGATCGCCTGCAGCGCTTGCTGGCCGGCGTCCAGGAGGCCTTGCTGGACCTCGCCGAAGCGCATGCCGCAACCCCGATGCCCGGGTTTACCCACCTTCAGGTTGCGCAGCCCGTCACCTTCGGCCATCACCTGATGGCCTATGTGGAAATGTTCGGACGCGACCGGGAACGTTTGGCGGACTGCCGCCACCGGGTCAACCGCCTTCCCCTCGGCGCAGCGGCCCTGGCCGGAACCAGTTACCCCATCCGCCGCGAGCGGGTGGCGGAGCTGCTGGGGTTTGAGGCCCTCTGCCTCAATTCCCTGGACGCTGTTTCGGACCGTGACTTCGCCATCGAGTTTTGTGCGGCCGCAGCCCTTGTCATGACGCACGTTTCGCGCCTTTCCGAGGAATTCGTCCTGTGGATGAGCCCCCGCTACGGCTTCATCCGCATCGGGGACGCCTTTTGCACCGGCTCCTCCATCATGCCCCAGAAGCGCAATCCGGACGTGCCCGAACTCGCCCGGGGCAAGACGGGACGCGTCACCGGCCATCTGGTGGCGCTGCTGACCCTGATGAAAGGCCAACCCCTGGCGTACAACAAGGACAACCAGGAAGACAAGGAACCGCTGTTCGACACGGTGGACACGGTGGCCGCCACCCTGGAGATCCTGGCCGAAATGCTGCGGCAAATCACCGTCCACGGCGATGCCATGCGCCGTGCGGCAGAGGAAGGATTTTCCACGGCCACGGACCTGGCGGACTACCTGGTCAAGAAAGGCATGCCCTTCCGGGATGCCCATGAAGTGGTGGCGCAGGCGGTCCGGCTGGCCGAAGAGCGCCAGTGCGACCTGGCCGGCCTTTCGCTTGAAACGCTCAGGGGCTTTTCCACCCTGATCGGTCAGGACGTCTACGCCGTCCTGACCATCGAAGGGTCCCTGGCAAGCCGCAACGGGATCGGCGGAACGGCGCCGGACCGGGTCCGTGCCGCGATCCAGGCTGCCCGGCTCAGTCTGAAGCGCTGAGGGATCCCGTTTTGGGCACCTGTTCGCGGCAGATTTTCCGGGTTTCCGGACCTGACAGCCGCTCGCCAAACCAGGTGCAATGATGGATGCGCTGGCTTTTGCGCTGGCAATAGACGCAGGTATTGCACACGCCGAATGACGGGCCGCCGCTGAAGTTCTGGAGTTCGTAGAGGATGGTGCGAAGCACTGACACGCTGTAGCGCACCCGGTTGGCGCTGATTTCCCGGGTCGCCATCTGCCACAGGCCGGCCGGGTTGGCTTCGCCAAGGAAAGCTTCGCCCTGGGGGCTGAGCCTGAGCCGCACGACCCGCCTGTCGATTTCGTCCTGATAGCGTTCGATCAGGCCCCGGCGATCCAGCAACAGCAGGCTTTGGGAGACCGTCCCTTTCGTGAGGCCCAGATATTCGGCCAGGGCCTGCGGGGTATTGCTGAACCGGTTGGCCTGTTCGAGGAACATCAGCGCCAGCACATGCACGGGCTGCAAACCGTCTTCTCCGCCGATCCGCCGGTATTCCGAGCGCATGAGGTTGGCGAGCCGGTTGACGAGATCCAGCAGCACAACGGGATTCTTGAGCATGATTTGATAATATCGATCCGATACAAAATTGTCAAAAATTCAAAAAATAAAAATTTTAATATCGATTCAATACTAAAGACCCGCTATCCCCATGAAAATCAGGGTTTTTTTGTTCTGTCAGGCCTTTTTTGCGGCCGTCAACCCCCGTTTTCAAGCCCTGTTGCAAATTTAGCAAATCCCCTGAAACCCAGTATCGACGCGGGTTTCGGAGAATGTACCGAATATTTTTGAAGGCGCGGACCATCCCGGACTCGAAACAGATGGAGAAATCGCCCTGTGTTAGACTTTTTGACATGAATCGACCCAATTTTTCCGCGGGGTTTCTGGCTCCGCTGCTGGCACTGCATCTCGCCGGTTGCGGACTGAAGGGGCCCCTCACCCTACCCAAGCCGGCCCCGGGCACCGATGCGGGCACGCGATCCGGCACCCCGGCCCCCGCGACGCCGTCTGCACCGGCTGCACCGGCTTCACCCCCTCCAGCCTCAACCAATCCGGCACACTGATGACAGACCTTTTCCTACCCGACGGCCTTTCCCGCGTCGACGGAGCACTTCACATGGAATCGGTGCCCCTGGCCGAAGTGGCTCAGGCGCACGGCACCCCCTGCTACGTCTACTCGGCCGCGGCCATCCGCCATGCGTATACCGAATTCGAGGTCGCGTTCGCCACCCTCGACCCGCTTGTCTGCTACGCCGTCAAGGCCAATGGAAACCTCAGCCTGCTGCGCCTTCTGGCCCGGTTGGGCGCCGGTTTCGACATCGTTTCGGGTGGGGAGCTGAGCCGAGTCCTGGCAGCCGGCGGAGACCCCGGGAAAGTGGTCTTCTCGGGCGTCGGCAAGTCCGCCGCAGAAATGGTTCAGGCGCTCCGGGCCGGGGTCCGCTGCTTCAATGTGGAATCCCCGGCGGAACTGCGCCGCCTTTCCCGGGTCGCCTGCGAGCTCGGCCTGCAGGCTCCGGTTTCCCTGCGGGTCAATCCCGACGTGGATCCTGGCACCCACCCCTACATCGCCACCGGCCTCAAGGACAGCAAGTTCGGCGTGGCCTATGACGATGCGTTCGCGCTGTACCAGGAAGCGGCCCGGCTACCCGGCCTGCGCGTCGTGGGCATCGATTGCCACATCGGTTCGCAGATCACCGACCTCGACCCGTTCGTCGCAGCCCTGGAAAAAATCCTGGAACTCGCCTCGAAACTTCGCCGGGGCGGCATTCCCCTGAGCCATCTGGACCTGGGTGGCGGAGTCGGCATCCGCTACCGCAACGAAACCCCGATCGCCCTGGCGGACTACGCCCGCGCCGTGGCCCCGCGCCTGGAAGGAAGCGGGTTGGGCCTGCTGCTGGAGCCCGGGCGGCGCATCGTCGGCAATGCCGGATTGCTCCTGACCCGGGTCGAATACCTCAAGATTTCGCCGGAACACCGTTTCGCTGTGGTCGATGCAGCCATGAACGACCTGATCCGGCCGTCGCTTTACGAAGCCTGGCATGAAATCGTTCCTGTCCGCGAACGCCAGGGCGCGCCCAGCGTGCTGGACGTGGTAGGCCCGGTGTGCGAAACGGGCGACATCCTGGGGCGCGGGCGGTCCCTGGCGCTCGCCGAAGGCGACCTTCTCGCCATCCTGTCGGCCGGCGCCTACGGCGCTTCCATGGGCTCCAATTACAATGCACGGCCCCGTCCTGCCGAAATCCTGGTGGACGGCCAGGCAATGCAGCTGATCCGGCGCCGGGAAACGGTGGAAGACCTGTTCCGCAACGAATGGCCCATGCCTTGACCCGTTTCGCACAGAATCGACTTCGAAAAGTCAGCAATATCCAAAATTTGGTGTTGAATCGATACTTAATTTAAACGAATCAGACAAAATAATTCCCCTCTTCAGCCATTTCAAACGCTCACCGCGTGTTTTCTGAAATAGAATCCAACTCACCAAGAGGCATGCACTGACGTTGTCGAGTGCCCTTCGTGTGGGTTCATCGGATGTGGTCGATTGGTCCCACTTGGTAGTGCAATGCACGAACGATCTGGAACAGCCGATCAATACTGACAAGGAGTCAACGATGGTAGCAGCCAAGAAGAAACCCGCCGCCAAGAAGGCAGCGCCCAAGAAAGCCGTAGCCAAGAAACCCGCCGCCAAGAAGGCAGCCGCCCCCAAGAAGGCAGCCGCCAAGAAACCCGCGGTGAAGAAGGCCGCCGCCAAGAAGGCAGCGCCCAAGAAAGCCGCCGCCAAGAAGCCCGCCGCGAAGAAGAAGGCAGCGCCCAAGAAAGCCGCCGCCAAGAAGCCCGCCGCGAAGAAGGCAGCGCCCAAGAAAGCCGCCGCCAAGAAGCCCGCCGCGAAGAAGGCAGCGCCCAAGAAAGCCGCCGCCAAGAAGCCCGCCGCGAAGAAGGCTGCCGCCAAGAAGCCCGCTGCGAAGAAGCCCGCTGCGAAGAAGGCTGCGCCCAAGAAGGCTGCCGTGAAAAAGCCTGTGGCCGCCAAGCCGGTTTCCAAGCCTGCGGCTCCGAAGCCCGTCGTAGCCCCGGCCCCCGTGGCACCGGTCATCCCGGCACCCCTGATCAAGCCGATGTTCTAAACCCGCCTCGCATTTCGCCGGAACCCGTTCCTGGAACGGTTTCCGGCGTTTTCCTGCGCCCCCTAACGGGGTATCGTCACCATCAGCATGCGCGATTCGATGGTGTCGCTCTTGTCCAGCAAACGCTCCGTTTCGCCGTGCCGGTCATAGTACCTTGGGCTGGGAATCATTGATGCCAACCGGGCTGACTCAGACGGGCTGAGCGCCCCCACGGGAATCTGGTAATAGTGTTTCGCCGCAGCAGCGCACCCAAACAGGCCATCTCCCCACTCGATCACGTTCAGGTAAACCTCGAGAATGCGCCGCTTGCTCCAGGTGGCTTCAAGCATGAGCGTGATCAGCGCTTCTTCCGCTTTGCGCCAAAGGCTCCGCCGGCCCGACAGGAACAGGTTCTTGGCAAGCTGCTGGGTGATGGTGGAACCGCCGGCGACCGGACGGCCGCGCCGGACGTCCTTGTCCAGCGCTTTGCGCATGCCCTCCCAGTCGAACCCGTGGTGCGCCACGAACGTGCTGTCTTCGGCCGCGACGACCGCCCGCTTCAGACTATCCGGAATCTGTGCGTACGGCACCCACGGGTGGGGCAGCACATCGCCGCGCCCTGCTGCCCGGCGCGCTTCCGCACGAATCCTCATGAACGACGTGGAATCGGGGTTGTGCGTGCGCCACCACAGGACCTGGACAAAAATCCAGGCCTGCCACAGCACCAGCAGCAGCAGGACGCCGAGCAACGCTTTGCCGAGCCAGTGTCCCAGGCGCCCCAACGCGCTACCCCAGCTCCGCCCGCAAACGCTGCAGAACCGGTGCGGTGTCGGGATAAACCCCACGCCACAGGTGAAACGATTCGGCGGCCTGCTCCACCAGCATTCCCAGCCCGTCCGCAGTCCGCAAGGCGCCCTGCTCCTTGGCAAAATCCATGAACGGCGTGCTCCCTTTGCCGTACATCATGTCGTAGGCGAAGGTACGGGGACCGAAGACTGCGCGGGGCAGGGGTGGAACTTCCCCGGCCAGGCTGCTCGAGGTGGCGTTGATGACGAAATCGTAAGGTCCTGCAGGAATCCGGTCCAGTCCGCACGCCTGGCACAACACCAGCCGGTCGGCAGGAATTCCGCCGGCCTGGCGCAGCTGTTCGAGCAGGGAGACGGCGCGGGAAGCCGTGCGGTTGGCGATCACCAGGCGGGAGGGAAGGGCTTCAAGCAAAGGTCCGACGGCGCCCCGGGCCGCGCCGCCGGCACCCACCAGCAGCACGCTGCGGCCCCGCAGGTCGCACTGCAGGTTGCGTTCCAGATCCCGGACCAGGCCGACCCCGTCCGTGTTGTCCGCGTAAATGCCTCCCTCCCGAAAAACCAGCGTGTTGGCGGCGGCTGCCGAAAGGGCGCGCTCGGAACAGCTGTCGGCGAGCGCAAAGGCCCGCTCCTTGAATGGCAGCGTGACGTTCATCCCTTTGCCGCCTTCCGAGCGAAACCGCGCCACGGCCGCCTCAAATTCGTCCGGGGACGGACCGATGCGTTCGTAACTCATGGACTGTCCGGTGGCCTTGGCGAAGAGGGCATGGATTTGCGGGGAACGGCTGTGAGTCACCGGGTACCCCATGACGGCATACCGGTCCATGGGAATCAGTTCTGCTTCCAGGGCAGACCCGCGGCCCGCCACCCGTTCATCTGGCTGCGGTGTCCCTGGGCATCGCGTTCCCCCTCGAATCCGTACAGCACGTTGTAGCAGGCCGTGAAGCCGGACGCGCTGGCGACGCAGGCCGCCGAATGGGAACGGCCTCCGGAACGGCAAAAGAACAGCAACAGCGCGTCTTCGGCGACCGACTGGCGCAAGGTGTCGATGAATGCCTCGTTGCGACGGCAGGCGGGGTAATCCTGCCATTCGATGTGCAGCGCCCCCGGCACGAACCCGACCCAATCCAGTTCGGCACGGGTGCGGACATCCACGAGGACGGCTGCCGTCGACGCACCCAGGATTTCGTATGCTTCCACTGGCAGCAGGGCGCCGTCATAGGGTAAATTGGCGTCTGCCGCCCGGCGTTGAGCGACTTTGAGCAGCTCGGGAATTTTGGCCATCTGGACATCACCGGATACGGGGTTTCATTGTACGTCACGAGCCCTTCATGGCAAATGCCCAGTTCCCGCCCCTAATTCGCACTGTTTTTGTGCAAATTTTTCCGCTTTGCACCATTATTGTGCTAATCTGGAAGACGCCTGACGGATAGCGCCTTGTGGCACAATGCCATATTGCAGAATCACCATTGGCATGCAATCTGCTTGCAGTTGCGGTTGCACTTAAATCCTGCGAGCAGCGGCCCCGCCCGCTGCAAGCGCATTAAATCGGACGGCACGAAAGACTTCGTGATCGAAACAACAGGAGAATACAGAAATGGCAGTAGCTGATGTCATGCAAATGATCAAGGACAACGAAGTCAAATTCGTGGACTTGCGTTTTACCGATACCCGCGGCAAGGAACAGCACGTTTCCGTTCCCGTGAGCGCCTTCGGCCCCGAAAAATTCACCGAAGGGCACGCTTTTGACGGCTCTTCCATCGCCGGCTGGAAAGGCATCCAGGCTTCCGACATGCTGTTGCTGCCCGATGCCAGCACCGCCAACCTCGATCCGTTCATGGACGAGACCACGCTGCTGCTCACCTGCGACGTCATCGAGCCGTCCGACGGCAAAGGGTATGACCGCGATCCCCGCTCCCTGGCCCGACGCGCCGAAGCCTACCTGAAGTCCAGTGGCCTGGGCGATGCCGCCTATTTCGGCCCGGAGCCCGAGTTTTTCGTTTTCGACTCCGTCACCTGGAGCGTGGACATGTCCGGCAGCAGCGTCAAGGTCAACTCCGAGGAAGCGCCCTGGTCCTCCGGCAAGGAATTCGAAGGCGGCAACATGGGCCATCGCCCGGCCGTGAAGGGGGGCTATTTCCCCGTTCCCCCCGTGGATTCCCTGCAGGACATCCGCTCGGCCATGTGCCTCGCCCTGGAAGACATGGGCGTACCGGTTGAAGTGCACCATCACGAAGTGGCCGCTCCCGGACAATGCGAAATCGGCACCAAGTTCGCCCCCCTGGTGCAGCGCGCCGACTGGCTCCAGATCCTCAAGTACGTGGTGCACAACGTGGCCCACTCCTACGGCAAGACGGCCACCTTCATGCCCAAACCCGTGGTCGGCGACAACGGTTCCGGCATGCATGTGCACCAGTCGGTCTGGAAGGACGGCAAGAACCTTTTCGCGGGCAACGGCTACGCCGGACTTTCCGAGTTCGCCCTGTACTACATCGGCGGGATCATCAAGCACGCCAAAGCCCTGAACGCCATCACCAACCCGGGCACCAACTCCTACAAGCGTCTGGTTCCCGGATTCGAAGCCCCGGTGAAGCTGGCCTACTCGGCCCGCAACCGTTCGGCCGCCATCCGCGTGCCCTTCGTCCAGAGCGACAAGGCCCGGCGCATCGAAGTCCGGTTCCCGGACCCCCTGGCCAACCCGTACCTGGCATTCTCCGCCATGCTGATGGCGGGCCTGGACGGCGTGCAGAACAAGATCCACCCAGGCGAAGCGGCAGACAAGGACCTGTACCACCTGGCTCCGGAGGAAGACGCCAAGATCCCGGCGCCGGCCGCATCCCTGGACGAGGCACTGGCAGCCCTGGACAAGGACCGCGAGTTCCTGACCCGGGGCGGCGTGTTCTCCAACGACATGATCGACGCCTACATCGCGCTCAAGATGGAAGAAGTGACGCTGTTCCGCATGACCACCCATCCGGTGGAATTCCAGATGTACTACAGCCTCTGATCCATCTGCCCAGAAGCATCATGGCTTCTGGAACTTGGACCCGGGCCCGCCGTCCCATGCAGGGATGGCGGGCTTTTTCTTTCACTGCACGAACAGGAGCGCCTTGAACCCCACATTCCCTTCAAAAGCAGCGCCTTCACCGTACGCGGGGCTCGACCACCTCGGCACCGCGGTCATTGTCCTGGACGAAGCGCTGTGCGTGCGGTTCATCAATACCGCCGCCGAAAACCTGCTCGAAATCAGCAGCAAAAACGTGCTGTCCCATCCGCTCACGGACTTGCTGTCCGGCGCCGATTCCCTGATCGAGGTGGCGCGAGCGGCCATGTCCCAGGACATGGGCTTCATCGAACACGAATGGCACCTTGCGCGAAAAGGCAACCCGCCGCTGGCGGTCAGTTGCACCGGCACCCCGCTGCAGGGCCTGGAAGCCGGCCTGCTGCTGGAAATCCGGCCGATCAGCCAGCGCATCCGGATCGCGCGGGAAGAAAAAATCATCGAAGACCAGAAACTGAACCGGGAGCTGGTACGCAACCTGGCCCACGAAATCCGCAACCCCCTGGGGGGCATCCGGGGCGCCGCCCAGCTGCTGGAACGGGAACTCGACCGGCCGGAACTCAAGGAGTACACGCAGGTCATCCGCTCCGAGGCGGATCGGCTGCAGACCCTGATGGACCGGATGCTAAGCCCCAACCGCCTGCAGCACATGGCTCCCGTCAACATCCACGAAGTGCTGGAGCGCGTCCGCAGCGTCATCCTGGCGGAATATCCCGATGGCATCGTCATCCAGCGCGACTACGATACGAGCCTGCCCGAAATCACCGGAGACCGCGAACAGCTGATCCAGGCCATCCTGAACATCGTCCGCAACGCGGCCCAGGCTCTGCAGGGGCAGGGGGAAATCCTGCTCCAGAGCCGCGCACTGCGCCAGATCACCCTGGCACGCCGGCGTTTCCGGCTCGGTTTGCAGATTCGCATCGTGGACAACGGTCCCGGCATTCCCGAAGCACTGCAAAACCGGATTTTCCAGCCCCTGGTTTCCGGACGCGAAGGCGGCAGCGGCCTGGGACTGATGTTGGCACAAAACTTGATTAGCCAGCATCATGGCATGGTGGAATTCGAAAGCCGGCCGGGGCGAACCTGCTTCAGCCTGATTCTGCCGATGCCCGACACCGAATACACCTGATACCGAGGGCATAAGCGCCATGAATGCTGTCTGGATAGTTGACGACGACCGTTCCATCCGCTGGGTCTTCGAAAAAGCGCTCACCCGGGAAAGCATCCCCTACCGCACCTTTTCGTCGGCCCAGGAAGCCCTGGCGCTGCTCGACAGCGAGGAACCCCAGGTGGTGGTCAGCGACATCCGGATGCCCGGGGGCTCCGGATTCGATTTCCTGGAGCAGCTCAAGGTTCGCCATCCCGATCTGCCGGTCATCATCATGACCGCCTATTCGGACCTGGAAAGCGCGGTGTCCGCCTTCCAGGGCGGCGCCTATGAATACCTGCCGAAACCCTTTGACGTGGACCATGCCCTCGATCTGGTGCGGCGCGCCCTGGAAGAGCGCACGCGCACCGGGGAAGTGCACGACGAGCACGCGCAAACTCCGGAAATCCTGGGCCAGGCCCCTTCCATGCAGGACGTCTTCCGGGCCATCGGCCGCCTGTCACAGTCCAATGCCACCGTCCTCATCAACGGCGAATCCGGGACCGGCAAGGAACTGGTGGCCCGCGCCCTGCACCGGCACAGCAGCCGCTCCGGCAAGCCGTTCATCGCCATCAACACGGCGGCCATTCCCAAGGAGCTGCTGGAATCGGAACTGTTCGGCCACGAACGCGGCGCGTTCACGGGCGCCAATACCCTGCGGCGCGGCCGCTTCGAACAGGCGGAAGGGGGCACGCTGTTTCTCGATGAAATCGGCGACATGCCGGCCGACCTCCAGACCCGCCTGCTGCGCGTCCTGTCCGATGGCCAATTCTACCGGGTCGGCGGCCATGCCCCGGTCGCCACCAAGGTGCGCATCATCGCCGCCACCCACCAGGACCTGGAAGCGCGGGTCCGGGAAGGCCTGTTTCGGGAAGACCTGTTCCATCGCCTCAATGTGATCCGCATCCGCCTTCCCGCGCTGCGCGAACGGCGGCAGGACATTCCGCTGCTGGCCCGCCATTTCCTCCAGAAGAGCGCACGCGAATTGCAGGTGGAGCCCAAGCGTCTGTCCGATGCGGCCCTGCGGTTCCTCGAAGGGCTGGAGTGGCGCGGCAACGTCCGGCAACTGGAAAACGTATGCCACTGGCTCACGGTCATGGCCCCCGGCGTGAATGTGGACATGGGCGACCTGCCTGCCGAATTGAAAAGCGCGGCGGAAGCCATCGCGCCGACGCACTGGAAGACGGCGCTTGAAGTGGAAGTGGCCCAGGCGCTGGCGCGGGGCGAGCGGGGCATCCTGGACCGCCTCAACCGGGATTTCGAACAGGCCCTCATCACCCAGGCGCTGGGCTTTACCGGGGGGCGCCGGATCGAGGCCGCCCAGCTGCTGGGCTGGGGGCGCAACACGCTCACCCGCAAGATTCAGGAACTGGGGCTGGACGAGCCGGAAAATTCCGCATAAACCGGGGCGTGATCGGAAGGCCGTTCCGCCGCGCGCGGGGCCTTGTCGATGGCGCACGCGGAGCACCGGGGCCCTAGCGCCTCGCTCACCAGAATATGGTCGATGCGCAGTCCCATGTTCCGCTTGAAGGCGTTCATGCGGTAATGCCACCAGCTGTAGGAGCGCTCGGCCTGTTCGAACAGCCGGAAACCATCCTTCAACCCTTCCGACAGCAGGGCGCCGAAGGCGGCCCGCTCGGGCTCGCTGCACAGCACTTCCCCCTTCCAGGCGACGGGATCGTACACGTCACGGTCTTCGGGAGCCACGTTGAAATCGCCCGCCACCACCAGCCTGGGGTGCCGGCGAAGTTCCGAGGCCAGGTATTGCCGCAGCGCCGCGAACCAGCGCAACTTGTAGGCATACTTGTCCGAAGCCAGGGATTCCCCGTTGGGACAATAAACGGAAATGACCCGGATGTCCCCGTAAGTTCCGGCTATCACGCGTTGCTGGACGTCCTCGAACCCGGGAATTCCGGCCAGGGGCTCCAGGCCCGGCGACCGGCTGAGCAACGCCACGCCATTGTAGGTTTTCTGTCCGGCCACGAGGGCGGAATACCCCAGGTCCTGCACCGCGGCCAGGGGAAACCGTTCGGTTTCGCACTTGAGCTCCTGCAGGCACAGGACATCCGGCGCGTGCGCCCTGAGCCATGCCAGCACCTGTTCCAGGCGCACGTTGACGGAATTCACGTTCCAGGTGGCAATCTTCATGAGGGTCGTTTCACCGGTGGTAGCGTCTGAGCGTTTTTTTCCGGGCCGTCGCATGGTCCACGACGGGGGCCGGGTAATCCTGCCCAATGATACAGCCTGCGGCCTGCTGTTCCAGCGGCGACAGCGTCCACGGCGCATGGAGGTCCGACGCAGGCACCCGTCCCAGCTCGGGCACGTAACGGCGAACGAACTGCCCGTCGGGGTCGAACCGCCGCCCCTGGAGGACCGGATTGAATATCCGGAACCAGGGTTGCGCATCGCAACCGGTGGATGCGGACCACTGCCAGCCGCCGTTGTTGGCCGCCAGGTCGTAGTCGTTCAAATGGTCCGCAAAATGCCGTTCACCCCAGCGCCAGTCCACCCCCAGGTGTTTTACCAGGAACGAGGCCGTGATCATGCGCAGCCGGTTGTGCATGTAGCCGGTCGCCAGCAGCTGGCGCATGCCGGCGTCAACGATGGGATAGCCGGTACGTCCGTCCTGCCAGGCACGGAACAGGTGCGGGTCGTTGTCGAAGACGAGCTGCTCGCAATCCGGCCGGAATGCCCGGTCCGCCACCTTCGGAAAGTTGGCCAGGACGGAAAAGTAGAAATCCCGCCAGATCAGTTCGTTAAGCCAGGCCAGCGCGCCCGGCCCGGACTCTGCGCGCGCGTGGCGCACCAGTTCGCGAACGGAAACCGTGCCGAATCGCAGGTGCACGGACAGATAGGACACCCCGCGCCGGCCGGGATAGTCCCGCGCGAGATGGTATTGCCCCATGCGAGGCAGGAAATCGGCCAGCAATTGCCGTGCACCTTCCATGCCGGGCCGAATGCCCAACCCGAGCAGGTTGGTGGGCAGGAACCCCAGCTCCGCCAGATCGGGCATCCGCTGCGGGGCCTCTCCGGCAAGCGACGGGTAATGCGGGTCGCGCGAAGCGGTCAGGGCTGGCGTGACGGCACGCAGCCAGGCGTTGCGGTACGGCGTGAACACGACATAGGGCTTTCCGCCCTGCGTGAGCAGTTCCCGCCCTTCGAACACCACCTGGTCCTTGTGGTCATGAAACGCGATCCCCTGAGCCGCCAGGGCGGCGGCCACGGCATCGTCGCGCTGCAGCGCCTGCGGCTCGTAGTCCCGGTTGGCATGAACCGCGACGGCCCCGAGCCTTGCCGCAAGCTCCGGTATGCAGCGGCGCGCATCCCCGTGCAGAACGGCGAGCCCCCCGCCTCGCCGCTGCAGGGAAGCGCGCAACGCCGCCACGCTGTGCCAGATGAATTCGACCCGACGGTCGGCGCGGTCGCGCAGGCCGTCAAGTATGGCCGTGTCAAAAACGAACGCGCAGTAAACCGGCGCGTGCCGGGACAGCGCCTGAGCCAGGCCTTCATTGTCTTCGTCGCGCAGGTCGCGCCGGAACCAGAACAGGGCCGGACCGAGGGTGCCGCCCGCAGCGATTTTCGTCATGGGGCCTAGTATGCCATCCGGCCGTCCGCGATCCGGAATATGCGATAATCGGCCCCATGGGTTCCGTCAACCTCACGAATCATTTTCTGATCGCCATGCCGGCGCTGCAGGACTCCAATTTTTCCGGAACA
>JAKBBG010000049.1 GCA_021826025.1 Pseudomonadota bacterium | reverse complement strand
GCGCAGGTCGCGCAGCAGGGCGGACAGTCCGGGGTACGTCACGGTCAGGTCTTCCCGGTCCATGACCGGATCGGAAAACCCCGCATGCACCAGCGCGTCCCCCACGTCGTGCATGTCCGCAAATTCCTGCAGGTGGTCGCAGCCGTCCGGGCTGTGCGCAAACACCTGCTTCAGTTCCTTCAGGGTGTCCGGCCCCAGCGTGCTGAAAATGAAAAGCCCTTCCGGGGCCAGCACCCGCTGCACTTCCCGGATGACCGATTCCGGATCGCAGCTGGGCAGCAGCAGGTTGGCCCACACCAGGTCGATGCTTCCCGCAGCGAAGGGCAGCTGCTCCGCCCGCGCGCACAGGGCATGGCGCACGTCTTCCGGGCCGAAACGCCACCACGGACGGGGTTTCCAGGGATTGGCGCGCAGCAGCGCGAAGGCGAAATCGACGGACAGGATTTCGGCTCCGGGAAAGAGCCGGCGCAGGTCTTCCCCGGCAGTGCCGGTCGCGGCCCCGAGATCGAGCAGCCGGCGGGGGGAGGGTTTGAGGAAGTTCAGGTGGTCGAACAGGCGCCTGCCGATTTCCTGCGCAAGCACGGCCTCTTCGGCATGGTGTGCGGCGGTCCGGTCAAAGGCTCGGCGCAGGCGCGCCGGTTCCGGCGTCACTCGGCATGCAGTCCCAGGCGGTCAAACAGGCGCCGGTCCCGTTCCACGTCCGGATTTCCGGTGGTGAGCAGCCGTTCGCCGTAGAAAATCGAGTTGGCGCCCGCAAGGAAGCACAGGGCCTGCATTTCGTCGGAAAGGGATTCCCGTCCGGCAGACAGGCGCACGCGCGAGGCCGGCATGAGAATGCGGGCGCAGGCGATGGTGCGCACGAATTCGAAAGGGTCGAGCGTTTCCGTTCCGTACAGCGGCGTCCCTTCCACCTGGACCAGCAGGTTGATGGGAACCGATTCCGGAGCGGGATCGAGGTTGGCGAGTTCCGCCAGCAGTCCGGCCCGCACGCGGCGGGTTTCGCCCATGCCCACGATGCCGCCGCAGCAGACGTGCATGCCGGCTGTCCGCACGGCTTGCAGCGTGTCCAGACGGTCCTGGTAGTCCCGGGTGTGGACGATGTCGCCATAAAACTCGCGGGCCGTGTCCAGGTTGTGGTTGTAGTAGTCGAGGCCGGCCTGCTTCAGGCGCTCGGCCTGGGCTGGCTTGAGCATGCCGAGGGTGGCGCAGGTTTCCAGGCCGAGGGCGCGGACTCCTTCGATCATGTGGATGACCGCATCCAGGTCGCGCTCTTTCGGGCTGCGCCAGGCGGCCCCCATGCAGAAACGGGAGGCGCCGGACTCCTTGGCGGTGCGGGCCGCCGCAAGCACTTCTTCCGTGGAAAGGATGGCCTGGTTCGCCACTGCCGTCGGGTGACGGACCGACTGGGGGCAATAGCCGCAGTCTTCGGGGCAGCCGCCCGTCTTGACCGAAAGCAGCGTCGACAGCTGCACGCCGTTGGGATCGAAATGCGCCCGGTGCACAGACTGGGCGCGCCAGATCAGGTCGTTGAAGGGGAGCGCCAAAAGGGTTTCGACGGCATCCACGGACCACGCCGTGGTGCTTTTCGGAGAGCCTGCTTGCGCTGTTTGCGCGTGCGGCACAGTAGAATGCGTATCCATGCTCCGGATGATCAAGGACCTGCAGCCTCTTTGTCAAATGCGGGCAGCGCGGAGGGTTCGCCCATGCCGTTTTCGGGGTTCTGGCCCCGCCACTGTTTTCTTTGCGGGGCCGCCCGCGACGTGCGCGACGCCCTTTGCGCCGGCTGCCGCGGGGACTTGCCGGCGCCCGGCCCCGGGGCCTGTCCGCGCTGCGGGGAATGGCGTTCGCCGCCGGCACCCTGCCGTTGTTGCGCAGAGCTTGGTCCGGCCTTCGACGAAACCGTGGCCGCCTACGCCTACCGCTATCCGGTGGACGTCCTGGTGCGACGCCTCAAGTATGGCGGGGCGTTGCAGCTCGCGCCTGCGCTGGCGGCCGGGCTTGCCCGGGCGGTGGCCGGCCGGGAAATGCCCGACCTGCTGGTGGCCATGCCGCTGTCGTCCCGCCGGCTGCGCCGGCGCGGTTACAATCAGGCCCTTGAGATCGCGCGCCGCCTTGCCGTCCTGTGTCAGCGGCCGCTCGTGGCGACGCTCGAGCGCACCCGCGATACCACGGCACAGGCGGGGCTCACGGCCGCCCGCCGGCGCGACAATCTCGCCGGCGCATTCCGCTGCCGCCGTTCCGTGGCGGGCCTGCGCGTGGCGCTGGTGGACGATGTGATGACGAGCGGCGCCACCCTGGATGCCGCCGCCCGGGTGCTGAAAGCGGCAGGCGCAAGCCGGGTCTGCGCCTGGGTGGCGGCCCGCACCGCCGCACCGGAATACTGAGGACCCGACATGTTCGACGTGGTGCTGTTCCAGCCCGAAATTCCGCCCAACACGGGCAACATCATCCGGCTCTGCGCCAACACGGGCGCCCGCCTGCATCTGGTCGAGCCGCTCGGATTCGACGTGTCGGACCGCCAGCTGCGCCGTGCCGGCCTCGATTACCATGAAAGCGCCGTCCTGCGCGTACATGCCGGCTGGGGGCCGTGCCGGGAGGCGCTGGCGGACCGGCGCTGGTTTGCCCTCACCACCAAGGCGCAGCGGCGCCATACGGAACCGGCCTACCGTCCGGGCGACGTTTTCCTGCTGGGGCCCGAAACGCGCGGACTGCCCGACCACATCCTGGAAGAGTTCGAAGCCGGACACCGCCTGCGCCTGCCCATGATGCCCGGAAGCCGCAGCCTCAACCTGTCCAACGCGGCGGCCGTGATGGTGTTTGAAGCCTGGCGGCAATGCGGTTTTGAAGGGGCCGTATAGCGACGCTATTCGGACCGGGGTTCGCGGGAAAGCAGCAGCTCCACCGCTTCGTGCACGCTGACCGTGCCTTCCAGCACTGCCCGCACGGCTTCGGTGATGGGCATTTCCACCTGATGGTGGCGGGCGAGGGCCGCCGCGGAAGCGGCGGACGTGACGCCTTCCGCCACGTGGCCGAGGCTGTCCAGGACATCGGACAGGCCATTGCCCCGGGCGAGGCCCTGGCCCACGCGGTAGTTTCTCGACAGGGCCCCGGTGCAGGTGAGCACCAGGTCCCCCAGCCCGGACAGTCCCATGAAGGTTTCCGAACGTCCACCCAGGGCCACGCCCAGGCGGGCGATTTCCGCAAGGCCGCGGGTCACCAGGGCAGCCCGGGCGTTCAGGCCGAGACCCAGCTCGTCGGAAAGGCCCGCTGCAATGGCGATGACGTTCTTGAGGGCGCCCGCGATTTCCACGCCCACGAGGTCGGTGCTGGAATACAGGCGCAGGCGATGCCCGTGCAGGGCCCGGGCGGTGTCCCTGGCAAAGCCGGGGTGGAGGGAGGCCAGCGTGACCGCTGCCGGGAGGCCGGAGGCCACTTCCTCGGCAAAGCTGGGTCCGGACAGGACGCCGCTGTGGGTGCCGGCAGGCACGGTTTCCGCCACGATCTGGTGGGGCAGGAAGCCACTTTCCGGGTCGAACCCTTTGCAGGCCCACACCAGCGGCATTTTGGGGCGGCAGCGGACGAGCGCCTGCAAGGTTTCCCGCAATCCGGCCACCGGCACGGCAAGGAGGGCGAGCTCGGCATCGGAGACCGCTTCCGCCAGGTCGGCGGTGACGGCGAGCGGAGGCGGCAACACATGGTTGGGAAGATAGCGCGCGTTCGTGCGGGCCGCACGCATGTCGGCCATGACGGCCGGGTTGCGCCCCCACAGCGTGCTCGGGTGCCGGCCCGCCAAGCTGATGGCCAGAGCCGTTCCCCAGGCGCCGGCACCGAGGATGGCCAGTTTCATGGCGGCTACTGGGTGACGGGCGAGGCGGGCGCCGCCTGGGCCTGCGCTTCCTCCAGCCGTTGCTGGAAGAGGGCTTCGAAGTTGACGGGATTGAGGATCACGGGCGGGAAGCCGGCACGGGTTGCGAGGTCGGACACCACTTCGCGCGCGTAGGGGAACAGGATGCCGGGGCAGGTCACGCCCAGCACGTAAGGCATGTCCGTGGCCGGAATGTTCTCGAGGCGGAAAATCCCCGCCTGCACCACTTCCACCAGGAACAGGGTCCGGTCCTGCACCTTGGTCGTCACGGTGACGGACACCGTCACCTGGAAAATGCCGGCCTCGACGGGTTCGCTTCCGTTGGAAAGCTGCACTTCGACTTGCGGGGCTTCCCGTTCCAGAAACGCCTGGGGGGCGTTGGGCAGCTCCAGGGAAACGTCTTTGGCGTAGATTTTTTCGATGGAGAAAACAGGAACCGGCGTTTGGCTTTGGGCTGCGTCTTGGGTCATGGGTTAATGTCCTGAAGGGGAATCGGCCAGCAGGGGATCCAGCCGGCCAGCCTGGTCGAGGGCGACAAGGTCGTCATACCCGCCGACATGGATGTCGTTGATGAAAATCTGCGGCACCGTGCGCCGGCCCGTGCGGCCGATCATGGCTTCGCGCTGGGAAGGGTCGAGGTCGACGCGGATTTTTTCCAGCGCCCCCACCCCCTTTTTGTGCAGGTATCGCTCGGCCATCAGGCAGTAGGGGCAGACTCCGGTGGTGTACATGAGCACGTGCGGGGACATGGCGGGCCTCAGGCCTTTTCGGTGCTGTGTTCGATGGGCAGATTGGCTTCGACCCAGGACGACATGCCGCCCTTGAGCGTGAAGACATCCACAAACCCCTGGGCTTTCAGGGCTTTTGCGGCCTTGGCACCGTTCTGGCCTGTGGCGACCAGAATGGCCGGGCGCGCTTTGAAGCGGGACAGTTCTTCGGCGCGGGAGGCGATTTCGTCCGAGGGGATGTGGCGCGCCCCCGGCAGATGGCCCAGTTCGAAGTCCTGCTTGCGGCGAAGGTCGATGACGATGGCGTGCTTCTGGTTGATGAGCTGGGTGGCTTCCAGGGTGCTCAGGGTCGCCTGTGCCTTTCCGAAGTTTTGCAGGTCGGGCCAGATGATCATGAGGCCGCTTGCCGCCATCAGGATGACAAGGCCGATGTGCTGGAATAGAAAGTCCAAGATGACGGGTGCTCCGTACATGTAAAAACGGCCTGTATTCTACCAAAGAACCGCATTGTTTTTCGCCGGTCCCATTATTTCTTGCTAGAATGGCTCTATTTATTGTTACTGAACGGCGCCATGAAGAAAATTGTGCTGCTGCGTCATGGGCAAAGCGTCTGGAACGAGGAAAACCGCTTTACCGGATGGGCTGACGTGGGGCTGACTGCCCGTGGAATCCAGGAGGCAATCCGGTCCGGGCAGTTGATGCGGTCGGCGGGGTTCGAAATCGACCTCGCCTACACGTCGGTGCTCCAGCGCGCCATCAAAACCCTCTGGCTCAGCCTGGAAATGATGGAACGCATGTGGGTGCCCGTGGTGTCGGACTGGCATCTCAACGAACGCCACTATGGAGACCTGCAGGGGCTCAACAAGGCCGAAACGTCGGCCCGCTTCGGCGAACAGCAGGTCTACCAGTGGCGCCGCAGCTACGACATCCGGCCGCCGCAGATCGCGCTGGACGATCCCCGCAGCGCCGTGGAGGATCCGCGCTACCGCCACCTCGAAGGCCGCGAGTTGCCGCGCGGTGAAAGCCTCAAGGACACGGTGGACCGGGTCATCCCCTATTGGGAAAACGTGATTGCCCCCGCCGTGCGCGAGGGCCGCCAGGTCCTGATCGTGGCGCATGGCAATTCCTTGCGCGCCCTGGTCAAATATCTGGGAAAAATCGCCGACGACGCCATCGTGGGCGTGAACATTCCCACCGGCATGCCCATGGTGTACGAGCTTGACGAAGACCTCACCGCCCTCAACAGCTACTATCTGGGCGACCCCGACGAAATCGCGCAAATGACCCAGGCCGTTGCGAACCAGGGCCGCATCGAATCCTGAGTTCCGGGTGGCGACGCGCGCGCTCATCGCTGTGCTGGCTTCCCTGCTGCTGTGCGGGAGCGCGCTGGCAGGCCCGGAAAACGACCTCGAAGGCCTGCGCGGAAAGATCCGCGAACTGCAGCGCGAGCTGTCCGCCACCGAAGGTTCCAAAAACGAGGCGGTGGACGCCCTGCGCAAATCCGAACGGGCCATCAGCGAAATCAACCGGGCCCTGCGCGACCTGGACCAGCAGCAGCAGGCACTCCAGAACGAACTGGGGCGGCTGCACGAACGCTCCTCCCGCACCCGCGACGCGATCGACCAGGGTCAGGCCGCCCTGGCCATCCTGCTCAGGCAACGCTACGAGCAGGGGGTTTCCGAGCCGCTTTCCCTCCTCCTGTCGGGACAGGATCCCGACGTGATCGCGCGCCAGATGGAATATCTGGAAATCCTGGCCCGGGCGCGGGCCGAAACGGTGCAGTCCCTGCGCGGCAACCTGCAGACCCTGGCCCAGGTGACCGGGGAGCGGGAAAAAAAACTGCGCCAGCTGGCGCGGGTCCAGGCCGAACAGGCGGCCCAGCGCAAGCGGCTCCAGGCGGAAAACACGGCGCGTGCGCGGCTTGTGGCGAGCCTGTCCAGCAAAATGAAAAAGCAGAAGCGCAGCCTGCAATCCCTGCAGAAGGACGAAAAGCGCCTCACCAGACTGGTGGAAAACATCAACCGGATGCTGGCGCGCCAGGCCGAGGAGCGGCGCCGGCGGCACAAGGAGGAACAGGGCAGCGCGGCCGCGGGGGCCCCGCCGGCCGTGGCCATGATCGACAAGGTTCCCGAGTTCGGCTACGACAGCGACGGGTTCGCCCGGATGAAAGGCCACCTGCGGCTGCCGGTAGCCGGGGAACTGATGAACCGGTTTGGCAGTCCACGTTCCGATACCGGCTTAAGCTGGCGCGGACTGTTCATCCGGGCGCCCGAAGGGCGGGAAGTCAAGGCGGTGGCATCCGGACGCGTGGTGTTTGCGGACTGGCTGCGAGGCTTCGGCAACCTGCTCATCATCGACCACGGGGGCAGTTACATGAGTCTTTATGGCGGCGTGCAAAGCCTTTTTGTCCAGGTGGGCGACCTGGTGAAAGGGGGGGCAGCCGTGGCCAGCGCCGGCAGCACAGGTGGAAACAGCGAATCGGGGCTATACTTCGAACTTCGTTATCAAAGCAAGCCGTTCGACCCCATGACATGGGTGGGTCGTCCGTAACGTCACGTAAAGGATCAGGGCTATGGGTGGGCAATTGAAAAAATTGGGATTGGTGCTGCTGGGAGCCGTCATCGGGTTTTCCCTCACGCTCAACTTTTCTGCGGTCGCCGAGCGGCCCCAGAGCGGCAGCCCCCTGCCTGTGGAAGAGTTGCGCACGTTCAGCGAAGTGTTCGGCCGCATCAAAAGCGATTACGTGGAACCGGTGGACGACCGCAAGCTCATCAAGGAAGCCATCATCGGCATGGTGGCCGGTCTCGACCCCCATTCCGCCTATCTCGATCAGGAGGCCTACAAGGAACTCCAGGCCGGTACCCAGGGGGAATTCGGCGGCCTGGGCATTGAAGTGACCATGGAAGACGGGATCGTCAAGGTGGTTTCGCCCATCGACGACACGCCGGCCTCGCGCGCCGGCATCAAGCCGGGCGACCTCATCGTCAAGCTCGACGACATGGCCGTGAAGGGCATGACCCTGAACGACGCGGTCAAGCGCATGCGCGGCAAGCCCGACACCCAGATCACCCTCACCTTGGTCCGGAAGAACGCGCCCAAGCCGATCGTGGTCACCCTCACGCGTTCCGTGATCAAGATGAAAAGCGTCAAGCTGAAGGAAGTGGAGCCCGGCTACGCGTCCATCCGGGTGAGCCAGTTCCAGGAACACACGGGTGAAGACCTGGCGGCGGCCATCGAGAAGTTCTACAAGGACAACAAGGGGGCCGTCAAAGGCCTCGTGCTCGACCTGCGCAACGACCCCGGCGGCCTGCTCAACTCGGCCGTGGGCGTGTCGGCAGCGTTCCTGCCGCAGGACGCCCTGGTGGTGTATACCGAAGGGCGCGTTCCCGACGCCAAGATGCGCCTCACGGCCGATCCGGAAAACTATCTGCACGGCCCCGCGGATTCGGACTATGTGGCCGAATTGCCGGCCGGCGTGAAGAAGATCCCGATGGTGGTGCTGGTCAACAGCGGGTCGGCCTCGGCTTCCGAAATCGTGGCCGGCGCGTTGCAGGACCATCACCGTGCGACCATCATGGGCGAGCGCACCTTCGGGAAAGGGTCGGTCCAAACCATCCTTCCCCTTTCCAACAACACGGCCCTGAAGCTCACCACGGCCCGATACTTCACGCCCAACGGGCGCTCCATCCAGGCCAAGGGCATCGAGCCTGACGTGGTGGTGCCGGAAGACCCGAACAACGTGGCCGACGCATCGATCGGCATCCGCGAAGCGGACCTGGAAGGACATTTGTCCAATCCCACGGACAGCAAGGCAGGCACCGGAGCCGATGCGACGACGGTCGCGGCCAAGGCGCCGGCAGCCAAGGCGCATGAAGCGGCGAACAAGACGGCGCCTGCCCACAAGCCTGAAGCGAAGTCCGACAACGGCAAGGACAAACCCGACTACCAGCTGAACCAGGCCATCGCGTTCCTCAAGGGCAAGCAGGCGAAAGCCAACTAACCGACCGGCCGGGCCATGGAAGACGCGCAGCTGTTGCGATACAGCCGCCACATCCTGCTCAACGAGCTGGGTGTGGAAGGCCAGGAAAAGATCCGGTCCGCCCGGGTGCTGCTGGTGGGCGCCGGCGGGCTGGGTTCCCCGGCGTCCCTCTACCTCGCCGCGAGCGGCGTGGGCCAGATCACCCTCTGCGATGGCGACACGATCGACCTGACCAACCTGCAGCGGCAGATCGCCTTGCGCCAGGCCGACCTCGGTCGCAACAAGGCGGAAGCCACCCGCGAGGCCCTGCTGGCCATCAACCCCGAAGTGGCGGTGCGCGTGATGCCGGAGCGCGTGTCCGGCGCTGCGCTCGATACCCTGGTGGCCGCATCGGACCTGGTCCTGGATTGCAGCGACAATTTCGCCACGCGCCACGCGGTCAACCGCGCGAGCGTGCGGCACCGCAAGCCCCTGGTGTCCGGTGCGGCAATCCGCTTCGACGCGCAGATCGCCGTGTTCGACCCGCGCCGGAAGGACAGCCCCTGCTATGAGTGTCTCTATCCGGAGTCTGCCCAGGACGAGGAAGTGCGCTGCGCGGTCATGGGGGTGTTTTCTCCGCTGGTGGGCATCGTGGGGGCCACCCAGGCGGCCGAGGCGCTCAAGCTGATCGCGGGCATGGGCCGGTCACTGGCCGGCCGGCTGTTGATTCTCGATGCCCTGGCCATGGAATGGCAGCAGCTTTCCCTGCCGAAAGATCCCCATTGCAGCGTGTGCGGCAGCCCGCTCAGCGCGGGGCAATAGCCTGCGCGTACTCCTGCAGGTTCCAGCGCGGGTGGATGGTGAAGCGGCCGGGCTGGCGTGCGGCTTGCGGATGACGCCCGAGCCGGCAGGCCCCGGCATAGGCGATCATGGCCCCGTTGTCGGTGCACAGGCGCAGCGGCGGGAAGGCCACACGGGCCCCCCGCCGGCCCAGCCGGTGACTCAGGGTCTCGCGCAGGCGCCGGTTGGCGCCAACGCCTCCGGCCACCACCAGCCGGTCCATTCCGGTCGATTCGAGCGCCTGCAGCGCCTTCTGGCTCAGGACGTCCGCCACTGCCGCCTCGAAGCTCGCGGCGATGTCGGCATGTGCGTCGTTTCCGCGTGATTTCACCAGCAGGGACACGGCGGTTTTGAGTCCGCTGAAGCTCATGTGCAGATCCCCGCTCTGGAGCATGGGCCGGGGCAGCGCGAAACGTTCCGGGTTTCCGCCTTCGGCAAGCCGCGACAGGGCCGGGCCGCCGGGATAGGGCAGTCCCAGCAGCTGGGCCGTCTTGTCGAAAGCTTCGCCCGCCGCGTCGTCCACGGTTTCACCCAGCAGTTCGTAGTCTCCGACGGCGCGTACTGCCATGAACTGGGTATGTCCGCCGGACACCAGCAACGCGACGAAGGGGAATTCCGGCGGGTTTTCACCCAGCAGCGGGGACAGCAAATGTCCTTCCAGGTGGTGCACGCCCACCACCGGAATGCCGAGGGCGAGTGCCAGCGATTCGGCCACCGATGCGCCCACGAGCAGGGCTCCCGCGAGGCCCGGCCCTGCCGTGTAGGCCACCGCATCGAGGTCCTGGAGGGAGCGGTTGCCGTCCTGCAGGGTTTTGCGGACCAGGGGGATGATGCGCCGGATATGGTCGCGCGACGCGAGTTCAGGCACCACGCCGCCGTAGGCTTCATGCAGGGCGACTTGGGAGTGCAGCGCTTCCGAAAGCAGGCCGGCCTGCGTGTCGTACAAGCCGATTCCCGTTTCGTCGCAGGAAGATTCGATGCCCAGGATCAACATAAGCGGGCCAGTTTGGCATAGCTGCCTGCCGCCTTCAAGCGGCAGGCAGCCGTTCCGGCTGCGAGGACGGCCGGGGCGTCAGTGGTCCTGCGAGCCGCCCTGGTCGGTCTGGCTGCCGGAGGCAACCGTCGTGGGCATGGCGTCAGGAGAGGCGCCGGGCATCATCCGGGCATCCCCTTCCGAAACGTGTCCCATGGGCGTTTCGTGCATGGCCAGCAGGGTGTTGGCCGTGCTCCCCGAAAACACCACGAAACGCGTCCCCAGTACGTAGTAAGTGGTGCCGGTGACGGCCGTGCCGTTCTGGGTATAGGTGGCGCCGGTATCGCTGATGACGAAGGGCGTGGTCGTTCCCGTCTCCGTCCAGGTGGGGGCCGTCAGGGTCGGCGCAGGCGACGTGCCGGCCAGGACATTTGCGTCGTCAAAATAATAGGAGGCCGCAGCGACGGGGGCCGCCATGGTCCAGCCCGTGGCCGTGGGCGTCACGCATTCGCCGATGCTGCCGCCACCCAGCCGGGTGCCGAACGCGTCAAGCCGGATGGGCAGACTCCCGGACGGACAGGTGACCCCGTGGTCGGAAGAGGTCGGCAGCTGGGCGATGCCGGCCCAGGACGGCGCCACGGAGGAGGGGGCCAGCACGGCGTTGAAGCCGGCCAGAACCTGGGTCGCGTTGTTGCTGCCGCCGCTTTGCAGGGCGTAGGCATTTCCGCCCGCGGTCAGGGTGCCGGGGATCAGTCCGACCTTTCCGCGCAGGCTGTAGGCCGGAGCACCCGTGCCCGTGCCGTTGGTCAAGGTCAGGGTGACCAGGTTGCCCACCACGGTGCCGCTGACCTGACCGTCCGCGGAGCTCACTGCGCCGGTCGCCGAAACGGTGACAGCCGTATCGACGAATACGCTGGCCGGCACGAACGCGGCCGGGGTGGTGCTGCCCGCGCCCATTGCGGTCATGCCGGTCTCGGCGATGACGCCCTGCAGCTGGTACGTGCCGGCAGGCACGCTCACCAGGTTGGCGTCGATGACATCACCCACGTGCAGTTCGGGGCCGAAATCGGGGTCGGCGGCAATTTCCATGGGGAGGGAGGCCAGCACGGTGGGACAGTTTCCCCCGAGCGTGGTGGCCGCCGTCTGCAGCGTGGTGGAATTGCCGGAAGACAGGTTGGCGCCGGCGGCGATCGTGGCCGCCAGGTTGGTGGACGTGGTGAGGGCGGTGGCCGGCGTGCACAGGGAGTCGCCCACGGCCTTGATGGCCGCGGAAATGGCCAGGACGTCACTCCAGTACGTCTGCAGCGAGCTCGCATACGTGGTGGGCGTGAGGGTCGAGAAACTGCCCCCGTTGAGCTGCGCGTACACGGCCAGGGCCGCGGTCGTGACCGGGCTGATTTCCAGGTCGGGCAGGTTGGCGGCGGTAAGCGTTCCCACGGCGCTCAAACTGTCCGATTGTCCAAGGTAGCTGCTGAGGATGACAAAACTGTTGCTCGGGTCGGTCGCATTGGCGAACACGGGGACGCTGCCCGAAGGCAGGGTCACAGAGACCGTGAAATTGCCGGAGGAGTCTGCCGTGATGGTCCCGACGGTGGTGGCGCCCGTGTCGTTGAGGGGCGCGCCCGTGGTGACCGTAATGACGGCGCCGGGGATCGGGTTGTCCTTGGCGGCGCCGGTGAGGCTCGTGGCCTTGAGCTGCGTGGCGCCGGCAGCGGTGCCGCCGCCGGAACCCCCGCCGCCGCAGCCAGCCACCGCTGCGGACAATAAAAGGGCATATAAAACAGGTAATTGTGCTTTGAAAGCCGGAGTTTTGCGCGCGTTCATGGTCTGTCCCCTTTGTGGTCGTCGGTAGCGGGATTGTAGCGGTTTTTTAAAAAAAGTGGGAAAAAATCACATATATTTCAGCGCGGCCTGCCCGGCGCC
Source organism: Pseudomonadota bacterium (assembly GCA_021826025.1). Lineage (GTDB taxonomy): Bacteria > Pseudomonadota > Gammaproteobacteria > Burkholderiales > Ferrovaceae > JAKBAT01. Next base: position 1,108 of record JAKBBG010000049.1, on the reverse strand, counting down.
CAAATGCGCCCGGCGGATGACAAGTCAGCGCAATTGTTGCTACAATCGATGTTTTTCCGGGCCTGGGCCCGCTGTGAAACCAGAGGTTTGAATGCCGAATATCCGCGTAAAAGAAAACGAACCGTTTGACGTTGCCCTGCGTCGCTTCAAGCGTGCGGTTGAAAAGACCGGCCTGCTCACCGAGCTGCGAGCCCGGGAGTTCTACGAGAAGCCGACAGCGGAACGCAAACGCAAGCTGGCTGCCGCCATCAAGCGCCGTTACAAGCGCCTGCGCAGCCAGATGCTGCCCCCCAAGCTTTATTGATTCCGGCATGACGGAGGAGGCGCAGGCCTCCATTGAGATGAGTCTCAAAGCCCGCATTACGGAAGACATGAAGACCGCGCTGCGTGCGCGGGATGCCGCCCGCCTCAATGCCGTGCGGCTCATCCTTGCGGCGCTCAAGCAGAAGGAAGTGGACGAACGGGTCGAACTCGACGATGCCGCCGTCCTCGCCATCCTGGACAAGATGCTGAAGCAGCGCAGGGATTCCATCACCCAGTTCGAAGCAGCAGGACGGCAGGACCTGGTGAATCAGGAACGGTTCGAAGTATCGGTCCTTCAGCAATACATGCCCCAGGCATTGTCCGAGGAAGCGGTCGCAGGCATCGTGGACCAGGCCATCCTCGAAAGCGGGGCTGCCGGCATGCAGGACATGGCGCGCGTCATGGCGCTGGTCAAACCCCTGCTGGCCGGCCGTGCCGACATGGGGAAGGTCTCAGGTCTCGTCAAGGCCCGTCTCGCGGCCCGCTAGGCGCCTGACAGTTTGCCCCGTGCCCGGGGCCGTTGTTGCGTGGGACACCGGCGAATGATTCCCAGGGATTTCATTCAAACGCTTCTGGGTCGTGTCGATATCGTCGAGACGATCGAACGCTACGTACCCCTCAAGAAGGCCGGCGCCAACTACGTGGCGCGCTGCCCTTTCCATTCCGAAAAATCCCCTTCCTTTTCCGTCAGCCCGAGCAAGCAGTTCTATTACTGTTTCGGCTGCGGCGCGAGCGGCACGGCCCTGGGGTTCATCATGGAATACACCGGGGCGGGCTTTGTGGACGCGGTTCACGAGCTTGCCGG
>JAKBBG010000048.1 GCA_021826025.1 Pseudomonadota bacterium | reverse complement strand
CCGCCCGCGTGAAACGTTCGCCCACCACGGAGCCCATGGAGCCGCCCATGAATTCGAACTCGAAGGCGGCAGCCACCAGCGGCAGCCCCTTGAGCGTGCCCTGGACCACCACCAGCGCATCCGATTCTCCGGTGGCGTTGGCCGCTTCGGTCAACCGGTCCACGTAACGCCGGCTGTCCTTGAACTTGAGGCTGTCCACCGGCACCACTTCCGACCCGATTTCGAAACGGCCGTCCGCATCGAGAAAATAATCCAGGCGCGTGCGGGCGGAAATCCGGATGTGATGGGAGCACTTCGGGCAGACATGCAGGTTCGATTCCAGGTCGGAACGGTAAAGCACCGCCTCGCAGGAGCCGCACTTGACCCACAGGCCTTCGGGAACCGATCCCTTGCTGCTTTTCTGGCCGCGCTTGATGCGTGGCGGGAGGAGTTTCTTGAACCAGCTCATCGTTGCGCATCCATTGCTTGACGAAACCGTTTGATCAGGGCGCCCACTGCCGCAGGCGCTTCGCTTTCGGAAGAGGCTTCGATTTCTTCCACGATGCGCGAACCGACCACGATGCCGTCCGCCACGGCCGACAGGGCACGGGCCGTGGCGTCATCCCGGATGCCGAACCCCACGCCCACGGGCACGCGCGCCAGGGCCTTGATCCGCGCCACCTGATGGCCCACGTCCGCCACATCGATGTGCGAGGCTCCCGTCACGCCCCGCAAGGAGACATAATAAATGTAGCCGCTCGCCAGGGTCGCGATTTCGCGCACCCGCTCGTCGGTGGAGGTGGGAGAGAGCAGGAAGATGGAGTCGATGCCCCGGGGCGACAGCAACGCGCCGAGGGCGCGCGCCTCGTCCGGCGGATAGTCCACCACCAGCACCCCGTCCACGCCCGATTCCGCGCACCGGTCGGCAAAAGCTTCCCTCCCCATGCGTTCGATGGGATTGGCGTAGCCCATCAGCACAACGGGCGTCTTGCCGTCGTCCTGGCGGAAGCGGGACACCGCATCCAGAACCTGGCGCAGGGACACGCCCTGCCGGAGCGCCCGTTCGCTGGCGCGCTGAATGGTGGGGCCGTCCGCCATGGGATCCGAGAACGGCACGCCCAGTTCGATCAGGTCCGCACCGCCCGCCACCAGGGCCTGCATGGTGGGCACGCATTGCGCCAGGCTTGGATCCCCCGCGGTAAAAAACGGGATCAGGGCCTTGCGTCCTTCCTGCCCGAGCTTTTCGAATGTTGCGGAAATCCGTGACACATCTCCCCCTTCAATGAAGCGGCCGGCGTTTCACAGCCGGATCCCGCTGCGTTCTGCCACCGTCGCCATGTCCTTGTCGCCGCGGCCCGAAAGATTGACGAGCAGGATGCGTTCCTTGCCCATGGCGGGCGCCATTTTCATGGCCTGCGCCAGGGCGTGGCTCGACTCCAGGGCCGGGATGATGCCTTCCATGCGGCACAAGGCATGAAAGGCGTTCAGCGCTTCCCCGTCCGTGATGGCCACGTATTCGGCACGTCCCGTGTCCTTGAGCCACGCATGTTCGGGCCCCACGCCGGGATAGTCGAGGCCGGCCGAAATGGAATGGGTTTCGATGATCTGGCCGTTCTCGTCCTGCAGCAGGTAGGTCCGGTTTCCGTGCAGCACGCCGGGCGATCCAGCCACCAGGGACGCCGCGTGGTGCCCGGTGGCAACCCCTTCCCCTCCCGCTTCCACCCCCATCAGGCGGACGGTCTCCTCGGGAATGTAGGGATGGAAAATGCCCATGGCATTGGAGCCCCCCCCCACGCAGGCGATCACCACGTCAGGCTGGCGTCCGGCCATTTCAGGCATCTGGGCCAGGCATTCGCGTCCGACCACCGCATTGAAATCGCGCACCATCATGGGATAGGGATGGGGACCCGCCACGGTGCCGATGATGTAGAAGGTGTCCTGGACGTTGGTCACCCAGTCGCGCATGGCTTCGTTGAGGGCGTCCTTGAGGGTTTTTGAGCCGCTTTCCACCGGCACCACGGTGGCCCCGAGCAGCTTCATGCGGTAGACGTTCTGGGCTTGCCTGCGGACATCTTCCGAACCCATGTACACCACGCATTCCATGCCGTAGCGGGCCGCCACCGTGGCGGTGGCCACCCCATGCTGGCCGGCGCCCGTTTCCGCGATGACGCGCCGTTTCCCCATGCGCCGGGCGAGCATCGCCTGCCCGACCGTGTTGTTGATCTTGTGGGCCCCCGTATGGTTGAGATCCTCGCGCTTGAGGTAGATCTGGGCGCCGCCGAGCGAATCGGAAAGGCGGCGCGCATGGTAGATGGGGCTCGGACGTCCCACATAATGCTTGAGCTCGTAGGCGTATTCTTCCTGGAACTCGGGGTCGTCTCGAAAGCGCAGGTATTGGCGTTTGAGCTCGTCGATGGCCGCAATCAGGGTTTCCGACACGAACGTCCCGCCGTACGGACCAAAGTGCCCTTCCCGATCAGGCATGTCGTAAATCTTCATTCCTCACTTCCTCGATGAATTGCCGCACTTTCAGCCCGTCCTTGAGACCCGGCGCCCGCTCCACGCCGCTGCTCACGTCCACCGCCCAGGGGCGGACGCCGCGAACGGCCAGCGCGACATTTGCGGGCGACAGCCCGCCGGAAAGTACCAGGGGAAGCGGCAGGCGGGCCGGCAACAGGTCCCAATCGAACGTCCGTCCCGTACCGCCCGGCAGCCCCGGCACATAGGCATCCACCAGCATCGCCCGGGCGTGACGATAACCAACCGCATATTGTACCAAATCGAACCCGGGGCGAACTCTCGCCACCTTGATGTAGGGCACCGGGAAACGTTCGCAGTCGGCCGGAGATTCGTCGCCGTGAAACTGCAGGCAGTCCAGCCGAACCCGGGACAGAACCGACTCGATACGCGCTGCAGCCGCGTCGACAAACAGCCCCACCACCGTCACGAAAGGGGGCAGGACCGCCACGATTTCGGCGGCGACTTCCGGCGTGACAGCACGGGGGCTCGCCTCGTGGAAAACCAGCCCGATGGCGTCGGCTCCGGCCAGCGCCGCGGCCTGCCCGTCTTCCGGTCGGGTGATGCCACAGATTTTGACACGGGTACGCATGCGTCAGCCGGCATCCGGTTGCAGGAAAGCGCCATGATAGCGTGTTGCCGGACCCGGCAGGTGCCAATCGGCCGGGTATCCCACGCCGGTGAGGTAGAGCCCGTCCGCCGGGAAGGTGGGCGCGCCCTGCGTGCGGTCGCGGCATTGCAGCAGCTGGGCGACCCATCCCGGCTCCTTGCGCCCGGCACCCACGGCGACCAGCGCCCCCACCATGTTGCGCACCATGTGCTGCAGGAACGCGTCCGCCGTGAAGCGGAATTGCAGGAGCGGGCCGGACCGGAAAATTTCGGCCTGATGAAGGGTTTTCACGGGCGTTTTGGCCTGGCATTCCGCAGCCCGGAAGGCGCTGAAATCGTGCGTGCCCGGCAGCAGGCGCACCGCTTCCCGCATGCGTGCGAGGTCCAGGGGCTGGTGGAACCACCCCCATTTCCCCTGCATGAGCGCGTTGCGCACCGGATGGTTGAGCAAGAGGTAGTGGTAGGAACGGGACACTGCGCTGAAACGCGCATGAAACGCGTCGGGGACCGGGTGGGCCCAAAGCACGGCAACGCCGGGCGGCAGCAGGGCATTGGCGCCCCGCACCCAGGCCGTGACGGGCCGCTCGGCCCGGGTGTCGAAATGAACCACCTGGCCGCTCGCATGAACGCCGCGGTCGGTGCGCCCTGCCGCCACCACGCCCACCGCCCCCCCGGCCACCGCGCCCAGGGCCGTTTCCAGCGCTTCCTGCACGGACGCAAGTCCGGGCTGGCGCTGCCAGCCGCAAAACCCTGAACCGTCGTATTCCACTCCCAGTGCGATGCGCATGGGCACTGCGGTCACTGCATTTCGAGCAACGACAGGGCCACGCGCCGCAGCTGGGCGTCGTCGCGAATCATGATGGGAGCGATGGCATCGCGCGCCCCTTCGCTGTCGCCCCGCCACAGGCAATAGCGTGCGATCACGATCAGGTGTTCGCTGGAAAGCTCCATCAGGGAATTCATGGGAACCAACGTTTCCGGCAGGCCGAAAACCGGCTCCGGGGTCACCAGCGGCAACCCCACTTCGGCCAGGTCTTCCCGCGAGATTCCGAGCCGCCGCTCAAAATCCAGCCCTTCCGGCATCCTTGCCGGTTCGTCCTCGCCGGACGCTTCGGCGGCCGGAGCTTCGGCAGCCGGCGCGGCGACCGGCATGCGTCCCACCAGCCAACCCAGGCCGAACACCAGAACGAGCAACCCCAGCGCGATCTCGCCCAGCAGCGCGAAGTCGGGGTAGAGCAGGTACCAGTTGTGGAAATCCTCCAGCGTCGGCCATTCCAGCCGGGACACGAAGTCCGTCAGGTCGTCGAGCCAGTGCGCCAGATCGATGGTCGGCACAGGTCAGTCCACCAGGATGCGCAGCATGCGCCGCAGCGGCTCCGCGGCCCCCCACAACAGCTGGTCGCCCACCGTGAAGGCACCAAGGTATTCCGGCCCCATGGCAAGCTTGTGCAAACGCCCCACCGGAACGGACAGCGTGCCGCTGACGGCCGCCGGGGTCAGGCCCCGTTCGCTCGCTTCACGTTGGTTGGGGACGACACGCACCCAGGCATTGCCCGATGCGATCGCCTGCTCGAGGTCCGCCAGGGGAATGTCCCGCTTGAGTTTGATGGTAAGCCCCTGGGAGTGGCATCGCATGGCACCCACGCGCACGCAGAGCCCGTCGACGGGGATGCTGCCCGGCGCACGGAAAGGCGGAAGCCCCAGGATCTTGTTGCACTCCGCGCCGCCTTTCCATTCCTCCTTGCTTTGGCCGTGCTCCACCGGCACGTCGATCCAGGGAATCAGGCTGCCGGCCAGCGGAACATGGCGGAAATTGTCCGTAGGCATGTGGTCCGAGCGCAGCGTCTGCGTGACTTTGCTGTCGATGTCCAGGATCGCGGAAGCGGGATTGGCGAGGTCGTTCGCGACGGCCTGATGGAGCACGCCCATCTGCTGCAGCAGTTCGCGCATGTTCTGCGCGCCCGCGCCGGAGGCGGCCTGGTAGGTCATGGCGGACACCCATTCCACCCAGCCTTGGCGGAACAGCCCGCCCAGGGCCATCAGCATCAGGCTCACGGTGCAGTTCCCGCCGATAAAATCCCGCACGCCGCGCGCAAGCGCCGCGTCGATCACCGGACGGTTGACGGGGTCGAGAATGATGACCGCATGGTCTTTCATGCGCAGGGCGGATGCGGCGTCGATCCAGTACCCTTTCCATCCCGTGGCGCGCAACGGACCAAAGACTTCATTGGTGTAGTCCCCGCCCTGGCAGGAGATGATCGCGTCCATGGCGGACAGTGCGTCGATATTCCGGGCATCGGCCAGCGGCTCGCGGCCATGGCCCACGTCCGGGCCCGGCGCTCCCGCCTGCGACGTGGTAAAAAAGACCGGGCGAATGCGGCTGAAATCCTGTTCTTCCCGCATGCGCTGCATCAGGACCGATCCCACCATGCCCCGCCATCCCACTATCCCCACTTTCAACATGATGCTGTTTCCTCAAGTTCGATCATTGGGCCCGCAAGGCCGCCACCACGGCGTCCCCCATGGCCGCCGTGCCCGCCGCCGTCTCTCCTTTGCGGGCGATGTCCGCGGTGCGGAATCCCTGCTGCAACACGCGCCGCACGGCAACGTCGACCCGGTCCGCCAGGTCCGCGCGCTTGAACGAGTAGCGGAACATCATGGAAACCGAAAGGATCTGTGCCAGGGGATTGGCGATGCCTCGCCCGGCAATGTCGGGGGCGCTGCCGTGTATGGGCTCGTAGAGCCCCTGTCCCGTCGCGTTGAGCGACGCGGAAGGCAGCATGCCGATGGAGCCCGTCAGCATGGACGCTTCGTCCGACAGGATGTCGCCGAACATGTTGCCCGTGACGATGACGTCGAACTGGCGCGGGTTGCGCACCAGCTGCATGGCGGCATTGTCCACCAGCATGTGGGTGAGCGTCACGTCCGGATAATCGGGCGCGATTTCGTTCACCACGTCACGCCACAGCTGGGTGGTTTCCAGCACGTTCATCTTGTCCACGGAACAGAGCGATTTGCGCCGTTCGCGCGCAGCCTGGAAACCCCAGTGCACCACGCGGCGGATTTCCGACTCGCTGTAGACCATGGTGTTGGTGCCCACGCGCTCGCCGGCCGCATTGCGGCTGATCCCGCGCGGCTCGCCGAAATAGATGTCGCCGGTCAGCTCACGCACGATCATGATGTCCAGGCCCGAAACGATCTCGGGCTTCAGGCTCGAGGCGTCCGCGAGTTCGGGAAACACCTGCGCCGGGCGCAGGTTGGCGAACAGGTCCAGCTCCTTGCGCAGGCGCAGCAGGCCGCGCTCCGGCCGCAGCTCGCGCGGCAGCGTGTCGTATTTCGGCCCGCCGATGGACCCGAACAGGATGGCGTCCGCCTTCCGGCAGAACGCAAGGGTGGATGACGGGAGCGGGTCGCCGTGACGATCCACGGCGATGCCGCCGATGTCTCCCGCCTCGGTTTCGATTGAAGCGCCTTCCGACCGGAACTGGTCCAGAACCTTGAGGGCTTCCGCGACGATTTCCGGCCCGATGCCGTCACCGGGCAATACAGCGATTTTCATGCAGCCCCTCCAAAAATCCAGGGTTCGCTCCGGGCGCGCCGCGCTTCATAGGCGCGGATCTCGTCCGAATGGCGCAAGGTCAGGCCGATTTCGTCCAGGCCGTTGAGCAGGCAGTACTTGCGGAACTCGTCCACGGAAAACCCGTGCGACGCCCCGGAAGGCGTGGTCACCGTCTGCGCCGACAGGTCGATGTGCAGCCGGTAGCCCGGGTTGGCCGCGACGTCCCGGAACAGCCCGTCCACCACGTCGGCGGGCAGCACGATGGGCAGCACGCCGTTCTTGAAACAGTTGTTGTAGAAAATGTCGGCAAAGCTGGGGGCCACGAGTGCCCGGATGCCGTAGTCGTCGAGCGCCCACGGCGCGTGCTCGCGGCTGGAGCCGCACCCGAAGTTTTCCCGCGCGAGCAGGACCTGGGCGCCCTGGTAGCGCGGCTGGTTGAGCACGAAGTCCGGGTTGAGCGAGCGCCTGGAATTGTCCTGCTCCGGCTGGCCTTCGTCCAGGTAGCGCCAGGCATCGAACAGGTTCGGCCCGAATCCGGTGCGCCGGATGGATTTCAGGAACTGCTTCGGAATAATCGCGTCGGTGTCCACGTTGGACCGGTCGACCGGAACAACGAGGCCGTCCAGGGTGGTGAATGCTTTCATGTCAGGCCCCCGTCAATTGAGAAACGCGCGCACGTCGCTGAAATGGCCGGTCACCGCTGCTGCAGCGGCCATTTGCGGGCTCACCAGATGGGTACGGCTGCCTGCGCCCTGGCGCCCTTCGAAGTTGCGGTTTGAGGTGGAAGCGCAGCGCTCTCCGGGCGACAGGCGGTCGTCGTTCATGCCCAGGCACATGGAGCAACCGGGGTTGCGCCACTCGAAGCCGGCTTCGACGAAGATCTTGTCGAGGCCTTCCGCCTCGGCTGCCGCTTTCACCAGGCCCGAGCCCGGAACCACGAGGGCGAGCTTCACGTTGGCTGCCACCTTGCGGCCCCGCACCACGGCCGCCGCCGCGCGCAAGTCTTCGATGCGGGAATTGGTGCAGGAACCGATGAAGACCTTGTCGATGGCGATGTCGGTGATGGGCATGCCCGGCTGCAGCGCCATGTAGCGCAACGCACGCTGCATGCCTTCGCGGCGGGTGGGGTCGGGCTCGGCCGCAGGATCAGGCACCCGGCCGTTCACCGTCGTCACCATTTCCGGAGAGGTACCCCAGGTCACGAGCGGCTCGATGCGGGAAGCGTCCAGCGTCACCACGCGGTCGAAATGTGCGCCTTCGTCGCTGTGCAACGTGCGCCAATAGGCGACGGCCGCGTCCCACTGCGCCCCATGCGGCGCGAAAGGGCGGCCTTCAAGGTAGCGCAGGGTGGTGTCGTCCACGGCCACCATGCCTGCCCGGGCACCGGCTTCGATGGCCATGTTGCACAGGGTCATGCGGCCTTCCATGGAGAGGCCGCGAATGGCGCTGCCGGCAAATTCGATGGCATGACCCGTGCCCCCGGCCGTTCCGATGTGCCCGATGATCGCGAGCGCCACATCCTTGGCCGTCACCCCCAGGGACAGGGTGCCTTCCACAAGAACCTGCATGGTTTTGGACTTGCGCGCGAGCAGCGTCTGGGTGGCCAGCACGTGCTCCACCTCGGACGTGCCGATGCCCATGGCGAGCGCCGCAAACGCGCCGTGCGTGCTGGTGTGGGAGTCGCCGCACACCACGGTCATGCCGGGAAGGGTCGCCCCCTGTTCCGGTCCGATGACGTGAACGATGCCCTGGCGCCGGTCGCCCATGGGAAATTCGGTGATCCGGTAATCCTTGCAGTTCTGGTCCAGGGTGCTCACCTGCAGGCGCGACACCGGGTCGGCGATCACCGTCTGATTGGTGGTGGGCGTGTTGTGGTCCGCCGTGGCAAGGATGGAGTCGCGCCGCCACAACGGACGCCCGGCGATCCGCAGCCCTTCAAAGGCTTGCGGGCTGGTGACTTCATGAACGAGGTGGCGGTCGATGTAAATCAGGGCAGTGCCGTCGGGTTCTTCCCGAACCACGTGGGCCTGCCAGAGTTTCTCGTAGAGCGATAAGGAGTTCATGACGGTACGGCCTCAAATTGACCGTAAATTATGACATAGGCCCTGCCGCTCGAACAGGGCCGGGGCCAGGCGCCGCAGCGGCGATAAGGGTCAGGCCGTGCTGCCGGGCACGGGCTTGAGGGGGGGCACCACGTCGGCATTCTGGGCCCGGTGGCGCAGCGCATGGTCCACCAGCACCAGCGCCAGCATGGCTTCGGCAATGGGGGTGGCGCGGATGCCCACGCAGGGGTCGTGGCGCCCCGTGGTTTCCACCGTCGCCGGCTGTCCGTGGACATCCACGGACTGGCGTGGCAGGCGGATGCTCGATGTGGGCTTGATGGCCATGCTGACCAGGATGTCCTGGCCCGTGGAAATTCCGCCCAGGATGCCGCCGGCCCGGTTGGTGAGGAACCCCTGGGGCGTCATTTCGTCCCCGTGTTCCGTGCCCTTCTGGGTCACGCTGGCGAATCCGGCGCCGATTTCCACTCCCTTGACCGCATTGATGCTCATCATGGCATAGGCAATTTCGGCGTCGAGCCGGTCGTAGACGGGCTCTCCCCAGCCGGGCGGCACGCCGCTGGCCACCACGTTGACGCGCGCTCCCACCGAATCGCCGGACTTTCGCAGGGCGTCCATGTAAGCCTCGAGCGCCGGCACGGCTTCCGGGTCGGGGGAAAAGAAGGGGTTGGCGTTCACGGCCGCCCAGTCGCGAAACGCGATGGGATGGGGACCCAGCTGCGCGAGATATCCCCGCACCACGACGCCATAACGCTGTTGCAGCCACTTTTTCGCGATGGCTCCCGCAGCCACCCGCACCGCCGTTTCGCGGGCCGAGGCGCGCCCGCCGCCGCGATGGTCGCGCAGGCCGTATTTCTGGAGATAGGTGTAATCCGCATGGCCCGGGCGGAACGCCTGGGCAATCTTGTCGTAGTCGCGGCTGCGCTGGTCCTCGTTGCGGATCAGCAGCCCGATCGGGGTCCCCGTGGTTTTCCCCTCGAACACGCCGGACAGGATCTCGACGCGGTCCGATTCGCGCCGCTGCGTGACGTGGCGCGACGTGCCGGGTTTGCGACGGTCCAGCTCAAGCTGGATGTCGGCCTCGGCGAGCGGCAGCCCGGGCGGACAGCCGTCCACCACGCAGCCCAGCGCCGGCCCGTGGCTTTCGCCGAAAGACGTGACGCAGAACAGTCGACCCAGGGTGTTGCCGGACATGCGGGACCTCGCGTAATTGAACGGCAGAGTTTAACATAGCACCCAAGGCATTTTTTTATGCCGGCCCAAGTCAAGAATCCATCGGCGTGAGAAAACCGCCGATTGCGAGGCGCTCATGTTGGACGATCTGCGCAAAAATGCGCTCAATTACCACCGCCTGCCTACGCCCGGCAAAATCGAAGTAGCCCCCACCAAACCCCTCACCACCCAGGCCGACCTGGCCCTGGCCTACAGCCCCGGCGTGGCCGCCGCCTGCGAAGCCATCGAGGAAGACCCGGCCGAGGCGCGTTTCCTGACCAGGCGCGCCAACCTGGTGGGTGTCGTCACCAACGGCACGGCCGTCCTGGGGCTCGGCGCCATCGGCCCCCTGGCTGCGAAGCCGGTGATGGAAGGCAAGGCCGTCCTGTTCAAGAAGTTCGCGGGGATCGACTGTTTCGACCTGGAGCTCAACGAAACTGACGTGGATCGGCTGGTGGACGCCATCGCCGCACTCGAACCGACCTTTGGCGGCATCAACCTGGAAGACATCAAGGCGCCGGAATGTTTCGAACTGGAACGCCGCCTGCGCGAACGCATGAAAATCCCGGTGTTCCACGATGACCAGCACGGCACGGCCATCATCGTGGCGGCCGCCATCCTCAATGGCCTGGCCGTGGTGGGGAAGGAGCTCCGATCGGTGCGCCTGGTCACGTCGGGCGCCGGCGCCGCGGCGCTTGCCTGCCTGGACATGCTGGTGACACTGGGCTTGCCGCGCGAACACGTCGTGGTGACCGATCTGGCCGGCGTGGTGTACACCGGCAGAAAGGATCTGATGGACCCCAACAAGGCCCGATATTGCAAGGACACGGACGCACGCACGCTGGGCGAAGTCATCGTGGGCGCCGACGTATTCCTCGGGCTGTCCGCCGGCGGCGTGCTGAAGCAGGACATGGTGCGCAACATGGCGGCACGGCCGCTGATCCTGGCGCTCGCCAACCCGGAACCCGAAATCCTGCCCGAGCAGGTGCGGGAAGTGCGCGATGACGCCGTGATCGCCACCGGCCGTTCGGACTACCCCAACCAGGTCAACAACGTGCTGTGCTTTCCGTTCATTTTCCGCGGGGCGCTGGACGTGGGCGCCACCACCATCAACGAACCGATGAAAATCGCGGCTGTGCACGCCATCGCCGAACTGGCCCGCGCCGAACAGTCCGACATCGTGGCGCAGGCCTACGGCAGCCAGCCCATGGCTTTCGGGCCGGACTACCTGATTCCCAAGCCTTTCGATCCCCGTCTCATCGTGAAAATCGCTTCCGCCGTGGCCCAGGCCGCCATGGACAGCGGCGTGGCGAGCCATCCGATCGAAGACATGGAAGCCTACCGAGACCGCCTGAACCAGTTCGTCTACCATTCGGGCCTCGTCATGCGCCCGGTGGTGGCCCGGGCCAAATCCTCGCCCCGCCGCATCGTCTTCGCGGAAGGCGAGGATGAACGGGTGTTGCAGGCCGTCCAAACCATTTGCGACGAGAAACTGGCCAAACCCATCCTCGTCGGCCGTCCGGAAGTGGTGGAAATGCGGATCCGCCGCCTGGGTCTGCGCATCCGGGCCGGCGCCGACTTCGAAATGGTCAACGTGAATTCGGACCCGCGCTATCGGGAATACTGGCAGCTCTACCACCAGACGATGGAGCGCCAAGGGATCACGCCGGAACTCGCCAAGCACGAAGTTTACCGGGAGCCCACCCTCACTTCCGCCCTCATGGTGAAACGGGGCGAGGCGGACGGCATGATCTGCGGCTGCATCGGCCGGTATACGGCCCATTTGCACTACGTGAAGCATCTGCTGGGCCTCAGGCCGGGGGCATCGACTCCTGCGGCCATGAACATGCTGCTCAACTCCAAAGGCACGTTTTTCGTGTGCGACACCTACGTCAACCCAGACCCTTCCGCCGAACAGCTGGCGGAAATCACCTGCATGGCGGCCGAGGAGGTCCGGCGTTTCGGCATCGTGCCGCGGGTCGCCCTGCTGTCGTTCTCTTCGTTCGGCAGCTCCAACCTGCCATCTCCTGTCAAGATGCGGCGCGCCCTGGACCTGATCCGGGAAAGTCAGCCGCAACTGGAAATCGACGGGGAAATGCACGCTGACGCCGCCATGTCCGACGACATCCGGCACCGGATCATGCCGGGATCGCGCCTGAAAGGGCGGGCCAACCTCCTCGTGATGCCAACCCTCGATGCCGCCAACATCGCTTACAACCTGGTGCGCGTGATCGGCGACAACGTCACCGTAGGCCCCATTCTGCTGGGGATCAATGCGCCGGCCCACATCCTCACCCCCACCGCCACCGTGCGCCGCATCATCAACATGACCGCGCTCACCGTGGTGGACGCCCAGCACCGGTGACGCCCATGACCCCCATCCTGCCTCGTCGGCTCAAGGCCGGCGCGACCATCGGCATCTGCGCCCCTTCCGGGTTCATCACGGAACCGGGATCCCTGGAAATCGCCTCGCTCTACCTGAGCGAACGCGGCTTCCGTATCGTGGAAGCCCCGCACGTGAGAAGCCGCTGGGAATATTTTGCGGGAACGGATTACGATCGTCTGAACGACTTCCACGCCCTGGTGCGCGACCCCGACATCGACGTGATCATGGCGGCCCGCGGCGGCTACGGACTCACGCGCCTGCTCCCCAGCCTCGATTTTCAGGCCATCGCGGCCTCAGGCAAGATATTCGTGGGTTTCAGCGACTTCACGGCGCTGCACCTGGCCCTGCTGGCCCAGGTGGGCATGGTGTCCTTCGCCGGGCCCATGGCCTGCCCCGATTTCGGCCATCACAACCGCAGCCCCCTGCATGACGAACATTTCGAAGGGATGCTGCGCGCCGAACGACATCTCTCGCCTCCCGTAAAAATGCCCTTCACGGCGTCCGACGGAGAGGCCGGGCATGTGCTGCGGGCCCAGGTGGGGGACGGCATCGAAGGCACGCTATGGGGTGGCAACCTGTCCATCGTCGCCCATCTGGCGGGAACCCCGTACATGCCCGACCTGGAAGACGGCATCCTTTTCCTGGAAGAGGTCAACGAAGAGCCCTACAAAATCGAACGGATGCTGATGCAGCTTGCCCATGCCGGCATCCTCAAGAAGCAGCGCGCCATCCTGCTCGGCCAGTTCAACCGCTGCGAACCGACGGCCGCTTCCGCCGCACCCTACACCCTCAAAAGCGTGGTGGACTTCCTCAAAGGCTGGGTACACGCGCCGATCCTGCAGAACCTCCCGTTCGGGCACGTGCGCGACAAGATCACCTTGCCGGTGGGAGGCTATGTGCACATTTCCCTCCTGGACGAACGCCACTACCAGCTCGGGCTCGGCAACTACAACCGGACGCCCTGAAGCCCATTCACAAACGTGCGCGCTCCCCAAAAGCACAAAAGCCCCGCAGCGGAGGCTGAGGGGCTTTTGGTCTGCCTGTGGAGGCAGGGATGGGGAGTCTGGCGGTGTCCTACTTTCGCATGGGCAATCCACACTATCATCGGCGCTGTCTCGTTTCACGGCC
>JAKBBG010000047.1 GCA_021826025.1 Pseudomonadota bacterium | reverse complement strand
GCACTGCCACAATTAGCACTGCAGGGCACAACATCAGTCTCGCCAGCGCCACCGGAACCAACGGCTGGACCCTCACGGCCACAGGCACTGGAACCACCACCATGACGGGCAGCGCCCAAAATGACACGCTCAATGGAAACTCGGCCGGCGGCATCACAATCGACGGGCATGGAGGAACCGATACCATTGCCCTCGGCACCCATACTATGGCCGACACCATCTACGTATCGGGAACCACTAATGCCATTGAAACGGTCACGGGGTTTGGCAGCTCCACAGGCACGGTGGCCGACATCTTAAACGTGACTGCCACAGGCAATGTATTGGCTGGAGTCACACTAATCGACGAAACCAGTTTGGCCTTTAACAAGGCTGCTCTGGGCGCAGCGTCAGGATACGTTTTCCACGATGCCGATGGAGGAACCGCACTGACTGCAACAACAGCGGCCGCCCTGTTTTCAACGACCAAGGGAGGCGGTCACTGGGCCATTACCGCTGGAGCAGGTACCCAAACTGAATTGCTCATCGAAACCGGGGCTACCACGACTTCGGACACGGTTTGGAAAATATCGGAAACATCCGGAGGTGTGTTTACTGCCGTCAAGGTGGTCGGGGTTACGGTCGTAGCCACTCACGATGTCGTCTACAGCACCCTGGCCTGAACCCGTTTGGCCGGGTCAATTGACCCGGCCACCGCTGTTTTTAGGCTGCCTGGACGTACTCGAGCCCATGCTGTGCAAGTCCGGCCAGATTGATGTTGGCCGCATTGATTTCAGACTGGGCTGCCAGAACGGCAAGGCTCGCTTGGGTGTACTGACCTGAAGCAAGCGTTCCGTTCCAATAGCTGAGATCCTGGGAGCCTGGGGCCATTTCGAAAAGGTTCTGGTACAGCAACAGGATTTCCTGGGTATTCGTAAAGCCGCTCCCCAACTTTGCATCAAGCTCGGATTGGGCGAGGCTCACGATTCCAACTCCTCCATCCGCCAGTTTCAGCGCAGCCCCCGCATCCGCTGGATTTGACACTGCAGATGCTCCGGACACGGCACCCAGCACCTCTGCCGCCATGCCGGCATTTCCTCCCCCGACGTCAAATGCCACTGACACATCCTTGAACTGAAGGCGATCAATGCCAATCAGCATATCGGCTTTTCCGGCACCTTCAGCGCCCGTAACCACCAGTCCGGCAGCAACCCTGGACACGACGTAGTCAGAATGATTTCCGGAATAGCTGACCACATCAAGTCCTGTCCCCCCGCCATTGATCATGTTGTTGGGGTTCGCTGCCAACTGGTTTTCTGTCGCTGCTGAAAATACGCTGGCTTTTCCCTCGGCAAGGTTGATGGTGTTTTCCGGCACCACATTCGCGGATGCAACAGCCAAATTGCTGCCAAGCGTGATCGTCACAGTGTCCGGGGCAGTCGCTTCCACCCCAAGGTCAATGTTTGCTGTTCCATTCTGTCCTATCGTTACGCTTCCACTCAAAGTGCCGGACATCAATTGCGATGGATGGATGCCCGAAATCGTGTAAGTCACTTCTGTGCCGGGAGCCACGCCCACGGTTTGAATGTTGAACAGATTCTCGCTGCCCGCATTGATTGTCGCGGGGCCGGTAATTTCATAAGCGGGGGCCATCTTATAGCCCAGGGCTGCCATGACTTGCAGGTCGGTAAAGCTCAGCAGCGGCAGGTTTCCAGACTGACCGCCGCCGAAGGAATCGACCACGCCCGCCGCCCAGTCTCCCTGATCACCGCCGGCATTGAAACTTCCCAGGTTCGTGGCGCCTCCGTCAATGGAAAAATAGCCGGGCGATCCTCCTGAAGAAAGCTGTAAAACTCCATTCGCTGAATAATCGTATAGATTGAGCGAATCTCCCCAGCCGGGCGCGGGAAAATTCATTCTTCCCAGGACATGCGTGATTTCATGAATCGCGCACGCCAGAAAGTCATAGCCGGTATTGCCCCCCGAACCAAAATTCCAGCTGACATTGCTGGCAAACCCGATGCTCCCGGCCTGAGCCCCCGCATAAGGATCGATGACGTTCAGGGCCTGAGCCTGTGCCTGGCCAATTTCCCAGTTCAAACCGGATGCCGGGTTGTTGGCAGGAAGATTTTTCACCAGCGAAAGGGAGTAATTGGCATTTGCTGCCCCATACAATGCGCTCTCAAGACGCGAGTAACTGACTTCCACGGCATTGGAATAAGAACCGGTGGCAATGTCTGAATTGCCGTCTATGAATGTGCCATTGTTTTCTCCCCATCCGACCTGAATGTTGACCTTGATGGGGTTCAAAATTGCACTGTCGATGATGTTGGCAGCCTGTTGCAACGCGGTTAAGAACCCGGATGGCGCCGAACTGACAGAGGAGTCATACGCAAAACTGATCTGCATGGAGAGGATCTAAAAAATCAAGGCCTGCCGAAATAACGACAGGCCCCTGAAATTCTTTAGCCGCTCCTCGCAAATGTGCCAGAATACCTACGATGACTTCGGAAAAACCCTGACTTGGGAGTTCCACACATGGACATTTATTCCGAACTGCAAGCCACCATCACCGACCTCGTCCAGCCTGGCCGCGGCATCCTCGCAGCGGACGAAAGCGAACCCACCATCGCCAAACGCTTCAAGGCGGTCGGCATCGAATCCACGGAAGAAAACCGGCGGGCCTACCGCACCCTGCTGATCGGCACGCCAAACATCGGCCATTTCCTCAGCGGTGTCATCCTGTTCGAAGAAACGCTGGGCCAGCGCAACGACCAGGGCACCCCGCTGCCCGCTTTCGCCGCGGCTCAGGGCATCGTGCCCGGCATCAAGGTCGACAAGGGCGTCACGCCCCTGCCCGGAGCTCCGGGTGACAACGTCACGCAAGGCCTGGACGGCCTGGCCGAACGCCTGAAAGGCTACAAAACCCAAGGCACCCGTTTCGCCAAGTGGCGGGAAGTCTATCCCGTCAGCGAGCGCAACCCCACACTGCTGGGCATCGACGTCAACGCGGACACGCTGGCACGTTACGCCGCCATCTGCCAGTCCGTGGGCATCGTTCCCATCGTCGAGCCCGAAGTGCTTCTGGACGGGGACCACACGATGCAGCGTTGTGCCGAGGTGACGGAATGCGTGCTTCATGCCGTCTTCCATGCCCTGCATCGCCACGGAGTCCTGCTTGAGTTCATGCTGCTCAAACCCAGCATGGTGCTGCCCGGCAAGGAATCTGCCGCGCGCGCAAGCGTCGAGGAAGTGGCACGGGAAACCCTGCGTGTTTTGAAGCGGACCGTTCCGGCAGCCGTGCCCAGCATCAACTTCCTTTCCGGGGGACAGACCCCCGAACAAGCCACCGCCCACCTTGACGCCATGAACCGGCAATACCCTGGCGCCCCCTGGAGCCTTTCCTTCTCCTACGCGCGTGCCTTGCAGGAGCCGGTCATGAACTGCTGGCGCGGAAACCCGGCCAATGTGGCTGCGGCCCAGAAGCTGTTCTACCGAAGAGCGGAAATGAATTCCCTTGCTCGGCAAGGCAAATACAGATCCGAGCTGGAAAATACGGGAACCTAAACGGGGTTTGCGCTCTCGGTTATACTCACGGGCGATACCCCAGAGCGACTTTGCTGACACCTTGCTTCACGATGCCCGAAACCGCCAAAAGCGCTGAAACCGCCAATTCGTTGGCGCCTTCCTACGTATTGCTCCAGGATGATGGCGTTTATATCCATCTGCCTTCCGCACCGTCCCAGGACCAGCTGCGCCAATTTGCCCATCGCATTTTCGACAACAGCTCCTATTTCTCAGGGCTCGACTACGGCGTTTTCATGTCGCTGCTTTACGGCAACGAGCCCATGGCCCAGCTCGGAAAAGGAAGCGACCAGCTGAAAATAGCCGACCGCATCGCCGCGTTTTCCACCGAACGCCTGGGTCTGTACAAAGGGCTTAAGATCGATCCCAAAGGGCTTCAGGCCGAATATCTTTTTGAACCGGTCTATCTTGAAATCGTCCGTTCGGAGCCGGTCTATGGCCTGCCCGGTCCGGACGGAACCAGCCCCATCGTGAAGTACCGGCAGGTCACCGACCAGATTCCCGCAAAACTGGACTTCGACGAATTCGTGGCGGCCCTATGGCTCAAGGGAGTGCGGTTCGGAATCGATGCGGCAGCAGTCCGCGAAGCCCTCCAGACAGGAAAAACCGGCCGCCAGGTCATCGCCGTGCATCGTCCGCCCACGCCCAGCCGCGATGCCGAGGTGCGCGAGGAAACAGACCGCCTGCACCAGGACCGTTCCCCCACGGTACTTCCCAGCGGCCGAACCGATTTTCGCAAAGCCAAAAACCGCTTCCCGCAGGTCACGAAAGATACCGTGCTGCTGCGCAAAATCGCGCGCGTGCTGGGCGAGCCAGGGTATCGGGTCAACGGCACCGAAATCGAGCCCCGGATGCCCAAGGACCTTTCGCTGGAACAACGGGCCGGAGAAGGCACGCGCGTCGAGCACAGCGCCGCAGGCGACGTGCTGATGGCCAGCCGGGACGGCTTTCTCAGCATGGATTCCCATTCCGGTCAGGTGCGCATTTCCACCAAAATCGAGAACAAGGAAGGCATCAGCATCAAGGCCACGGGCGGCGACCTGAGCCTGGACGTGGAGGACTTCACGGAACACGGCGAAGTGCAGGAAGGGCGAGTAGTGGAAGGGAAAAACCTGACGTTCCGCAGCACCGTGTTCGGAACCGCCGTCTGCCGCAGCGGAAAAATACTCATGAACGGCAACCTGTCCAGCGGTCGGGCCATCGCCATCGAGGGCGACATCACGGTTCGGGGCAAAGCCATCAACTCCCGGCTGGAAGCCATGGATGGGGAAATCCACCTGGAAGTCGCCGAGGAATGCACCATTCTCGGGAAAAGCGTGACGGTGGCCCTGGCCGTCAATTGCGAAATCATTGCCCAGCATCTGCATGTCCACGCGGCCGAAGGCTGTGCCCTGGCCGGCATGGACATTCATGTGGGGACGTCGGGGCCCCGCAAATTCAACGAAACCGTCATTTCCATCATCCTTCCCGACATCCCTGCGCTGGATGCCCAGATCGCAGAAACCCGTAAAAAAATTGATCTCCTGCACGGGGAAATCCAGGCAAAGCGCCAGCGTCTCGTGGCAACCCAATCGGGTGACGGCTTCGCAAACTTTCTTCGACTCCACGACAAGGTCGAAGCAGGCACAGTCCAGATCTCACCGGAACAGCAGGACGGGTGGGAAAAGCTCGTCGCCCGCTACGCCCCCCTGCTGCACACCACCGAAGACCTGGTCCAGAAACTTGAAGAACTCAAGGCCCTGTTGGCGGCCCAGGAAGCCCACCGCAGCACCTGCGGCACCACCGAACAGTGCGAGGTGACCCAGGTGGCGGGTGATACGGTGGTGCAAACGCGCGTTTCTGGAACCGGAATCGATGACTTTCCCAGCCTGTCCAGCCAGCAGATCAAGGTCTTGCTGCGGGAAGTCAAGGGGGCCCCCGACCGGATCTTTTCAGGCAGTCGCGGGCGCGTGCAATACCCGGGCCCTTCCGCCTGATTCACGGCATCCCAAGACAGTAGCGGTTTCGGCCCGCCTGTTTGGCGGCATACATGGCCATGTCGGCCTTCTTCATCAGGTCCTGTGCGTCCGGCCGGGCATCGCCCTGAGCGGCATAGATGGCGATGCCGATGCTGCCGCTCACCTGCAGGACATGCCCCGGCAGCGTGACTGGATCGCGCAAGCCGGCAAGCAACTTGTCGGCCACCTGGATCGCGTCTTCGACCGCATTGATTTCAGACAGCAGGATCACGAACTCGTCCCCGCCCTGACGAGCGACGGTATCGCCACTGCGAACGGCCGCACCCAGCCGGCCTGCGACCTCCTTGAGCAGCGCGTCGCCCACATCGTGTCCCAACGTGTCGTTGATTTCCTTGAAATGGTCGAGGTCGAGAAACATAAGGGCCAAAGGCCTGCCGTAACGACGGGCCTGGACCAGGGCATGCCCGACGCGGTCCATGAGCAGGCGACGATTGGGCAGGCCCGTCAGCGTGTCGTAGTAGGCGAGTCGGCGAATCTCCTCCTGTGCGCGCTTTCTCGCCGTGGTGTCCTGGAACGCCACGACCGAGCCCACGACCCGCCCGTCGCGCAGGATGGGAGACGCGCTGACCCGGGCCGGCATCAGGGTCCCGTCCTTGCGCCAGTATGCCTCCTCCTCGCTGCGGTAGGCCTGCCCGGATTGGATGCCGCAGATGATCGGGCATTCGTTTTCCTGCATCGGACTCCCGTCCGGACGCTTGTGATGGAACAGGGTGTGGGCATTCTGTCCCAGCAGGGAGTCCTGGGGCGCCCACCCCAGCAGCCGCTTCGCTTCCGGATTGATGTAAGTGATCAGCCCCCGTTCATCCAGCACGTAAACCCCTTCGGCCAGCGTCTGTGCAATCTCCCGCAACTTCCTTTCGTTGTCAAAAACGCTCTGGCGCAGTTGCAGGCGGCTATTCTGGATGAACGCAAGGTAGCCGCTCAGCCCTGCCAGTAGCGCGAGCCCGCCTGCGAAGAATCCGAGGAAAGCCGGATGGCGGGAAAGGGAAGCCGAGGGCAGCTCCTCTTCCGGCACATGCGAGATGATTTTCCAGAAATAGCCTGAATCCAGCAGGCGCCTGCGACTTGCCGTCCCGGCCTCCCCACCGGAAAAGGGCGGCTGGCTCGCCAGCAACGGGTTGACGGTGGTGTAGGTAAACAGTCCGGAGCGGGTCGTGAAGCTTCCCCATTCGTTTTCCGAAATGACGGTCCACGCCTCAGGATAGCGGCTGGAAAATTCGTGCGGCCGGTTGAACATGAACCCCCACTCCTGCTCAGGATCAGGCCCGCTCAACCAGTCCCCCTGGCTGTTGAGCAGCATCGCATGTGCGTCGTCCATGATGGCCAGATGCAGGTGGTCGATCAGTTTGGCCCCATAGAGATTCAGGATGACGATGCCCAACTTGCGGTGGGCACTGTCGAACACCGGCGTGGCGAACCGAACCATGGGTTTATAGGGCATCTCGATCTGGTGGTGATCCACATTGAGATCCAGCGGCGACACATACACTTCCCCTTCGGAAAGGCGGATTGCCTCCTGAAAGAAATAGCGGTCGCTCTTGTCCTGGAGTTCGGCTTCCGGCGCGACCACCGCCTGCCCACTCCGGAAGTTTACCCGCACCACTTCCCTGCCTTTCGCGTCGATATACCGAACCTTGTCATATTGTCTTTTTTCGTTGACCAGGGTGGCGAACAAGTCCTTCACCTGGTTTTTTCGGTCTGCCGTCGGTTCATCCAGAAAGCGGGCAAAGGAAGGGGCATGGTCGAGCAGCATCAAGTCAGAGGAGACCCCTTCGAAATCGTGGGCAAGCAGGTGGGAGGCGATTTCCACCTGGCCGGATTCGTGAATCCGCAATGCGGTCAGCTCCAGGTTGGATTCGATGTTGAGAATGGCGTAGGCCGACGCCGCCAGAATCAGCGCCGACGTGGTGTAAAACAGCAGAAACCGTTTCACGACCGCCCGCCTGGCCCAGGCGGGGCGCTGCAGGGCCGGCGCGTCAGACACTGGAAAAGTCTCGTCCATGCTGTCCCAAATGGGTTCCCTGTCAAATCAAAGTGTACTCCAGCGCCGAATGCCGAAACACCGGGACCGCAAGCCACGACGAACGGGTCCTGCCCGTTGCCGGGAAAGCCCAAGGCTGTGGAATCCATGGAACAGGGTGTTTCGTGCGGAGAGGGGGCGTGGCCGAACCGGCGAACGGACCTCCCGGGGAAACGGTAGGTCCGTCCGGCCTGAACCCCCGTCAGAACTTCCGGATCAGGCCCAAGGTATAGGAATCTTCGTTGCCGCGCGGGATCACAACATTGTCTCCCACCGGAATGCGTTCCCATCCGAGGGATACGGAATACAGATCCGTCATCTTGGCTTCGAAGCCTGCGCCGTACGTGGTACCGCCGTGATTTGCCTTGACTCCGGTCACGTCCTTCGTGTTGGCGGTGGACAGGCCGACCCGTCCGTAGGCTTCGAGGCGTTCGGTCAGGGGAAGGTATCCCACACCGGCCGCCGAATAGGCCGTGGTTCTCTCGTTTCCGACATTCAGGGCGCCGGTGTCTTCGTAGGCGATTTCTGCAGCGAAATATTCGGAATAGCGGTGTCCGATCGCGATGCCGGCGCCGGTGGCCGCTCCCCCCTTGGTCAGGCGGCTCGCTGAAATGCCGAGGTAGTTGTCCCGCTCATGTTCCGCATGTTCGGCATGCCCCGTGCTTTCGGCCGCTTCGGCACGTTCGTCGTGTTCCGTCCCGTCGGCGAAGACGGGCGCCGCGGCCAGGCAAAGCGCAACTGCAGCAATACGTTGCTTCATTATGGTCAATCCCCCTAATTTTTTTGAATTTATAGTCGCCGGGCATGGGTGACGACCCCATGCACCAAATTGCAGCGTTCTTATATCACATCAGGGGGATGACGGGCTCTTTTTATAATCGTTCCAGAGGATTGCCCCCGGCAACGGCATCCCGCGCCCCCGCGGGCGCGGCGGAAAGGGGGGCTTACTTGTACAGGCTGTAGAAGCCGTATTTGCTGAGCAGGGAGCGCGGGGACAGATTGAGCCGGAACTGCGCGAGCTTCTCCTCCTTGTAGCCTTCCCGGTCCCGGTTGTGCCGGAGGTCCCGCAACAGGGCACGCAAACTGAGCAAGGCGATCAGCGGATAGAAAAAGGGGATGAAAAGCGCTGACGTTCTCCCAACCCCCGCCCAATGCACGTCCATTTTCCGGAAACCGCTGATCAGTCCGAATGTCCACAGCTGCTGTATCCCGATCAGCCACAGGTGCCCGAAATATTTTTCCCCTTTCTCGTTCGCCCCCCAGACTCCGTCGATCAGGCTCCAGGGCGTCGAGCGCAGGTGCTCGCTTTCGAACACCAGATAGCCCAGCTTGGCCTGCAGCGAGCTGCGGCTCGGCGTTGTCAGGAAAAGCTCTCCGCCAGGACGCAGGATGCGGCAAATTTCCTGAAGCGTGAAAAGCTGGTTGGGTAGGTGTTCGATGACCTCCTGAAGGATCACCACATCCACGCTTTCGCTTTCGATGGGCAACGGCTTCTGGACGTCTGCATAAAGGGGTTTGTCCTCCAGCTTGCAGAAGTCCTGGACCAGTTCATAGGGCGTCACGTCCGCCCCCAGGGTGCGCAAAATGTAGGTGGTCACCCCGTCCCCGCAGGACAGGTCGGCAATCTTCTTTCCTTTCCAGTCCGTGCGGCTGGCGAAAATCCGGGCCGCATGCTTGCGTACCCCGGTATAAGGCTCGCCCGTGAAAGGGTCCGCGATCAAGCAAGTTGTCATGCCGTGACTCCAACGTGTTGAGATGGGCGGGTCATTCCCTTGCGACAAACAGGGCGATGCGACCAGCTGGAACCGTCGGGGAACGCCCGCCGTGGCCAGTTTATCTGCTTCATTGACATTCCCGCGGCTATTTTGTAATCAGGTTTTTCCGAACAA
Organism: Pseudomonadota bacterium; assembly: GCA_021826025.1. GTDB lineage: Bacteria > Pseudomonadota > Gammaproteobacteria > Burkholderiales > Ferrovaceae > JAKBAT01. The sequence continues at coordinate 4,032 of JAKBBG010000047.1, read as the reverse complement.
GATCATTTGCCACCTGGCACCAAGGTCGGCACTCCTGCAAAATTTCAAGATGGGGAACCGGGCTCGTTCCGCTTTCGGCTCGCGATCTGCTGCACCAGGACATCGAATGGTGCCGGCCTGCCCAGCAGGAAACCCTGCCCCTGATCGCAATGCTTCTCTGAAAGAAAGGCGAGCTGTGCTTCGGTTTCGATGCCTTCAGCCACAAGGGTCATGTTGAGGGTGTGCCCGATCGCGATGATCGCCATGACGAGCGCCGCATCTCCCGAATCGATGGCCAAATCCCGGACAAAGGATTGGTCGATTTTGAGATGGTTGATCGGATAGCGCTTCAGGTAGCTGAGATTCGAATAGCCTGTTCCGAAATCGTCTACCGATATTTTCACACCAAGGGCATGAAGCTCCTGCAGTATGTCCAGCACACCGCTCTGCTCATCCATCAGCGTGCTTTCAGTGATTTCCAGCTCGAGGTGTCCGGGCTCAAGCCCCGAACGGTCGAGCGCCTGCCGGACCTTACCGACCAGCTCATCAGTCAGGAACTGCCGTGGAGACACGTTGACTGCCACATCGAGGCTAAGCTGCAACATCGATTCCAGCCGCTTCGCGTCCCGACAAGCCGTCTCCAGAACCCATTGGCCGATGGGGACGATGAGCCCCGTATCTTCCGCAAGCGGGATAAAGTCGCCGGGGAAAATATGCCTGCCGTCCGGAGCGATCATGCGCAGCAAGGCTTCGATTCCCACAATTGCTCCGGACTTCAGGTCCACCTTGGGCTGGTAACAAAGGGCGTACCTGTCATTTTCAAGGGCCACGTGCAGCTGCCGTTCGAGATCGAGGCGTTCGACCATGCCCCGGTCCATCTCACGCGCATACATCTTGTATCCGTTTCGCCCATGCGATTTGACCCAATACATAGAAACGTCAGCGCAACGCAGCAACTCGTTCATGTTCTTGCCATCTCTGGGGCAAATGCTGAATCCGATGCTGGAGGTAATGTGAAGCTCCTGGTCGCCAACGAAAATTGGGCTTGCCAAGGCTTCCAGGATGCGTTCAGCAACATTGACCGCGCCTGGCTCATCAGTTTGGGAAAGCAGTAAAACAAACTCGTCTCCACCCATCCTCGCCAGGGTGTCGGTTGGCCTAAGGCAGGACTGGACACGCGCCACGAAGTCCTTGAGCAGCTTGTCGCCCATGTGATGACCCATGGAGTCGTTGACGTGCTTGAACCGGTCGATGTCGATCATGCCCAGGGCGAATGGCACCCCGTTCCTGTTCTCCAACTCGATCGCCATGTGAACCCGGTCTTCAAGCAGGGCCCTGTTTGGAAGCCCTGTCAGCACGTCATGCAGGGCAATGTGGCGGATGTATTCCTGGTTTCGCCTCTCCTCGGAAATGTCATGGGCGATGCCGAGGTAGCCGTGAATGACGTTGCGTTCGTCTCGCAGCACGGTCATAGAGAGCCTGACAGGAAATCGCGAGCCGTCTTTGCGCACGAAAGTCCATTCACGCTCCTCCTGAAAACGGATTTTCGCCTTAGCCACGAAGACTTCAAAACCAGGCACCACTTCGTATCCGAGCTCGGCGCTCAAGTCCGCCGCACGTTCTTTGATTTCCTGGGCATCATGGAAAACGAGCGGCGTGGCTTTTCCCACCATCTCCTCCGCGCTATACCAGAGCATGCGCTCGGCAGCCTTGTTGAAGCTCAGGATGATTCCCTCCTGGTCCGTTGAAATGATCGAATAGGCTGCCCCCTCCACGATCGCGTTACGGAGCCTATTTGCGGATTCGAGAGCCTGGAGCAGGCTTTTCTCACGCGTGATGTTCCTGAAGGTCACCGCCACCCCGTTGGGCATCGCCACCAGCTGGCGCTGAAACCATTGCGCCCCGGAAAAAAATTCTGTGACCAACGCCTCGCCACCTGTGGCCACCCGCCTGTAGGCTTCGGCATCCTGCCTCTGTTCCGGAAAAAACTCAAACAACGAGTACCCGGCCATTCCGGTGGGCTCCCATCCCGCCATTTCGGCAGTTTGCGCATCGGCATAAACGCAACGAAAATCTGTGATGAGATTCCTTTCGTTTTTTTCGCATTCGTAGATCGAAAATGCGTCCGGGCTTCCCTTTCTGGCCGCCTCGAAGCGCGTCCTGGCTTCCTGCTCGGCGGCATGGACACTGGCAAGCTCGTCTATGAGCGGTTTGATGCGCAGCCGGACCAGCCAGAGCCCCAGTACGACCAGGATCGTGACGGCGGGAAGCGCAAACAGGAACTCCCGCTTGATCGGGGAATAAAACTCATTCATGTCCATTCTCAGAACCAGCCCAAGGCCGGTTCGCTCGATAGGACCGTATGCGGCAAGCACCAGGCGCCCTCGATAGTCACTGACGACGGAAACGCCAGATTTTCCGGAAAGCGCATAGTTCATGGGGACCGGCTTGCCGCCAAAAGTGTCAGGTACGACGTACATGCCGGCCTGTTCCCGTTGCGGGAAACAAAGCAGACGTGAAGCTTCAAGCCGACCGCACATGGGCATCGTGCCGGTATCCCCCCAGTGGTTCGCCTCATCGAACAGGCTGTCCAAGCGCGTGAGCCGCATTTCGAAGCTGACGGATGTCCCGACAATGCCGGTGGGTACGCGCATATGCAGGAAATAGCCGCCATTCCAGAAGAGCGCCGTTTCATATTGTCCGTTCAGACGCATGGCCGGCGTCGTACCGATTTTCATAGCCCCGGCAAGGATGATTCTTTTGCCTTCCCGCTCAAAGGAAACTCCCGAAAACCCTCTCGAAAGAAGTTTCCGGGACAGGGACTCTTCCTTCGCCAACTCCCCGGATTCCGACCAATGGCGCGCGGCGGACAGAAGCTGCGCATCGCTGCCCGCAGTGAGAACCTGCCGGCTTCCGGAGTCGATAACCGTGGCAATCAGCAACTTCCGCGAAAGCAAGGTTTGCGTCATGTCGGAAATCAGTTGCTTGAGCATGACGTTTTCGAGAAATCGCGTTCCCATCAGGCTGTTGGCCAGTGAAACGATCAGCACCGCAAACAGGGTTGCCTGATAGATCTGCGATGCCCTGCCCTCTCCCTTGGCGCCGGTGCGCTGTTTTGTGGAACCCGGCAGAAGGGTGAGCAGTCCAAGCCCCAGGAAGATCATGCCTGCCGCTGTGGGTGGGGATATCCAGACCAGGCCGGCCGCCAGGTAAAGCCCTTCGAAAATATAATTCAACTGGAGGAAGTAGCCGGTTGCAACGGAAAAACCCAAAGCCAGTAGAAACGCCACCGCAGCCTGGACCATGAAGCGGGCCGCCCGGCCCGAAGCGTGCGGCACTGCCCACAGGCCGGCCCCGAAAGCGATGAAACCCAGGGCTGTGAGCGACGACATATGGCCGGCTGGGCTGAAATGAGACAGGAACGGCCATATCAAAAACTCGCTGCTCGAATAATCCAGGCCCAGTGCCTGCCCGAGGATCCTGACGGCGGGCGGCAGTGCAATGGCCCAGAGAAGCGCAGAACGCACAGGAGCTTTCTCTTGCACCAGAAGGACGAGCCCGCCAAGAAGAAAGCACAGTGCCGTGGCTGGAACCATCGGGCTCCAGTTAGGGTTGAATCGGACCAGAAGCGGAGAATCGAAAGTCCATCCCGAGAGGACCGCGACTCCCATCAACAGGAGCAGCCCTCCCCAAAGGGTCGTCATTCGGGCCAGGTTCGTGTGGCGCAGCATGGGGCTATATTCGTACCTTCAGACAGTACGGCGTGCAGTGCGGGCTCATTTGTGAAAGCAAGAACCAGGAGGCCCTTATCTCCTATGTTACGCAATGTCAGCCCCACCAGGTGAACCCCTCTTCCCGGTCTCAGGCAACGCCAAAATATTGACTTGGGAGCCCGAGGGGTCCACGATGAAAAGATCTGTCTCTACGGAGTTTTCTGTGGACGTTTGCCCTCGTTATTTCGTCGTGTAGTCAGCGGATTTTCGGCAAGGAATCACCACAGCCCGCCATCCGCTGAAACGCGGATGGACCCACTGGACGCGGAACCGGAAGACC
>JAKBBG010000046.1 GCA_021826025.1 Pseudomonadota bacterium | reverse complement strand
ACGCTGGAATAGGACCGCTCCGCACGGGACACGAAACTGTTCGGCCCGTCCGGCTGCGCCGAATAAAACCCCCCGTGCTCCTGCCCGATCAGCGTCTCGTCCGCGTTCCACGACCAATCCCCCGCCGGATCCGCCGCTGCCGAGACCAGGGGCAGCCCCAACAGGAACATCCAGAAAACCCGCATCGTCAATGGAAAGGAATTTCAAAAATGGTTTTGACGGTCCATCCGTCCGAAGCAGAGGTCAGTCCGCGGCCGATGCCCAGGTTGAAAACCCAGGGCTTGCGGTCCACGTCCAGGGCCAGGAACAGGACATGGTTCTGCTGGGCAAAGGGCAGCGGCCCATTGATGCTCCCGATGTCGCCGTAATATTCAAAGCCGGCGGCATACCCTTCGGCGACCGTGCGGGCGATTTTGACGCCCGGATCAAATTCCGGCCCGCCCTGGCGGTAGCCGGCCCGCAACGGATAATCGAGCGTCGGGTTGGCCGCCAGCAGCCAGTCCGAATTGCGGTACCCGATGATGGGGCGCAATTCCATGGAATTCTGGTACTGCTCGTATTGCGGCTTCACGGCCGACACCTCCACGTTGACCCCGTAGAACAGCCCTCCCGTCTCGGGCGCCTGCTGGGGAATCCATTTCAGGCGAAAACGGGGTCCGGCAAATTCGGTCGCCCCGGTCGCATCGTGCACCACCGGCAGATACATCCCGGCCTCCAGGGTGTCGGTCAGCCCGTAGCTGATCTCCGGCGTCCCGCGGTAACCGTGCACGTTCAGGATTTCACCCGGGTACTCGGGCGTGGAAACGCCCGAGGGCGTGAAATTGAAATGCAGTTCCAGGCCCCACTGCCCGGGCTTGTTGATGCTGTCGTCATAGACCTGGATCTCGTCCTGAAGGACGGCCCGGGCCGGGACTGCCGGGAGCAGGCCGGCGAGCAGCACGGCGAACGCCAAGCCGGTTCTGCAGGCAGGATGCACGCTTCCCGTGACGCGCCTGTGACAGTCTCGTTTCCTGAAAAATGGCGTTTCCATAGGCTTTGTCGGAATTGCTGTCGCAGACAGATTAAAAAATCCCCAGCTCATGCCTGAGTCTGGGGATGTGTGCGGCGCCGGGATTTTCCGGCCGTATCCGGTCAGGACGGAATGTGGGCCAGGATGCCGTCCACGCTTTTTTTCGCATCGCCAAAGAGCATGCGGGTATTTTCCTTGTAGAACAGCGGATTTTCCACCCCGGCATAGCCGGTGGCCATGCTGCGCTTGAACACCACCACGGTCTTGGCTTTCCACACTTCGAGCACCGGCATGCCGGCAATCGGGCTGCCCGGGTCTTCCTGCGCGCTCGGGTTGACGATGTCGTTCGCACCCACCACCAGCACCGCGTCCGTTTCCGGAAAATCCGCGTTGATTTCGTCCATTTCCATCACGATATCATAGGGCACCTTGGCTTCGGCCAGCAGCACGTTCATGTGACCGGGCAGTCGGCCGGCCACGGGGTGAATGGCAAAACGCACCTTGACCCCCTTGGCACGCAGCCGCTTGGTGATTTCGCTGACCACGCCCTGGGCCTGCGCCACGGCCATGCCGTAGCCCGGAACGATGATCACTTCCTTGGCGTCGGTGAGGAGCTGGGCCGTTTCATCCGCCGTAATGGCCACCACTTCGCCGGCCGGCGCCGCCGCGCTCGAAGTGCTGCCGCCTGTGCCGAATCCGCCCAGGATCACGCTCACGAAGCTGCGGTTCATGGCACGGCACATGATGTAGGACAGGATGGCCCCGCTGCTGCCCACCAGCGCGCCGGTGACGATCAGCAGGTCATTGGAAAGCATGAAGCCGGTCGCCGCCGCCGCCCAGCCGGAATAACTGTTGAGCATGGACACCACCACGGGCATGTCCGCCCCCCCGATGGCCATCACCAGATGCACGCCCAGCAGCAGGGCGATCACGGTCATCGCGAAGAGCGCAGGCAGCCCCGCGCTGCCTTCCGTGCCGAGGAAAACCCCGCCCAGGTAAACCGAAACCAGGATGCCTGCCAGGTTGAGCCAGTGGCGCGCCGGCAGCATCAGGGGCTTGCCGGAAATGGAGCCGCGCAGCTTGCCGAAGGCGATGATGGAACCCGTGAATGTGATGGCCCCGATGAACACGCCGAGGAAAATCTCCACTTCGTGGATGGTTTTCTCGGCCCCGGTGAAATGCGAGGAGGGGTCGAGATAGCTCGCATAGCCCACCAGGGTTGCCGCGAGCCCCACAAAGCTGTGCAGGACCGCCACGAGCTCCGGCATCTGGGTCATTTCGACCCGGACGGCGAGGGTCCATCCAGCGACTGCTCCGATCGCGATGGCAGGCACCAGCAGGGCATACCCCGTGACGTGCGCCCCGATGACGGTGGCCAGGATGGCAATCGCCATGCCCAGCGCGCCGTAGAAGTTGCCGCGACGCGCCGTATCCTGGCGCGACAGCCCTCCGAGGCTCAGAATGAACAAGATCGCCGCAGCGACATAAGAAACTGTCATCAGTCCGTTTGCCATGGTGTCGGCCCTCAATCCTTACGGAACATGTTCAACATGCGCTGGGTCACACGGAAGCCGCCGGCAATATTGATGGTTGCAATGAGTACGGAAAATACCGCGAGCGTCATGACGAGCGAATCGCTGCTGGAAACCTGCAGCAGCGCGCCGATCACGATGATGCCGCTGATGGCGTTGGTCACGCTCATGAGCGGCGTGTGCAGGGCCGGGGTCACGTTCCAGACCACCTGGTAGCCCACGAAACAGGCCAGCACGAACACCGTGAAATGCGGCAGGAACGCGGGCGGCGCGTAGGCGCCGATGCCGGCGAACACGAGCGCGCCCAGCCCCATGATCAGCATCAGGGTGGACGTGCGGGTGGGCGGGGACGGCTCGCCATGCTTCGGGGCCGCCACCGGCGGGGCCGCCGTTTTGGCGGCGGGCGCGATGGCCGGAACCTTGGGAGGCGGCGCGGGCCAGCTGAGCGCCCCGTTGTGGATCACGGTGGCGCCGCGAATGACGTCGTCTTCCATGTTGATGGCGAGCTGGCCGTCCTTGCCGGGCGTCATGTCCGTCAGCAGGTGGCGCAGGTTGGTGCCATAGAGCTGGCTCGACTGGGCCGCCAGGCGGCTCGGCAAATCGGTGTACCCGATCACCGAAACCCCGTGCACCACGGCCACTTCGCCCGGGACCGTGCATTCGCAGTTGCCGCCCTGCTCGGCCGCCAGGTCCACGATCACGCTGCCGGGCTTCATGGAAGCCACCATCTCGGCCGTGATCAGCTTCGGGGCGGGTTTTCCGGGAATCAGCGCGGTGGTCACGATGATGTCCACATCCTTGGCCTGGGCGGCAAAAAGCGCCATTTCCGCCTTGATGAACTCCGGGCTCATCTGCTTGGCATAGCCGCCCGTCCCGGAGCCCTCTTCCTGGAAGTCGAGTTCCAGGAACTCGGCGCCCATGCTTTCGATCTGCTGCTTCACTTCGGGACGCGTGTCGAAGGCGCGCACGATGGCGCCCAGCCCGCGCGCAGTGCCGATGGCGGCCAAGCCGGCCACGCCGGCTCCGATCACCATCACTTTCGCGGGCGGTACCTTGCCCGCCGCGGTGATCTGGCCGGTGAAGAAGCGGCCGAAATGCTGGGACGCTTCCACGATGGCGCGATAGCCGGCAATGTTGGCCATCGAGCTCAGGGCATCCATTTTCTGGGCACGGGAAATGCGGGGCACCGCATCCATGGCGAGCACGTTGCCGCCGCGGGCGATCAGGCGCTCCATCAGGGCGCTGTTCTGGGCCGGCCAGATGAAGCTCACAAGCGTGGTACCGGAACGCATCAGGTCCGCCTCGTGCACGCCCAGCCCCGGATGCTGTTCCGGCGGGCGCACTTTCATCACGATGTCGGCCTGCTCCCACACCGAGCGGGCGTCCGGCACGATTTCCACGCCGGCTGCGGCATAGAGGGCATCGGCAAACTGGGCGCCGGCCCCTGCGCCGGATTCCAGGATCACTTTGTAGCCCAGCTTCATGAGCTGCGTTGCCGTATCCGGTGTGGCCGCAACCCGCCGCTCCCCGGAATGCACTTCGCGGGGAATCCCGATTATCATTGCCATTTAAAACTCCCTATGGATCGTTCTGTGGGGTCTTGCTGCCCCGGTAACCCGGCATTCTATCCCGAGCCTGACCCGTTTGGACAGCCGGGCGCTTTTTCCCGCAACAATTCCCAGTCAAAACAGGGGCCTGGGTCGGTTTTTCGGCCCGGTGCAATGTCGGAATGCCCCACGATGGCGCGGATGGGATAGGCCCCGCACAGGCTGTCGGCCAGCGCCGCCAGCACGTCGTACTGCGCAACCTCGAAAGGCTGCGTGTCGCTGCCTTCCAGTTCGATGCCCAGGGAAAAGGCATTGCAGTTGTCGCGCCCGCGCCAGTGCGACACGCCCGCGTGCCACGCGCGCCGCAGGCAGGAGACGAACTGGATCAGTTCCCCGTCGCGGCGTATCAGGAAATGCGCGGATACCCTGAGGTCGTGCAAGTCCCCATAGGAAGGATGGGCCTGCGGATCGAGCGTGTTGGTGAACAGCCGGACGATATCCTCCCCGCCGAAATGGCCCGGCGGCAGGCTGATGTTGTGGACCACCAGAAGGGAGACGGGCGTGCGCGGCGGTCTCGCGTCGCAGTTGGGGGAGGGAATCTGGCGGGCCCGGCGCACGATGCCGGCCGCATCGACCGGAAACCGCAGGCTTCGCACCTAGCGGGGTCCCGCGCGGCGGTGGGAGTCGCTGCAGAAGAAAGCACCGCCCCCCGACAGGGCTTCCGTCTTGGGAACAAAGAGGCCACAGTGGGCGCAACGCACCGTTTCCTGCGCGCCCGGGTCGGCAGCGGGGGGAGGTGGAGGGGGCGTCGCGGACGCAGACGCGCCCAGGCGTCCCAAGGCCGGCAACAGGTATTTCATGGCGAGCCAGATCACCAGGCCCCAAAGCAGCAGTCTCATCATGGGACAAATCTATCATGAGCACAGGCCGGTGAGAAATCGGTGATAGACTTTCGCTTCATTTCCCGTTTTCTGAACGCATGTCTTCGCCTCACTTGGAACATCCGCGCTGGAAAGGATTCCTGGCCGCCGCCACCGTCATTGCCTGCTGGACCGGTTTCAACATCGTCTCCCGCCTGGGCGGGAAAAGCGCGCTTACCCCGTTCGACATGGTGGCGTTGCGTTTCGCGCTTTCCGGCGCCCTCATGCTGCCCGTCTACTTCGCGGTCAAGAACACCCTGCCCCCGCTGCGGCTGCTCGCCATGGCGGCTGCCGGCGGGTTCCTGTACGCCCTGTGTGCCTATTCCGGGTTCGTGTTCGCACCGGCCGCCCATGCCGGCATCATCGTCAACGGCGGCGTTCCGCTCGGATCGGCCCTGCTCGCCTGGGCCCTGCTCAAGGACCGCCCTTCGCCCCGTACCTTCTGGGCGCTCGGGCTGGCTGCGACGGGCGTGCTGGTCCTGGGATTCAACAGCCTGGGAGGCGGCCATGCGGAAAACAGCCTGGAATGGGTGGGGGACCTGTTTTTCGTGGCCGCTGCGCTGCTCTGGGCCTGCTACGGACTGCTGGTCCGGATCTGGCACATCCGTCCGATCGATGCCGTGAGCGGGATCGCCGTGACGTCCGCTGCGGCGTACCTGCCGGTCTATGCGCTGTTCCTGCCCAAAGGCCTTGCCGTCGCCTCCTGGCACGACATCCTGCTGCAAACCTTCTACCAGGGCATCGTTGCCGCCCTGGTGGCCGCCTTCAGCTATGCCTACGCCACGCGATCCCTCGGGTCGGGCGTGGCTTCCCTCACGCTGGCCATCGTTCCGGGCACTTCGGCGCTGCTTGCCGTGCCCCTCCTGGGAGAACCCGTCACGCCCGTGACGGCCGCAGGCGTGTTTCTCGTGACGGCAGGGGCCGGCTTGGGCGCCCTGGTCAAAAAAACAGCACCAGGGCCCAAACCACGCCCACGTGGACCAGGCTGACGAGAACCGCGGCACTGCCGATGTCCTTGGCGCGCTTGGCGAGCAGGTGGTTTTCCAGGGAAACGCGGTCCACCGCCGCTTCCACCGCGGAATTGAGCAGTTCCACCAACAGCACCAGCAGGATGCTGCCGGCCATCAGGGCATGGCCCGCGCCGGAAGCCGGCAGCAGCAGCGAAACCGGGATGAGGCACGCGGCGAGCGCCACTTCCTGCCGGAAGGCGCTTTCATGCCGGTACGCGTCGACGAACCCGTCCAGGGAGTACCCCAGCGCATTCCAGATGCGGCGCAGGCCGGTCTTCCCCTTGTATGGGCTTTCGGGGTGGGGGGGATTCACGCGTTTTCGCCCTGCAGTGCCGCAGCGCCCGCCCGTTCCGGCATGGGCTGCAGCTGGTTGAGGAACTGCAGCGAAGCCGCTCGCCAGGAAAACATTTCGGCCCGTGCGCGCGCGCGGTCGCGCGGAATGTCCAGCGCCTTCAGGCAGGCTTCGCGCAGGTCCTCGTGCAGCACGCCGGCCCCCGAGGCGCCGATCACGTCGAGCGGCCCGGTGACGGGATAGGCCGCGACCGGGCAGCCGCAAGCCATCGCTTCCAGCAGGACAAGGCCGAAGGTGTCCGTCTTGCTCGGAAAAACGAACACGTCGGCCGAAGCATAGACTTCCGCAAGCTGGGCCTGGTCGAGCACGCCCAGGTAGTTCACTTCGGGATGGGACTGCTTGATCCGCGCCAGCGCAGGCCCGTCGCCGGCCACCCATTTCGAGCCGGGCAAATCCAGGCTCACGAAGGCATCCACGTTTTTCTCCACGGCCACCCGCCCGACGTAGAGAAAAATCGGCGGCTCGGTCTGGAGTTTGTCGGCGTCCTGCATCCTGAAAATGTCCAGGTCCACGCCCCGGCTCCAGAGGACGACATTGCGAAAGCCGTAGGATTCCAGGTCGCGCACCACCACGGGCGTGGGCGCCATGACAGCCCGCGACGGGCCGTGGAACCAGCGCAAAAAGGCGTAGGTCCAGGACAGCGGGATGGCGAAGCGCGCTTTCACGTACTCCGGAAAACGCGTGTGATACGCCGTGGTAAACGCCAAACCGTACCGCAGGGCGTGGGCCCTGGCCGCCATGCCCAGCGGCCCTTCGGTGGCGATGTGCAGGGCGTCGGGGGCGAACGCCTCGATGCGCCGGCGCACGACGGGGCCCGGCCGCAGCGACAGCCGGATGTCCGGATAGGTGGGGCAGGGCAGCGTCCTGAATTCCAGCGGACTCAAAAACTCGACCTGGTGTCCGAGCGCTTCGAGTTCCTTGCGGGTGTTCTTGAGCGTCCGAACCACCCCGTTCACCTGGGGTTCCCAGGCATCCGTCACGATCATGATTTTCATGCCACGCGCTCCATGGAATGTCCTTCGTCCTCATGCACGGCGGGCCCCAGATGCAACGGCCCTTCCACGCGGTTTCGCCACTCGACGATCCTGAGTTCGCCGTCGAAGGTTTCCACCAGCGCCGTCATGCTTTCCACCCAGTCGCCGTCATTGCAATAGAGCAGCCCGTCCACTTCGCGGATTTCCGCCTTGTGGATGTGCCCGCATACCACGCCGTGACAGCCGCGGCGGCGCGCCTCGTCGGCCATCACCTGTTCGAAGGCGGCAATGTAGTTCACGGCATTCTTGACCTGCTGTTTCAGGTACTGGGACACCGACCAGTACGGCAGCCCCAGGCGGGCCCGCAGGGCGTTGAACCACTGGTTGACCTTGAGAATGAGGGTATAGAGCGTGTCGCCCAGCCGGGCGAGCCAGCGCGCATGCTGGGTGACGCCATCGAACAGGTCGCCGTGGACCACCCATAGCCGGCGCCCGTCCGCAAGGGTGTGCACGGCTTCTTCAGCCACCTCGATGTCCCCGAAGGCAAGTCCGGTGAACTGGCGCGCAAGTTCGTCGTGGTTGCCGGGCACGTACACCACCCGCGTCCCCTTGCGCGCCTTGCGCAGCAGCTTCTGTACCACGTCATTGTGGGTCTGGGGCCAATACCAGCTTTTGCGCAGCTGCCATCCGTCCAGGATGTCCCCCACCAGATAGAACGTTTCCGCCTCGTGGCAGCGCAGGAAATCGAGCAGGTATTCCGCCTTGCAGCCGGGAGTGCCGAGGTGGATGTCGGAAATCCAGATGGAACGGTAATGGAAGCTTTCTCCCCGGGTATGCACTTCAATCCGGGTGGAAGGTGTGGCAGGCGCGATCGGCTGGGGTGACAGCAACAGGACTCCGGTCATTTCAAGTTTCGCCAATTGAGCCAGCGCGGCATGACCGATTCGTGATGATTGCGTTAAGCTTTTGTGACCCCCCGGTAAAGGACCCGCTTGGCGGCCTCAAGCGGCAGCAGCGAGGCCAGTCCCAGCGCAAAGGCGGAAATCCAGGCGGTCCCGGGGAGCGCCTGGAAGGAAAAGAGGGCCGCCACGGGCGGCACTGCGGTGACGGCCACGAGTCCGGCCAGGGTGAGCGCCAGCACCCGCAGGGCGGTCTTCGGCAGGCGCCCCAGCAGGCGCCCCACTCCCGGACGGGGCGAACGGGCCGCCAGGATCAGGGCCATGTCGGCCCCGAGCAGCGCCACAAAAGTCCAGATCCGTGCAGCTTCCGGCCCGGCCCCCCCCTCCAGGGCCCACACGTAGCAGGCGCACACGACGGCGGTGGCGAGAAGCCCGAAGACCAGGCTCAGGAGGAGCTGACGGCCCGACAGCAGGGGTTCCGCAGCCGCGCGCGGCGGCCTCTCCATCAGTCCGGCTTCCCCTGGCTCGGCCTCGAAAACCACCGAGCAGGCGGGATCGATCACCAGCTCGAGAAAGGCGATATGCACCGGCGCCAGCACGGGCGGCCAGCCCATCAGGACGGGCAGCAGGCTCAGCCCGATGGTGGGCACGTGCACGGCAATGGCGTAGACCAGCGCCTGGCGGAGATTGGCGTAGATCCTTCGACCGAGTGCGATGGCCGTGACGATGGCGGAAAAGTCGTCTTCCAGCAGCACCAGGGAAGCCGCTTCCCGCGCCACGTCCGTGCCCCGCTTGCCCATGGCGATGCCGATGTGGGCCGACTTGAGCGCCGGCGCGTCGTTGACCCCGTCGCCGGTCATGGCGACGATTCCCCCGCGCCGCTTCAAGGCGTCCACCAGAAGCAGCTTCTGGGCCGGTGTCACCCTCGCAAACACGCAAGCCTGGCCCACCCGCGCATCCAGCTGCGCCTGGGGCCAGGATTCCATTTCGGCCCCCGTGACGACCTCGCGGCAGTCGATCCCGGCGCTCTGCGCGATGGCACGCGCGGTCAGGGGGTGGTCTCCGGTGATCATCACGACCCGGATGTGGGCGTTGCGGCACAGACGCATGGCCGCGGGCACTTCGGGCCGCAACGGGTCGGAAAGTCCGGCAAGCCCGACCCATTCGAAATCAAAATCGTGTTGGCCGGAAGGCCAGGAACCGCCGCGGTGAAGGGCCCGTGCCACGCCCAGCACGCGCAGCCCGCGGCCGGCCATCTGTTCCGCCTGGCGCACCACCTCGCGCCGGACCGCTTCGGACAGATGGCACAAATCGGCCACCGCTTCCGGGGCGCCTTTGGCGGCCACCACCGTATGGCTGCCGTCCTGGGGTTGCCACAAGTGGGACATGGCGGGCAGTTCCGGCGTGAGCTCGTATTCCCTCACCAGCGCCCAGTCCTCGTGCAGGTGTTCGGTGTGCGCCAGATAATCGCGGGCGAAGGCATGAAAGGCCCGTTCCATGGGATCGTGCGGTTCGATTTCGCTCGCCAGCACCGCGTATTCCAGCAGGAGGTGGTAGCGTTCGGGCAATGCGTCGGCTGCCAGGCCGCCCACCTCCAGCATCTGCCCGTCCACGCACAGGCTGCTCAAGGCCATCCTGTTCTGGGTCAGGGTGCCGGTCTTGTCCACGCAAAGCACCGTGGTTTCGCCGAGGGTCTCGATGGCGTTGAGGCGTCTGGTGAGCACGCGCTGCTGCGAAATGCGCCGGGCCCCCAAGGCCAGGAACACGATCAGGATCACCGGAATTTCCTGGGGCAGCAACGCCATGGCGAGCGTAATGCCGCCGAGCAGCCCTTCCAGAAATCCGCCGCGCAAGGCCCAGTAAAGCCCTGCGAGCAGAAGGCAGAGGGCGAGCGCAAGCCAGGCCAGGCGGCGCGTGAGCCGGCCCAGCTCCCGCTGCAGCGGCGACATTTCGAGGCGCACCGTTTCCAGGGAGCGGCCGATGGCTCCCAGCCGGGTCCGGTCCCCGATGGCGGTCACACGCACCAGGCCCTGGCCGCGCACCACCAGCGTGCCGGCGTAAACCCGCACCGCCCCTTCTTCGGCCGGCACCGCCCCGGACCCGGCCGCTTCCTTGGGTACCGGAAGGGATTCGCCCGTGAGCAGCGACTCGTCCAGGGCCAGTTCATGGGCCTGCAGGACCAGGCCGTCCGCCGGCACCCGGTCGCCTTCCACCAGGGCAAGGAGGTCGTCCCGGACCACTTCGTGCCCGGGAATGCGTGTGGGAACGCCGTCCCGGATGGCCAGCGCGCGCGGACTCGAGAGGTCGCGCAGGGCTTCGAGCGTGCGCTCGGTGCGCTGCTCCTGGAAAACCGTCACCGTCATGATGATGGCCACGAAGCCCAGCAGCACGAACGCGTCGCCTGGCTTTCCGAGGATCAGGTAGACGGACCCTGCGCCCAGCAGCAAGAGGAACATGGGCTCGCGCAGAATCTCCGTCGCGATGGCCAGAACGGTACGCCGCGGTTCGCGTCCCAGCGTGTTGGGGCCTTCCTTCGCCTGGCGCTCCGCCACAGAGGCAGCGTCAAGCCCCCGGTAATCGTCATTCATGGCGTCGGTTTCCCCCGACCGTGGTCAGATGGCTGCGATCAGCTCGTGCAGCGCCCGGATCAGGCGGTCCTTGAGGACCAGCAGTTCCGGCAATTGGGCACGCGCCCGATCGGCATGGCCGGAATTGCACAGTGCGACCAGTTCCTGCCCCAGCAGATGGAGCAGCTCGTGCAGGCGTTGCACGGCGGAAAACTGGGGCAGCTGTCCGTAGGCGGTCTTCCCCGGCCCATCCAGCCAGTCGTCGAAGCCGCACCCGCGGAAATCCGGCAGGGCGTTTCCCGAACCGGGCTGCCCGAAGCCCGCAACCAGGTCATCCACCCAGCGCCGGTGCGAAACTTCCGCAAACGCCAGCATGATGTCCTTGCGCGACAGCCGCTTGTCGCGGGATTCGGCCCAGGCGGGCACTGGCCGGAATTCGCGGATCCACCCGGGCACTTTCGATGCTTCCATCGGGCGGGCGATGCCGAAGCCCTGGGCATGGCGACAGCCGAGGTAGAGCAGGATGGTCCCGTGCTCCACGGACTCCACCCCTTCCGCGATGACCTGCTTCTGGAACGCTTCGGCCAGGCTGATCACCCCTTCCACGATGGAAAGGTCGTCCGCGTCGTTCAGCATGTCGCGGATGAAACTCTGGTCGATCTTGATCGTGTTGACGGGCAGGCGCCGCAGGTAGGCAAGCGATGCGTAGCCGGTGCCGAAGTCGTCGATGGAAAACATCACGCCGTGGCGGCGGCATTCTTCCATGGTCTGGGTCACCCGCGGAATGTCCCAGAGCGCCACCGTTTCCAGGACCTCCAGTTCAAGCCGGTCCCTCGGAATGGCGCTGTTTTCCGCCAGGGCCTGGACCAGGAACGGAATGAAACGGTCCGAATGCAAATGGCGCGCGGGCAGATTGACGCTCACCACGGTATCGAGCCCTTCCCATTGCCACTGGGTCATCTGCCGCAACGCTTCGGAAATCACCCATTCCGACAGACGGGTTTCGAATTCGCTGTTTTCCACCAGGGGCAGGAAATCCCCCGGCAGAAGCACCCCCTGTTCCGGGTGGCGCCAGCGGATCAGGGCTTCGAGGCCGACCACCTGACCGCTGCGAAGGTCCACCTTGGGCTGGTAGAAGAGTTCGAATTCGCGTCGCTGCAGGGCCAGCTCGACGCGGGCGCGCCCTTCCGATCGCAGGTGGGCGTTGCGGTCGTCCACCACGTCGAAAAAATGGAAGCGGTTGCGGCCCTTTTCCTTGGCGAGATACATGGCCTGGTCGGCATGGCGCAGGAGGGTGTCGGCGTCCGCATGGTCGTCCGGATAGATCGTGACCCCGATGCTCGCGGAAACGGTCACGGAAGTTTCGCCCAGGGCGTAGGGTTTGGCGATCGCTTCCATGATGCGCGCGAGCATCGACTGGATTTCCTGCTCGCTCTGGATTTCCGACAGGATGAGAACGAATTCGTCGCCGCCGAGCCGGGCCACCGTGTCCGTGGCCCTCAGGATGCCGCTCATGCGGTGCGCCACTTCCACCAGCAGGACATCGCCGGTTTCGTGTCCGTACGTGTCGTTGACGGGCTTGAAATCGTCCAGGTCGATGAAGCAGACCGCCATCTTGCCACCGGAGCGGCGGGATTCCGCCAGGGCCATGGAGAGGCGGTCGTTGAGCAGCGCCCGGTTGGGAAGTCCCGTGAGCGTGTCGTGCAGGGCCATCAGTTCCAGCTCGCTCTGCTGGGCCTTGAGCAGGGAGATGTCCGAGGAAATGCACACGAAGCTCTGCGTGTCCCCTTCGTCGTTCTTGACCACGGATATGGTCAGCTTGTCCGGGTAGATCTCCCCGTTCTTGCGGCGGTTCCAGATTTCTCCCGACCAATGCCCTTTCGTCATCACCGCATCCCACAGGGACGCAAAAAATGCGCGGTCATGCCGCCCGGACTGCAGGATGCGCGGATTGAGGCCCAGCACTTCGTCCCGGCCATAGCCCGTGGTCCTGGTGAAGGCGGGATTCACTTCCATGATCCGGCCGGCAGGGTCGGTGATGAAAATGCTTTCGTCGGCATACAGGAACACCCTGGACACGAGCTTGAGGTAGTCGTCCGAAATTTTGCGTTCCGTGATGTCGTTGATGATGGCCACGAAATGGGTGGGGCTGCCTTCCTTGTCGTGCACCGGGGCGATCTGGAACCGGTTCCAGAACATGGTGCCGTCCTTGCGGTAGTTGCGCAGCGTGGCCTTGACCGCCTTGCGCTGCTGCAGCGCCTGCCGTATGGCCTGAAGGTCGGGCTGGTTGCGGTCGTCGCCCTGCAGGATGCGGCAGTTTTGCCCGATCACTTCACCCGAGTCGTAGCCGGTGATTTTTTCGAAGGCCGGGTTGACGTAGATCAGCGGATAGTCGGGCAACGTGGCATCGGCGATGGCGATGCCGTTGATGCTGTTGTCGAGTGCGCCTGCTTGCAGGCGGATCAGGGATTCGGACTGTTTGCGCGCGGAAATGTCCCGTGAGGAACAGAACAGCAGCCTCTCGTCGCCCAGGTTGAAGGATTTGGCCTGGATTTCGACGTCGATGAGCGACCCGTTCCGAAGCCGGTGTCGGGTTTCGAAGGTCTCTTCGCCGCGCTCCATCAGACACGTGATGCGTTCCCGGAGTTCGTCGGCAGTCCATTTGGCGTCCCATGCCGACACATGCATGCCCAGCATTTCCTCGCGCGGGTACCCCAGGACCTGGCAGAAGGAGTCGCTCATTTCCACCAGCGTCCCCTGGGCGTCCAGCACGTGGATGCCGTCGCTTGCGATGTGCAGGAGCGATTCGTTCATCTGGATCTGGCGGGTCAGCCA
>JAKBBG010000003.1 GCA_021826025.1 Pseudomonadota bacterium | reverse complement strand
GATTCCCAGGGATTTCATTCAAACGCTTCTGGGTCGTGTCGATATCGTCGAGACGATCGAACGCTACGTACCCCTCAAGAAGGCCGGCGCCAACTACGTGGCGCGCTGCCCTTTCCATTCCGAAAAGTCCCCTTCCTTTTCAGTCAGCCCGAGCAAGCAGTTCTATTACTGTTTCGGCTGCGGCGCGAGCGGCACGGCCCTGGGGTTCATCATGGAATACACCGGGGCGGGCTTTGTGGACGCGGTTCACGAGCTTGCCGGACAGGTTGGGCTCGACGTGCCGAACGAGGCGCCCGTTGCGACACAGCGGACGGAAGCGCGCCTTGACCTGGGAGAGACGCTGCGGCAGGCCTCGGATTATTACCGGGCCGAGCTCAAAGGCTCGCCTGCCGCCATCCAGTACCTCAAGCAGCGCGGCCTGACCGGCGCCATCGCCGCCCGCTTCGGCCTGGGCTATGCGCCGGACGGCTGGCGCAACCTGTCCCGGGCCTTCCCGGACTACGAGGCCCCGGCGCTGGTGGAATCGGGGCTCGTCATCGAGAGCGACGGCAAGCGCTACGACCGTTTCCGCGGCCGCGTGATGTTCCCCATCCAGGACAGCCGCGGCTCGGTGATCGGTTTCGGCGGGCGGGTGATCGGACCGGGGGAGCCCAAATACCTGAATTCGCCCGAAACCCCCCTGTTTGAAAAGGGCCGCGAGCTCTATGGACTGCCGCAGGCCCGCCGCGCCATTCGCGATGGCGGGCGGGTGGTCGTGGTGGAAGGGTACATGGACGTGGTGGCCCTGGCCCAGGCCGGGGTGGAATATGCCGTGGCGACGCTGGGGACGGCCACTTCGGCGGTTCATGTGCAAAAGCTGCTGCGCATGGCCGATCACGTGGTGTTTGCCTTCGACGGAGACCAGGCCGGCCGCAATGCGGCGCAGCGCGCCCTGGAGGTGGCGCTGCCGCACCTGGCGGACGGCAAGCAGGTGTCTTTCCTGTTCCTGCCCGAAGGCGAGGATCCCGACAGTTACGTGCGCGGCCAGGGGGCGGCCGCGTTTGAAGCCTTGCTGGGCGCTGCCACGCCCGCATCCGAGTTCCTGCTCGAAACGCTGACCCGCGGCGTGGACATGGCGCGTGCGGAAGGGCGTGCCCAGTTCCTCCAGGCGGCCAAAGCGCGCCTGGGACAGATCACCGCGCCGGCGCTCTCCCTGTTGTTGCGCAAGCGGGTGGCGGCGCTGGCCCAGGTCGATGCACGGGACCTCGAGCTGCTGATGGGGCGGGCCCCGGCGCAGCCTGCGCCGCAACGCGCCCGCATTCCGGTGCGGGAAGCGCCGATTTCGCTGGCCGCCCGGCTGCTCGCGTGTCTTCTGCACCGTCCGGACCTGGTGCGGGAAGAAGGGGTGCCCGGCCAGGACGGGGGCCCGCCGGACGAAGCTGCCTTGCGCCGGGTGGCTGAATTCATCGGGGAGCGGGAAGGGCAGGTGCTGGTGCGGGACATCGTGGAACATTTCAGGGGGCAGCCGGAAAGCTTTTACATCCAGGAGGCCCTGCGCCGGGAATTTCCAGCGGTCGAATCGAGTCCAACGGACCAGTTGGCCCTGCTTTACCGCGAAGGGCTGGTCCGCCTGAACGAACTGGCGCTGCGGCGCACCAGCGAAAAGCTCCGGGCCCTGGCCGCGGAGCGGGCCCTGACCCTGGAAGAAAAGCGTCTGCTGCAGGAAACGCTCCAGAAAATTCAAGGGGTTGGGAAAAGCGATGCCCTGGGTAACGCCCGGTGAATCAAATGCGAAGGAATGGCTTCATTGTGGTACAATTGCAAGTTTTTCAACGAAATTCCTTGTCCTTTAAGGGGTGCGACTGACCATGGCTGCGGAAAACTCCCGATCTGACGCTCGGCAATCTGACGTCGAAGCGCAACGCACACGCCTCAAGAACCTGATCGTGCTGGGAAAGGAACGGGGATTCCTGACCTACGCCGAAATCAACGACCACATTCCCGAAGACATGCTCGATGCCGAACAGATCGAGTCGGTCATCGGCATGATCAACGACATGGGCATCGCGGTTTACGACGAGGCCCCGGACAGCGAGCAGCTGCTCATGTCCGAAGCGCCGCCTCCGGTCGCCGACGAGGACGTGGTGGAGGAGGCTGAAGCGGCCCTTTCCACCGTGGATTCCGACTTCGGTCGGACCACGGACCCCGTGCGCATGTACATGCGGGAAATGGGCACCGTGGAACTGCTCACCCGCGAAGGCGAAATCGAAATCGCCAAGCGCATCGAAGACGGCCTGAAGCACATGATCCAGGCCATTTCCTCCTGTCCGACCACCATCGACGAAATCCTGGTTCTCGCCGACAAGGTGGAGCGCGAGGAGCTGCGCATCGACGAAGTCATCGACGGCCTGATCGACGGGGAAGGCGAGGAAGAAACGGTCGAAGCCGAAATGGCTGCCGAGGACGAGGAAGTCGAGCTCGAAGAGGAGGCCGAAGAGGACGAGGACGGCGCCATCGCAAGCGCCAACCTG
The DNA here is from genome assembly GCA_021826025.1 of Pseudomonadota bacterium. Lineage (GTDB taxonomy): Bacteria > Pseudomonadota > Gammaproteobacteria > Burkholderiales > Ferrovaceae > JAKBAT01. The sequence goes on along the minus strand of JAKBBG010000003.1, from coordinate 52,496 downwards.
GAGCAGCTCAAGCAGGACGCCATGGTGCGCTTCAACGCCATACGCCGCCTCAACAAGCGCATGCGCAAGGCGCTCGCCGAGAAAGGCTCGCGCAGCCGCGCCTACAAGGACCTGCAGGAAAGCATTTCGGCCGAACTCATGAGCATCCGGTTCACGGCCAAGCAGGTGGAAATCCTGTGCAACGGCCTGCGCAGGCTGGTGGATCGCGTTCGCAGCTACGAACGGGCCATCATGAACCTGTGCGTGACTTCGGCCGGCATGCCCCGTGCCCATTTCATCAAGGCGTTCCCCGGAAACGAGATCAACCTCAAGTGGGTGACCGAGGAAATGGCCTCCCGCAAGGCATACAGTGCCACGCTGGGCCGTTTCAAGCACGCCATCGTCGAACAGCAGGAAAACCTGATCGCGTTGCAGAAGGAAGTGGGGATTCCCATCAAGGACCTCAAGGAAATCGCCCGGCAGATGTCCACCGGCGAAGCGCGCGCCCGCCGCGCGAAGCGCGAAATGATCGAGGCAAACCTGCGTCTCGTGATTTCCATCGCGAAGAAATACACCAACCGCGGGCTGCAGTTCCTCGACCTGATCCAGGAAGGGAACATCGGCCTGATGAAGGCGGTGGACAAGTTCGAATACCGGCGCGGCTACAAGTTTTCCACCTACGCCACCTGGTGGATCCGGCAGGCCATCACGCGTTCCATCGCGGACCAGGCGCGCACCATCCGCATTCCGGTCCACATGATTGAAACCATCAACAAGATGAACCGCATCTCCCGCCAGATCCTGCAGGAAACCGGCCAGGAACCGGATCCGGCGGAATTGGCCAAGCGCATGGAAATGCCCGAGGAAAAAATCCGCAAGATCCTCAAGATTTCCAAGGAGCCCATTTCCATGGAAACGCCCATCGGTGACGACGACGATTCCCATCTGGGCGATTTCATCGAAGACACCGCCACCGTCGCGCCCGCGGATTCTGCCCTGTACGCGAGCCTGCGGGATGCCACCAAGGATGTTCTGGATTCCCTCACCCAACGGGAAGCCAAGGTGCTTCGCATGCGCTTCGGCATCGAAATGAACACCGACCACACCCTGGAAGAAGTGGGCAAGCAATTTGACGTGACCCGCGAGCGCATTCGCCAGATCGAAGCCAAAGCCTTGCGCAAGCTGCGCCATCCCTCCCGTTCCGAACGGCTGCGCAGCTTCATCGACAACAACGAAAACTGAATGGCTCCGGGTCGTTAGCTCAGTCGGTTAGAGCAGAGGACTCATAATCCTTTGGTCCCTGGTTCGAGTCCAGGACGACCCACCAACCCAAATCGGCAGCCTGTTTCTGCCCCCAGTTTCGTGGGGCCGGACAGGCTGCCTGCCCGCCAATAAACCCAGATCCCGGCCTGACCCGGCCGGGATTCGCCTTCTTTCCGGAAAGTCTCCATGGCGCGGGGAAGGGACATCGGACCTTGCCCATGGAGGGACGTTGACTGACACTCGGCGGACTCCTGAAGGGAGATTACAGTCATCCACCGAGTGCTGCGCCAGTCAAAAACTAGAACTGAAACTGGGCTCCAAGAATGAAACTGCTGGAAGACGTGGACCCGGCCACCAGGGTTTGCGTGTATGCGGCCGTGAGCTTGGCGTCATACCCTTTGATGACATAGTTCACGCCGTATTCGTTCTGTTGCGTACGGAACGTCTGCCCAGCGCCGATGCCCGTGTCAAAGCCGTCCGGCTTGAAGTCCTGATGCTGGAAATAAGGCTGGAACTTGCCGTACCCGACCTTCTCCGGGAAAAGAAAGGCGGCTGTCCCGATGTACGAGCGGCCCTGGTAGGTAGGGCCTCCCCAACAGCCACCGGGAATTGCGCTGTTGGTAGTCGTGCAATAGTTGTCCAGGGTGTTTTGCGTGTCCACCTTGTAGGCCGCCCCTGACAGGGTCACCGCGCCGCCGTTCAGGACCTTTTTCTCCATCAGGAAATCGACGTTGTAGGCGGAGTATCCGGCATCGGCGGCCGTATTCAAGGTCCCGTTCCTCTGGGTCATCCCGGCCAGCCCAAGCGCCAGGACGTCGTGGGTTCCGAAATAGCTGGAACTGGCAAAATAGGCCGGATCGACTTTGGTGTCCCAGAAGTTGTAATTGAGCCGGGCGGTGTACATAAGGTCGGTGCTTCCGCCGCCGCCGTTGTACTGATTGACGCTCCCGGAATTTTTGCCCATGCCCTGGTACGCGCCCAGCGCATAGGTCAGGCGGTCGTTCGCCACGACGCCCCAGACGGTCATCCCCTGATCCCTGCCATCCAGGTATTGTTCCTTGTAGACGGAGGAGACACCGGGGTAATTCCAGCTGGTGATGTAGAAAGGTCCTTCCATGTCCGCACGGTCGGCCGCTGGCAGCAGGCGGCCAAACCAGACGTTGAAACTTTGCATGGGCTCATATTGCACGAAGGCGTCGAGCAGGCTCACGCCGTTCGTGTAACTGTTGTATTCGGTATCGAAGGTTGCCTTGAATTCTTTGGAGAACTGCCAGGTGCTGTAGAGGCGCAGGTTGTCCACGTTGAACGCCTGGCCATTGGGTTGGCCGCCGGCATTGTTGCTGTCATAGGAAGTTCTGATTCCCAGTCCCAGTGTGACCGACTGGTCATTCCCGAAGTTGATCGTTTCTCCTGCCTTTGCACTCAGTGCGCCGGCACAGACCAGTGCTGCCAAACAGGCCTTGGACAGGCCGCGGGTTGGTTTGATTTTCATGCTGCTCTCCTTTGGTGAACGTTAAACGAACTTGGGTTCAGCCTATGTTTCGGGAGCAGTGGCGTGAATACGCACATTTACGAAGTTATGGGGATTTCGGCGCGTTTCATCTACGTAAATCCACGTAAAGCGGTGTGACGGGAGCATCCGTTCTAAGTAATTCAGCGTATTCAGCGGGTGGGTCAAAAGAAATACGATGAAGTCGAGGTCGGGGTCTGTTTCATCGGACGAAAAATCTTTGGCTCACTTAACTCAAGGAGTTTCCTATGTCATTTCTTTCACATCGCCACGCCAGCTGTTCTGGCTCCGGCAAACTCAAGCGGTTGCTCGCGAAAAGTGTTTTGGCGGGGGTGGTCGCGAACGGGCTGTTCGCAGTCCAGCCTTCGCTGGCGGAATCCAACATCGCAGTGACCGACAAGGAAGTCGTGGTCGGGCAGCTGCACTCTTCGACCGGAACGATGGCCATTTCGGAAACGGGCGCCATTGAAGCCGAGCAGCTGGCCATCAGCCAGATCAACGCCATGGGCGGGGTGCTGGGCAGGAAGATTCGCGTCATCCAGGAAGACGGGGCTTCAGACTGGCCGACGTTCGCGGAAAAGGCAAAGAAGCTTCTGGAGTCGGATCATGTGGCGGCCATATTCGGCTGCTGGACTTCCGCTTCCCGCAAGGCCGTCCTCCCCGTGCTGGAACGGGACAACGGCCTGCTCTACTACCCCACCTTTTACGAGGGGCTGGAGCAGTCCAAGAACGTCGTCTACACAGGCCAGGAAGCGACACAACAGGTTTTCGCAGGGCTCGACTGGGTTGCCAAGACGAAGAATGCAAAGACTTTCTACCTGATCGGGTCTGATTACATCTGGCCCAGAACCACCATGAAACTTGCCCGCAAGTACATTGAAACCGTGCTTCACGGAAAGGTCGTCGGCGAGGAATATGCAGCGCTTGGCAGCACGGAATTCGGTTCCACCATCAACAAGATCCGCCTGAAAAAGCCCGATGTCATCTACGCGGCCGTGGTGGGCGGTTCCAATGTCTCCTGGTTCAAGCAGCTCAAGGCCGCCGGCATCAATGGCGGAAACCAGACACTTCTGACCTTGTCGGTGACGGAAGATGAGGCGAAGGGGATCGGCGGCGAAAACCTGGTCGGTTTCTACTCCGCCATGAAATATTTCGAATCCCTCGATACCCCGGAAAACAAGAAGTTCGTCTCGCAGTTCCACGCGAAATGGGGAGCCAACGCGCCGATCGGCGACGTGACGCAGGCAGCGTACGAAGGCCCGTGGCTTTGGAAGAAAGCCGTGGAAATGGCAGGCAGCTTTGATACCGACAAGGTGGTCAAGGCGGAAGAGAGCGGAAAAATCACTTTCGATGCTCCGGAAGGGCTCATCTACCTCGAACCGAACCATCACCTGAAAACCAAGCTGCGCATCGGGGAATGGGAATCCGACGGACAGGCCAAGATCGTCTACACCTCTGACTACATCACGCCAAATCCCTATCCGAAAGGGTACTAGGAAATGCCGGGGCCGCTTGTCGGCGAGCGGCCCCGTTTAGCCACTTCTTTTACTGTGGAGAGCAAACATGGACGGTTACTCCTTATCAGACCTTTTCTCGATTGTGGTCATGCAGGGCTTTTCCGGGCTCAGCCTGTTCAGCGTGCTGCTGCTCATGGCCTTGGGGCTGGCCATCATATTCGGTCAGATGGGAGTCATCAACATGGCCCATGGCGAATTCATGACCATCGGAGCCTACACGATTTACCTGACGTCGAGATTCACGGAAACCTACCTGCCTTCCTTCATGCCCTACTACTTCATCGTGGCCATCCTGGCGTCCTTCGTGATTGCCTTCGGTGCGGGGTACCTGCTTGAATACCTGCTGATACGCCACCTCTACAAGCGTCCGCTCGACACGCTGCTGGCCACCTGGGGGTTGAGCCTGATCCTGCAGCAGATATTCCGTTCGTCGTTCGGGGCGCGGGAAGTCAGCGCAACCCTGCCTGACTGGCTGATGGGATCCTGGAAACCGACTCCCAGCATCGATATTCCGCTCAATGGGCTGTTCGTGATGGCCATGTCCATTCTTGTGACCGCCCTGGTCGGCCTGTTCCTGTTCAAGTCGAAATGGGGGCTCAAGGTCCGCGCAACGACCCAAAACCGCGTCATGGCGGGCGCTGTCGGAATCAACACGAAAATGGTCGACCGGGTCACTTTCGCCATCGGTTGCGGCATTGCCGGCGTGGCCGGAGCCTGCTTCACGACCATTGCGTCCACAGGGCCTACCAGCGGCTCCCTCTATATCGTCGACACCTTTCTCGTCGTTGTCTTTGGCGGAACGGCCAGCCTTTTCGGGACCATCGCATCCGCGTTTTCGATTGCGCAGGCGCAGTCCATCCTCACCTTCTTTCTCACCAACGCAATGGGGAAGGTAGTGACCCTGCTCACCATCATCGCAATCCTGATGATGCGTCCGGAAGGGTTGTTGAGAAGCAAAGTTCGTCGATAGAAAGAAGGGAGAAACGTCATGAAAGCGCTTGGAAAAATATTGGGTGGCAAGGCAGGGGCGATGGACCTGCTGGTGATTGCGGCAATCATCTTCGTGGTGTTCCCCCTGGGTCTGGACATTTTCAGGCTGAACCTGGTCGGGAAATACCTGACGTTCGCCTACTGTGCGGTAGGCCTGGTCATGTTATGGGGATATGGAGGGATATTGAGTCTCGGGCAAGGGGTCTTTTTCGGGATCGGCGGCTACTGCATGGCCATGTTCCTCAAGCTGGAGGCGTCTGATCCTGTCAGCACCGCCCACCAGACGACGCCGGGGATTCCGGACTTCATGGACTGGAACCAGGTGACGCATCTCCCGGCCTTTTGGGAGCCGTTCCACAGCTTTGCCTTCACGTTGCTTGCCATTGTCGTCATCCCGGCCGTGGTGGCATACATCATCGGCGTCTCGATGTTCAAGCGGCGGGTCAGCGGAGTGTACTTTTCCATCATCACCCAGGCGATCGCCGCGATCGTCACCATTCTCGTGGTCGGCCAGCAGGGATTCACGGGCGGAATCAACGGCATTACCGACCTCAAGACCCTGCATGGCTGGAACATCAACACGGACTCCGCAAAGTACGTCCTCTACTTCGTCAACGGCGCGCTGCTGCTGCTGTCCATTGTGCTGAGCAAGCTGGTTCTCTCCACAAAGCTCGGGCGACTGCTCCTGGCACTGCGGGACAAGGAGGACCGCGTGCGATTTTCCGGGTATGACGTGGCCAACTTCAAGGTGTTCGTCTTCTCCCTGGCCGCCGTGATATCCGCCATCGGCGGGGCGATGTTCACCTTGCAGGTCGGATTCATGTCCCCCTCGATCATCGGCATCGTTCCTTCCATAGAAATGGTGATTTTTGCAGCCATCGGGGGACGGATGTCCCTTGTCGGCGCCATTTACGGGGCGCTTCTGGTGAATTACGGGAAAACGGCGTTCTCGGAATCGTTTCCAACGCTGTGGCTGTTCTTCATGGGGTTGCTGTTCATCGGCGTGGTGATGGTGTTTCCGGAAGGGCTGTCCGGCCTCTACAAGGTTCACCTGGAACCCAAACTGCGCCAGCTCCTGACGAAAGCGAGGCGGAAGCCCGCATCTTCCAAGCCAAGCATCGAAAACGCGGGGGCATGAAATGTCAAACAAGATCGCACTTTCCATCGAAGGCCTGACGGTGTCATTTGACGGATTCAAGGCCGTGGACGACCTCAACCTGTACGTTGAAGAGAACGAATTGCGGGTGATCATCGGACCAAACGGAGCCGGAAAGACCACCGTGCTCGACCTGATCTGCGGCAAGACAAAGGCCACGTCCGGATCGATCGAATTCAAAGGGATCGAGCTGACCCGGTTGCCGGAATACAAGCTGGTCCAACTTGGCGTCGGCCGGAAATTCCAGACCCCGTCCATCTACGAAAACCTGACCGTCCTGGAAAACCTGGAAATCTCCTACCCGGAAGGCCGGAGCGTGCTTGGGTCCCTGATGTTCAGGCGCACGGCGGAGGTCGAGCAGAAGATCATCGACACGGCACGGATGATTTTTCTTGAAGAGCACCTCAACACCCAATCCGGATTGCTCAGCCACGGGCAGAAGCAGTGGCTCGAAATCGGCATGCTGCTGATCCAGGACCCTGCGCTGCTGATGCTCGATGAGCCCGTGGCCGGAATGAGCGTGGTGGAGCGGGAAAAGACGGCAGAGCTCCTCAACAAGATCGCCAAGGGGAGGTCCCTGATCGTCATCGAACACGACATGGAGTTCGTGAAGCGCATCGCGCACAAGGTCACTGTGTTGCACCAGGGGAAGCTGCTGGCGGAGGGGAGCATGGAGTCAGTGCAATCCAACCCCAAGGTCGTCGAAGTTTATTTGGGTCATTGAAGGAGACGTCATGGAACACGCCATGTTTTCAGTCGCCGGCCTGGATGCCGGCTATGGGCAAAGCAAGGTCATCAATGGCCTATCCCTGGACGTCGGCCAGCAGGAAATCGTTGCCGTGATGGGGCGCAACGGCATGGGAAAAACGACTTTCTTCAAGACCCTGATGGGAATCATCCCGTCCATGTCCGGAGTAGTGAAGGTGGACGGCCAGTCGCTCGATGGCATGGAGTCGTTCAACCGGGTGAGAAACGGCATCGCTTACGTCCCGCAGGGGCGGATGATTTTTTCAAACATGACCGTGCTGGAGAACATCCAGACGGGGCTGCCGCCCGCTGTTCGGAACAACAAGGTTCCGGACGACATCTATGCCCTGTTTCCCGTGCTCTACGACATGCGTTCGCGCAAGGGAGGGAATCTTTCCGGAGGGCAGCAGCAGCAGCTGGCCATCGCGCGCGCGCTGGTGACCAACCCCAAAGTCCTTCTGCTTGACGAGCCCACGGAAGGAATCCAGCCGTCGATCATCAAGGACATCGCAAAAACCCTGAAGGAAATACGGAATACGAAGGGGTTGACCATCATCGTGTCCGAGCAGGTCTTGAGTTTCACCATGGAAATTGCAGACCGGTTCTGCGTGATCGAAAAAGGGCGCTTCGTCTATCAGGACGTCCGGTCCAACGTGGACGAGAGCGTCATCAGCAAGTATTTGTCCGTCTAACCCATTCAGGAGTCCATCATGACCGATACCCTTATCAAAGTGAATCTCGACGAGTCGCCCTATTCCAACGAAATGATTCACAACCGCTGGCATCCGGACATTCCCATGGCCTGCTGGGTCAAGCCGGGCGATGATTTCATCCTGGAAACATACGACTGGACTGGCGGATTCATCAAGAACAATGACAGCGCCGAGGATGTGCGTGACATCGACTTGTCCATTGTTCACTTTCTCTCGGGGCCCGTCGGCGTGAATGGCGCCGAACCCGGTGACCTCCTGGTGGTCGACCTCCTCGATATCGGCGCAAAAAGCGACAGCCTCTGGGGATTCAACGGCTTTTTCTCAAAGCAGAACGGGGGAGGGTTCCTGACTGACCATTTTCCCCATGCGCAGAAGTCGATCTGGGACTTTCAGGGCCTGTTCACCAAGAGCCGCCATGTGCCCGGTGTCCGGTATGCCGGCCTGATCCATCCCGGCCTGATCGGCTGCCTGCCAAGCCATGCATTGCTGGATCAGTGGAACAGCCGCGAGCAGGCCCTGATTGACACCAATCCCGGCCGGGTTCCTCCGCTTGCCAATCCGCCGTACCCGTCCACTGCCCATATGGGTAAGCTCAAGGGAGGGGCAAAGGAGGCCGCCGCCATGACGGGAGCCCGTACGGTTCCTCCGCGGGAGCATGGCGGCAACTGCGACATCAAGGACCTGTCGCGCGGTTCGAAGATCTATTTCCCGGTGTATGTGAAAGGAGGCGGGCTGTCTGTCGGCGATCTTCATTTCAGCCAGGGAGACGGCGAAATCACGTTCTGCGGCGCCATCGAAATGGCGGGCTGGGTCCACATGAAAGTCGAACTCATCAAGGGGGGGATGGCGAAGTACGGGATCAAAAACCCCATCTTCAGGCCCAGTCCGATCACGCCGCACTACGACGATTACCTGATCTTTGAAGGGATTTCCGTGGACGAGGCCGGCAAGCAGCATTACCTGGACGTCAACGTGGCCTACCGCCAGGCCTGCCTCAATGCCATCGAATATCTGGCCAAGTTCGGCTATTCCAAGTCCCAGGCCTATTCCATTCTGGGGACTGCGCCCGTGCAGGGGCACATCAGCGGCGTGGTGGATATCCCGAACTCCTGCGCAACGTTGTGGTTGCCCACCGGGATTTTCGAGTTCGACATCCGGCCGAACGCTTCAGGCCCTTCCCAGTTCATCCAGGGTGGTCCCAGCATGCCCATTGCCTACGACAAGGTGTGACATGCCGACCTACGACTTCGTCTGCCCGAACTGCGGTCCTTTTGACCGGCTGTTGCGCATCGGAGAGCGCGATGCAGAGCAGCATTGCAAGTCCTGCGGTGCCTTGTCGCCACGCATGCCAGTGGCTGCCCCGCAGATTGCGGACATGCCGTCCCAGCGCAGAAAGGCCATGGCCGCGAATGAAAGGTCGGCGCATGAACCGGCCCGGAAGCGCGTGTCACGGCACGGGCAGGGATGCTCCTGCTGCGGCGGCGGAAGTTCGGCAGGAAAAGCGCCCAAAGGGTTTGCCCACAAGCGCCCCTGGATGATCAGCCATTAACTCGCGACAAGGATCGAGTCATGATACATGGAGATATTTCAAGCAGTAATGACACTGTGGGCGTGGCAGTGGTGAACTACAAGATGCCCCGCCTACACACCAAGGCGCAGGTGATTGAAAACGCCCGTGCCATCGCCCGCATGGTACTGGGAATGAAGGCGGGGTTGCCGGGAATGGATCTGGTCATCTTTCCGGAATACAGCACCCACGGCATCATGTATGACCCCCAGGAAATGCTCGACACGGCGGCATCCATCCCAGGCCAGGAAACTGAAATCTTTGCGGAAGCCTGCCGCATGGCCAATGTCTGGGGCGTGTTTTCACTGACAGGAGAACGCCATGAACAGCATCCCCGCAAGGCGCCCTACAACACCCTGATCCTCATGAACAGCCGGGGCGAGATCGTCCAGAAATACCGGAAAATCATGCCCTGGACTCCGATTGAAGGATGGTATCCCGGCGAGAAGACCTACGTTTCGGAGGGCCCGAAGGGGCTGAAGATCAGCCTGATCATCTGCGACGACGGCAACTACCCGGAAATATGGCGCGACTGCGCCATGAAGGGAGCCGAGCTGATCGTGCGCTGCCAGGGGTACATGTATCCGGCAAAAGAGCAGCAAATCCTCATTTCCAAAGCCATGGCGTTCGCCAACAACACCTATGTGGCTGTCGCCAACGCTTCCGGATTTGATGGGGTCTATTCCTATTTCGGCCATTCGGCGATCATCGGTTTCGATGGCCGTACCTTGGGGGAATGCGGGGAAGAGGAAAACGGGGTCCAGTATGCGGCCCTTTCCAAGCAGCTGATTCGGGATTTTCGCCGCCACGGCCAGTCTCAAAACCATTTGTTCAAGCTGCTGCACCGGGGCTATACCGGTCTCATCAATTCCGGTGAAGGGGCATCCGGAATCGCCGCCTGTCCCTACGACTTTTATAAACAGTGGATCAACGATCCGGAAGGGGCGCGGCGCCAGGCGGAATCTCTGACGCGCTCAATGGTGGGGACCGAGGAATGTCCGGTTCCCGGAATTCCCAATTCCGGTGCCACGGGGTAATGCCGGGGGAGGCGGATTGCGGCTGGCATGCCAGCCTATCCCTGGGCTACGACCGCACGGCCCGGGGGACGGTGCTGCGTCGCAAATCCCATAGCGGTCCGCTCAGGGTGCAGAAGGCCTTGTATCCCGAAGGAGGCGGCGTATGCCATACGCTGCTGCTGCACCCTCCCGGAGGAATCGTGGGGGGCGACCACCTGCGGATCTGCGCGCAGCTGGGAGAAAGGGCCCATGTCCTGTTCACCAATCCGGGGGCGAGCAAATGGTACCGCAGCGATCATCGGCGGGCGCGTCAGGAGATCCGGCTGCACGTGGGCGCGCACGCGGCGGTCGAATGGCTTCCGCAGGAAACGATTTTCTTCGACCAGTGCTGGGCGGATACGGTCATGGAAGTGGAGCTTGACCCCGGAGCCACCCTGGTGGGGTGGGATATCCAGTGTTTTGGCCGGCGTCATTCGGGAGAATCCTTTTCCCATGGCCAGGCACGTTCCTCCCTGAGCATCCGCCGCGGCGGTCGTCTGGCCTTTCTGGATCGTGCGCGCTATGACGCCCGGGCCCCCGTGATGCGCAGCCTCAACGGGCTGGCAGGGCACACGGTCACGGGAACCCTGGTGGCTTGCGCAGACGCATTGAACAAAACGACGGTGGCAGACTGCCGCGCGATCCCTGTTTGTGACAGTGCGCAGACGGGCATCACGCTAATGGATGGCATATTTATTGCTCGTATTCTGGGGGACTCGTCGGAAACGGCCAAGCAGTGGTTTACCGCGATCTGGCACGTGCTGAGGCCCCGGCTGTTGGGCATTGCGGCTGCAAACCCGCGGATCTGGAGGACATGACAGGTATGGATTTGAGCCCCCGAGAAAAGGACAAGTTGTTGATATTTGCCGCCGCCTTGCTGGCTGAAAGGCGAAAGGCGCGTGGCCTGAAACTGAATTATCCGGAAGCCGTCGCTTTCATCACGGCAGCCTTGCTGGAAGGGGCCCGGGACGGAAGGACGGTGGCAGAACTCATGGGCTATGGGGCGGGTTTGCTGGGCCGGAATGATGTCATGGAAGGGGTGCCCGAAATGATACCGGACGTGCAGGTCGAAGCCACATTCCCGGATGGCACCAAATTGGTGACTGTCCATCAGCCCATTGCATAGGTGCCACGATGATACCCGGGGAATGGTTGCTCGAGGCAGAAGAAATACCGTTGAACGCGCATCGCGACACGATCGCACTGCGGGTGGCCAATCGTGGTGATCGGCCCATTCAGGTGGGATCCCACTACCATTTTTACGAAGCCAACGAGTCGCTTCTTTTCGAGCGTGAGCAGGCCAGGGGAATGCGACTGAACATTGCCGCTGGAACGGCCGTACGCTTCGAGCCCGGGCAGGAGCGGACCGTAGAGCTGGTGGCCTTTGCGGGAAGCCGGCGGGTGTTCGGATTTCAGGGAAAAATCCAGGGGGACTTATGAAACAGCGTCGTCAGCGGAAAATCGTGTATGCCCTGGTCTGCGCCGTGGCCTGCATGCTGCCCGGATTTGCGTTTGCCCACCCGGGCCACGCAGGAGGCGGGTTTTGGGAAGGGTGGTCCCATCCTTTCAGCGGCCTCGACCACGTGGTCGGGATGGTTTCCATGGGAATCTGGGCCTCATTGGCGTCCTCCCTCCGCCAGCGCGCCGCGGTGCTGGCCTGCTTCCTGGCCGGGATGCTGGGCGGCGGCGTCATTGGCATCCTGGGAGCCGCTCCCGCCTGGGTGGAATCCACCCTGATGGCGAGCGTACTGGCCACGGGGACGCTGCTATTGTGGGCAAAGCCATGCTCCATTCTGGTGCGCATGCTCGCCGCGGCAGGGTTTGCCGCCTGGCACGGCCTCGCCCACGGCCTTGAAATCCCGGATACGGCGGCCCCGTTGCGCTATGTCGCGGGGTTCATGCTGGCGACATGTCTGCTGCTGTGCCTTGGTGCATTGATGGGGCAATGGGTCCGTCGCTCGACGGGCAGGACCCGGTGGGCAGGGGCCGGCGTACTGGGCCTCGCATTGGTTGCGCTGGGAAGCTGACCTCCATGGCGAACTCCCTGGCCCGGCGCACCTATGCGGAAATGTTTGGACCGACGGCAGGTGACCGGCTGCGTTTGGCTGATACCGAACTGTGGATCGAGATTGAAAGGGACCTGACCGTTTACGGCGAGGAGGTCAAGTTTGGCGGGGGAAAGGTCATTCGCGATGGCATGGGCCAGTCGCAGCGAAGTGCCGGCGAAGTCGCCGATACCGTCATCACCAATGCCGTGATCCTGGACCCCGTGAGCGGGATCATCAAAGCCGATCTGGCCATCAAGGATGGACGCATCTGGGGCATTGGAAAGGCCGGCAACCCGGACATACAGCCGGGAGTCACGCTCCCGATCGGCGCAGCCACCGAAATCGTCGCCGGAGAAGGGCTGCTGGTGACGGCTGGCGGCGTGGACAGCCACATCCATTTCATATGCCCCCAGCAGATCGAAGAGGCTTTGAGCTCCGGGATCACCACCATGCTGGGCGGGGGTACCGGCCCTGCCACCGGGACGTTTGCGACCACCTGCACCCCCGGGCCCTGGCATATCGGCAGCATGCTTCAAGCCGCTGAAGCCTTCCCCATGAATCTGGGATTCATGGGGAAGGGGAACGTGTCATTGCCAGAACCTGCCATCGAGCAGATCAAGGCCGGGGCCATCGGGCTAAAGCTGCATGAGGACTGGGGCAGCACGCCGGCAGCCATCGACAATTGCCTGTCCGTCGCGGATTTGTATGACGTCCAGGTGGCCATCCACACCGACACGCTCAATGAGTCCGGCTTCCTGGAAGCCACTCTGGGGGCGTTCAAGGGGCGGACGATCCACACGTTCCACACGGAGGGCGCGGGCGGAGGGCATGCCCCGGACATCATCCGGGCGGTAGGACTGAAAAACGTGCTGCCCTCGTCCACCAACCCCACAAGACCCTATACCGTCAACACGATCGACGAGCATCTGGACATGCTGATGGTCTGTCACCACCTGGATTCCGCCATTGCGGAAGATGTGGCCTTCGCGGAGTCGCGGATCCGGCGCGAGACCATTGCCGCCGAGGATATTTTGCAGGACATGGGCGCCATTTCCATGATGTCGTCGGATTCCCAGGCCATGGGAAGGGTTGGGGAAGTGATCATTCGCACCTGGCAGACAGCCCACAAGATGAAATGCCAACGGGGCCGGCTGCCTGAAGATTCGGCGCGCAATGACAATTTTCGGGTCAAGCGGTACCTGGCCAAGTACACCATCAACCCGGCCATCACCCACGGCATCAGCCATGAAGTGGGTTCCATCGAGGCGGGAAAGTTGGCGGACCTCGTGCTCTGGCGGCCCGCATTTTTCGGGGTGAAGCCTTCCACCATCATCAAGGGGGGCATGATTGCCTACGCGCTGATGGGGGACCCCAATGCCTCCATTCCCACGCCCCAACCGGTCCATGGGCGGCCGATGTTCGGCAGCTTCGGCCTTGCATTGGGGAAGTCCGTGACATTCGTTTCGCAGGCTGCCCTGGACAACGCATCGGTGCGGGGCCTCGGCCTTGGAAAGCCATTGGTCGCGGTGAAAAATACCCGGCATCTGCAGAAATCGGACATGGTATTGAACGATGCCCTGCCCCAGGTCCGGGTCGATCCGGAAACCTATGAGGTTCGCGCAGACGGCGAGTTGCTGACCTGCGAGCCTTTGGCTGTTGTGCCCATGGCCCAACGCTATTTCCTGTTCTGAGGTTCCCATGGTCGTGGTTGAACAGTTGGCATCCCATGAACGTGAAGCAACCGAATTCCTGACGCTCGCATTCGAGTTTCGCTGCAAAAACCGGCTGCAGGCACGTCTGGATTCCGGAGAGGAAATCGGATTGTTCCTCAAGCGGGGCACGGTGCTTCGGGGGGGCGACCATCTTGTCGCCCAGGATGGCCGCGTCATCGCCGTGAAGGCCGCTCTGGAAGCGGTGATGGAAGTCCGTTCGACAGATTCCCTGCGCCTGATCAAGGCCGCCTACCATTTGGGAAACCGGCATGTGGCCCTTGAAGTAAATCCCGACTGGCTGAGATTTCCCAATGACCATGTGCTGGCCGACATGGTGCGCGGGCTCGGCCTCGAGGTGGCGGAGGTCATGGCACCGTTTGAACCCGAATCAGGGGCTTACGGCAAGCATGTGGGACATTCCCATGGGCATAGTTTCGAAGGGGTCGGTCGTGGAGCACGAATTCACGACATGCAAACCCGCTAGCGCAGGGGTTCTGCTGAGGCTTCTGCAACTGGCAAGCCCGGCCCTGCCTGTAGGGGCATACAGCTATTCGCAAGGGTTGGAGTGGGTTGTGGAACGGGGCCAGGTGGTTGGCGCGTCCGGGGTTTGTCAATGGATCGGAGATGTGTTGCGGGACGGCATGGCGCGCTGCGAAGCAGTGTACCTGGTGCATATGCTGAGGGCCTGGCGCTCCGGAGATGCCGCATCGGCGCTGCACCATGACGAGTCGTTCGCGGCGAGCCGGGACACTGTCGAGTTGCGTGCCGAGACTTTGCAAATGGGATTTTCCATGAGACAGCTGCTCAAGCAGATCGGTGTTCCATTGCCGGAAGCGCTGGACCAGGCTACGCAGGTCACCTTTCCTTGCGCCTGGAGCTATCTGGCGCATCACTGGCAACTGCCGGAGGAGGAGGCCGTGACGGGATACCTCTGGTCCTGGCTGGAAAACCAGGTCATGGCGGCAGTGAAATGCGTGCCATTGGGGCAGAGCGAGGGGCAGCGGCTGCTCATCGAATTGTCCGGCCAGATTGGCCGGCATCTCGACGACATCCTGAGCACTTCGATTGAAGATGCGGTGAATGCAATGCCAGGGTACGCCCTGGCTTCCTGCTTGCACGAAACACAATACACGAGGCTATTTCGATCATGATGACCCAACGTTCGCCGCTTCGTGTGGGAATTGGCGGCCCGGTAGGATCCGGAAAAACAGCGTTGACCCTCGAACTGTGCATCGCCTTGCGGGATAAGTACCACGTGGCGGCGATCACCAACGACATCTACACGGAGGAGGACGCCCAATTCCTGGTGCGGCATGCGGCCTTGAGCCCGGACCATATATTGGGCGTCGAGACCGGCGGGTGTCCGCACACGGCCATCCGCGAAGATGCCAGCATCAATCTGGAAGCCATCGAGCAGCTGAATCGACGATTTTCGGACCTCGACGTGATTTTCGTGGAAAGCGGCGGGGACAACCTGGCCGCCACCTTCAGCCCTGAACTTTCAGACTTGACGCTGTATGTGATCGATGTGGCGGCCGGGGAAAAGATCCCCAGAAAGGGGGGGCCGGGAATCACGAAATCCGACCTGCTGATCATCAACAAAATCGACCTTGCCCCCTATGTCGGCGCTTCCCTTGACGTGATGGACCGGGATGCAAGACGCATGCGGGGCGATCGGCCGTTCTTGTTCAGCAACATGAAAACCCGCCACGGATTGGCAGAGATCGTTCAGTTCATCGAGCGCGCAGGCATGTTATGAGCGAATTTTCAGCCCAAGGCGTCTTTAACATCCGGCGGGACTACAACACCTGGGTCGCCACCGAAAGCCTGGAAGACTATGCCCTGCGCTATGCCCCGGAAAGCTTCAGGAAATGGAGCATTGCCGAGGTTGCCAATACCGCGTTCAGCACGTCTTCCTTCATGGTGCTTGAAGCGCTTGGCGCGACGCTGCTCATCCATTCCGGCTTCATCAATTCCTTTTACGCCATCCTCTGTTCGGGGATCATCCTGTTTCTGGTCAGCCTTCCCATCAGCTACTATTCCGCACGGTATAACCTGGACATGGATCTGTTGACCCGCGGATCCGGGTTCGGCTATCTGGGCTCGACCATCACCTCGCTGATTTATGCGGCGTTCACCTTCATTTTTTTCGCTTTTGAAGCCGCCATCATGGCCTTTGCTTTGCATGTGGCCTTCAATATCCGTATGTCCTGGGCATACGTTCTGTGTGCGCTCGTCGTCATCCCGGTTGTCACAAGAGGGGTTACGGCGATCAGCCGCTTTCAAAGCATCACCCAGCCCTTTTGGCTCATTCTGCTGGTGCTTCCGTATATTTATCTGCTGGGGTCGAATTACGTCACGTTTCACGACATCTGGCGCTTTACCGGAATCGACGGAGGCGGCGGCAGCTTCCATGTGAAAACGTTTTGCATCGCCTTGACGGTGTTGCTGCCTCTGCTCGCGCAGATGGGAGAGCAGGCGGATTACCTGCGCTTCATGCCTGCAAAGACTTCCGAAAACCGCCATGCCTGGTATGCCGGCGTCCTGGTTGGGGGCTCCGGATGGGTGATCCTCAGTTCACTGAAAATCCTTGGAGGAATGCTCCTGGCCTATGTGGCGCTGCGGATGGGGTATGAACTCAACGAGACCCTGAACCCGAATGCCCTGTATTTCATAGCCTATCAGTATGTGTTCTCGAACTATTGGGTCATCCTCGCCTTTGCGTCGCTCCTGATCATCCTGTCGCAACTGAAAATCAATGTGACCAATGCCTATGCGGGGTCGCTCGCCTGGTCCAATTTTTTCTCCAGGCTGACCCACAGCCATCCAGGGCGGGTCGTTTGGGTCATTTTCAACATCGTCATCGCATTGATGCTGATGGAATTGGACCTGCTGCAGGTCATGGACCGTGTCCTGGAGCTGTTTTCAAATATTGCCGTTCCCTGGATCATGGCGGTTTTCACCGATCTGGTGATCAACAAGCCGCTGGGCCTGTCGCCCAAATCGGTGGAATTCAAGCGTGCCTATCTGTACGACATCAACCCCGTGGGTTTTTTTACGGTCACCGTCACGGCCGGCATCGCGATTCTCATTTATCTTGGCGTGATGGGCGAAGATATCCAGCCGTTTGCGATCCTGGTGTCCTTGCTGCTGCCGCTCGTGCTGTCCCCCCTGATTGCCTACGGGACCAAGGGCAAGTTCTATATCGCGCGCGGGCCGGATTCCCTGGGGGAACCCGGACTTGGGCACACCTGCACCGTGTGCGGGAATGACTTTGAACGGGAGGACGTGGCGTTTTGTCCCGCATACCAGGGAAAGATCTGCTCCCTGTGCTGCACATTGGACGTGCGGTGCCAGGACCAGTGCAAACCTTCGGCAAGGGTTTCAGCCCAGATGATGGACTGGGTCAGCATGCTGCTGCCGCCGAAGCTGATCAACTATCTCCGCGTCGGCCTGGGGCACTACATCGTCCTGCTGCTGTCCTTTTCCCTTATTTTGGTCGCCCTGCTCGGATTGCTCTACTACCAGGAAGTCTACGCAAACAACCTTGGGAGCGGGGAAATGGTCCACTACATCCGCGGCATTTACATCCGGCTGTTTTCCGGGCTGCTGGTGATTGCGGGAATCGTCGCCTGGTGGCTCGTTCTGGTGAGCAAGAGCCGTCAGGTCGCGCTGATGGAAGCCAAATCGCAAACCGGCCTGCTGATCCAGGAAATCAATTCCCACAAAAAGACGGACCAGCTTCTGCAAAGCGCAAAAGTGACGGCTGACATGGCAAACCTGGCGAAAAGCAGGTACATCATGTCCATCAGCCACGAGTTGCGCACCCCTTTGAACAGTATCCTGGGGTATGCGCAAATCATGGACGGGGATCCTGCCATTCCAGACCATCGCAGGCAGGCGGTCAGCGTGATACGACGCAGCGGCGATCACTTGCTGACCCTGATCGAAGGAACGCTGGACATCGCCAGGATTGAAAGCGGAAAGCTGAAGCTGAACATCAAGCCATTGCCGTTTCGCGAACTGGTCCAGCAAATTGTGGGCATGTTCAAATTGCAGGCGCAAAGCAAAGGCCTTGATTTCATATACCAGGCCTTGTCCGATTTGCCCGTGACAGTTCGCGGGGACGGCGGGCGCCTGAGGCAAATTCTAATCAACATCGTGGGCAACGCCATCAAGTTCACCCGGGAAGGGCAGGTCGTTCTCGGCATCAAGTATCAGAATGAGATCGCGACGATAGAAGTCGGCGACACTGGGCCGGGAATTCCGCCATCCGACCTGGAGCGCATTTTCGAACCGTTCGCCCGGGGTTCCAACCAGTCTTCCGACGTTTCCGGCGGGACGGGGCTCGGGCTCACCATCTCGAAAATGCTCATCGACCTCATGGGCGGCGACATCATGGTCCACAGCGCGGAAGGCAAAGGGACGGTTTTCAAGCTGCGCCTGTTTTTGCCGCACGTGATCAGCCATGCGGCGGCCGAGGCGATCGAGGACAGGGTTTATCTGGGCTACCAGGGCCGCCGGCGCAGGATCCTCGTGGTCGACAACGAGCCCCTGGATCGCAGCGTCATTTCCAGTTTTCTGACGCCGCTGGGGTTTGACATGTTCGAAGCCTGCAGCGGACAGGAATGCCTGGATCTTCTCGATGCGGTTTCTCCCGACCTCGTGATGATCGATCTGGCCATGCCGGAGATCGACGGATGGGAAACGATCAGGCGCATGCGCCGTACGGAGCATCGCGACATTCCAGTGATGGTTGTTTCAGCCAATGCGTTCGAAAAGGGCGCCGACAACGACGCCAACATCACTTCGGACCGGTTCATAACCAAGCCGGTGAACATCAACGAATTGCTGGAAAGCATCGGGCGCTGCATGGCGTTGTCCTGGATCTTTCACGAAGCGCGAACGAGTGTCCCCGCCGTTGCGCAGGGGCCCCTGACATACCCGCCGCGGGAGTGGATTGAGGAGCTGCGGCAGCATACGGAAGCAGGCTATCTCAAGGGGATTGTCCAGACCCTGGACCGCCTGCATGAGTGCGGAAGCGACTACCGCGAGTTTGTCGATACCGCAAGAAACCTGACCGGCAGGTTTCAGTTCGAAGAACTGAGGTTCCTGCTCAAGCAGGCCCCTCAAACCCGGGTGGCGCTATGAAGTTCAATCCGGCATCAGAGGTGGTTTTGGTGGTGGATGACACGCCTGAAAACCTCGCGCTGCTGCACGACGCCCTGGACGAGGCTGGCTACACGGTTTTGGTCGCGACCAGCGGCGAGTCCGCGTTGCAGTCCGTTCAGCGCAATCGCCCGGATATCATTTTGCTGGATGCGCTGATGCCGGGCATCGACGGGTTCCAGGTGGCGCAACACTTGAAGAAGGATGTGGCCACGCAGAACATCCCGATCATCTTTCTTACAGGACTTTCAGATACGGAAAATGTCGTGAGCGCCTTTTCACATGGCGTCACGGATTACGTGATTAAGCCCATCAAGCCGCAGGAGGTTCTTGCCCGGATTGCGGCCCATTTGCAGCGGGCGCGCCAAGTCAGGCAAGCCCATGGCGCCCTGGACCGCCTTGACCAGGCAAGCCTGACCGTGAATCGTTCCCGCGGGGAGATCCTCTGGGCGACTCCGCTCGGGAGGGAACTGTTCACCAAGTATTTCGGGGTTCATTACGAGCCAGCGTTGCCTCCGGAATTCATGCGCTGGCTGCAACGCGCCCTTCAGGCTGCCCGGGAAGGGCGTGAATTTCCGATTCTGGTGGAAACACAGGAGGCCCGGCTGCACGGGCGGATTCAGGAGCTGGATCAAACGGATGAAGTTCTGGTGCTGATGCGGGAGGAAAGCGAGGCGATCATCGTCCGCTCGCTGCAGCAGCGGTTCAGTTTGACCATCAAGGAAGCGGAAGTGGTTTATTGGATGGTGCAAGGCAAGACCAACCGGCAGATCGGCACGATCCTGGAAAGCAGTCACCGTACCATAGACAAGCATGTGGAACACATTTTTGAGAAGCTCGGCGTCGAGACCCGTACCGCCGCCATCGGTATCGTGATGAAAAAAGTGAAATTTCCTGCCCAAAGCTAGATTCGCCGCAAGGCCCGCGGCGCAATGCCGCGGCTTGCAGGAGAGGCCAAAACGCAATACGCTGGTCCGGATCGGGAGAGCATTTCCCCGCGCTCGTTCATGATACGGAACCTATGACTGTCAAAACAGAGGACGATCGTTCAGAAACGGAAATCCAGTACAGGGCCGCGCTGAACGATTTGTCCGCCACGCTGCAAGCGATCCCGGACCTCCTTTTCGAGCTGGACCGCGACGGCCGTTATCTCAATATCTGGACCCAGAACGCGGCGCTGCTCGTGGCCCAACAGGAACTGCTGCTGGGGCGGACGGTCCAGGAAATGCTGCCTCCGGATGCCGCCGACGTGGTGATGGGCGCGCTCGCGCAGGCGGAACGCGACGGCAGAACCCGTGGGCAGGTCATTTGCCTGGAACTGCCGCAAGGCCGGCGCTGGTTCGAACTGTCCACGGCCCTGAAGCCGGGCCACGACCCCGTACAGCATTTCATGATGCTGTCGCGCGACATCACCGAGCGCAAGCAAGCGGAAAACGCGCTGATCGAAAGCACGCGTCGCCTTACCGAAGCCCAGCGGCTCGCGTCCCTGGGAAGCTGGGCGCTGGATATGCGCACGAACCGGCTGGAATGGAGCGAAGAAGTCTTTCGCATCTTTGAAGTCGATCCCGGCCGTTTCCGGGCTTCCTACGAAGCTTTCCTGGAAATGGTGCATCCCGACGACCGGTCCCGCGTCCACCAGACCTACGCCGAATCGCTCAAAAGCCGCAAGCCCTACGAAATCGTGCACCGCCTCAGGATGCCGGACGGACGGATCAAGTACGTGGAGGAACGTTGCGAGACCGAATACGACGGCGCCGGGCTTCCGCTGCGCTCCCTCGGAACGGTGCTGGACGTCACCCGGCAGCGGCAGGCGGAACGGGACGTGCAGGAGGCCGCGGACCACCTGCAGGCCATTCTGGACCACGTGGCGGACGGCATCATCACGGTCAATGCCGACGGGATCGTGCAGTCCTTCAACCTCGCGGCAGAACGCATTTTCGAATACCGTTCGCGGCAGGTGGTCGGCCAGCCATTCATATCGCTCGTGAGCATGACCAGCCGGCGATCCTTCCAGGAATACCTCGACCATTTCAAAAACGACTGGATGGCGGCCGCCTTGCAGCTCAACCGGCTTGAAATCGAAGGGCTGCGCCACGACGGCAGCGTGGTCCATCTGGATGCGGCGATTTCGCGCATTTCGTTCCAGGACGAATTCCGCTATATCGTCCTGCTGCGCGACATCACCGAGCGACTGCGCAGCGACGAATCCATGCGGCTTGCCGCGACGATCTACAAGAACAGCAAGGAAGCGATGCTGATCACGGACGGGCATAACCGGATTGTGGACGCAAATCCGGCGTTCACCCAGCAGACAGGCTACCTGCTCTCGGACGTGCTGGGAAAGAACCCCAGAATCCTGCAATCCGGTCGCCACGACAAGGCCTTCTACCAGGCCATGTGGCAAGCCCTCCTGGACAAGGGGCACTGGCAGGGTGAGCTTTGGGACCGCCGCAAGGACGGGTCGCTGCACGTGAAGCTCACCAACATCAGCGTCATCCGCAACCCCGACGGGCAGGTCCACCGCTATGTGGCCCAGTTTTTCGACATCACGGAAAGCAAGGAGAACGCGGAACTGATCTGGAAGCAGGCCAACTTCGACATGATCACCGGGTTGCCCAACCGCAACCTGATGCTGGACCGCCTGGCACAGGAAATCAAGAAGGCGGCGCGGACCGGCCATCCCCTGGCCCTGCTGTTCATCGACCTGGACCATTTCAAGGAAATCAACGACACCCTGGGGCATGCCAAAGGCGACATCCTCCTGCACGAGGCGGCGCGCCGCATCAAGAACTGCGTGCGCGAGTCCGACACCGTGGCCCGCATCGGGGGGGACGAGTTCACGGTCATCCTGCCCCAATATGGCGCTCGCAACGACATCGAGCGGGTTTCATACAGCGTCATCCGTGCCCTGTCGGAGCCCTTCGACCTGGGCGACGGGCAGGCAGGCTACATTTCAGCCAGCATCGGCATCACCCTGTACCCCGAAGATGCCACCACCATCGAGTCGCTGCTCAAGAACGCCGACCAGGCGATGTACCGGGCAAAGGCCGAAGGGCGCAACTGCCTCAGCTACTTCACGGAGTCCATGCAGCATGAAGCAGCAGAAAAGCTGGCCTTGACCCACGACTTGCGCGCCGCCCTGTCGCGCAACGAGTTGCAGCTCCATTTCCAGCCCATCCTCAACTTGCGCACGGGTCGCATCGAAAAGGCGGAAGCCCTGTTGCGCTGGCGCCATCCGCAACGGGGGCTGGTCAGCCCGAACGTGTTCATTCCGCTGGCCGAAGGGGCCGGCCTGATCAACGAGATCGGCGAATGGGTGCTACTGCAGGCGATCGCGGCGGCCGGACGCTGGCAGTCCCGGTACGGGCGGTTGATTCAGGTCAGCGTGAACAAGTCGCCCCTGCAGTTTTCACGGTCGGAGGCGTCGCACTGGAAAGAGGAGATGAGCCGCCTGCAACTGCCGGGCCATGCCCTGGCCGTGGAAATCACCGAAGGGTTGCTGCTGTCCGACTCGCCCAAAGTCCGGGAACGGCTCATCGAGTACAGCCTGATGGGCGTGCAACTTTCCATCGACGATTTCGGGACGGGGTATTCAGCGTTGTCCTATCTGAAGGAATTCGATGTGGACTACCTGAAAATCGACCGCTCCTTCATTGCGTCCCTGGAGGCGGGCGGAAGCGGACAGGTGCTCACGGAAGCCATCATCGTCATGGCGCACAAGCTGGGAATCCAGACCATCGCCGAAGGCGTGGAAACGTCCCCGCAGTTCGAGCTGCTCAAGTCCTTTGGCTGCGATTATGTGCAGGGATACTTCTGTTCACCGCCGGTTCCCGAACAGGAATTTCTCGGCCTGCTGGCCGCGAAAGGGGTCGATTTTCCCGAAGTTCACTGAGGCAGGCCCGGCGGGGCGGCTGGGACCGGGCGCCAGGGTTCAGGGCACTGGGGCACGTACGGGTAATATCCCCGGGCCGATTCGCAGTAGTACCAGTAGCCTGCAGCGTTTCCGGGGGACACCACCGTCGTGCCCGGAGTCCAGGCCGGGGGCTGGTTCACGATGACCGTCTGCGGATAATAGTAGGCGGGCGGATAGTAGGGATAATAATAGGGGCTGTAGTAGGGGCGGGCATACAGCAGGCCCAGGCCGAAGCCCAGTCCAAGCCCCCACCCCCAGCCATCCCAGTGACCCGGGTCTGCCCGAACCGGCGTCAAGGCGGACAGGCTCATGAGCAGCGAGACTCCGACAATCAGAAGGCGTTTTGCGATCATGGGGTTCCCTCCATTACTCGGGGGCGGCTAGCGGGGCGGAAAACAGCCCTGGCCGAACATCATCCTGTCCCGCCCGGGCCACAGGTCGCCGCGATAGTCCTGGCCCCAGAACAGGTCGAAAATGGTTTTTTGCTTGCCGTCCAGCCGGTCGTAAAAATCCCGGGTGCGTTGCAGGGCCGCCTCCACCCGTGCCAGATGGGCCTGCATCAGGGCAAGCCGGGTCTTCAGGAGGTCCGCTTTCCGGGCCATCCGTTCCGGCGTGGTGAGGTCCGGGTTCCATTGGGCCGCACGCGCCTGGGTCAGCGCCTGCATCCCTTCGCCCTGGGCGCGCGCATCGTCGATCGTCGCGGCAGACCAGGTGCCCCAGGCCTCCTTCTGGGAGTCCGACAGGGCGAGCCGGCCCTTGAGGTCGGCCAGCAGTTCCTTCGTGTTTGCAGCCCAGTCCACCGCGGCAGCCGGTGGCGCTGAAGCGGGATCAGGTTCGGTCCCGCCCAGGGCTGTCCCGCCCTGCAGCAGCAGGGCAAGGGTGGCGGAAAGGAAGAGGGTGCGTGAAAAATTCCGTTTCATCGTGAAGCCTCCTGAAGCCTATTCGTCCGGTTCGACGTATTCCTTCGGCAAATGGTGCGCGATGCCCTTGTGGCAATCGATGCAGGTTTTCCCTTCTTCGCGGGCCTTCATGTGCTTGCGGTAGGGCGTCTGCTTCTGGAGTTCCGGGCTCATGGCTTCGAAACTGTGGCAGTTTCTGCATTCCCTCGAATTGCTGGCTTTCATGCGTTCCCACTCGTGCGTGGCGAGCGTCATCCGCCTGGCTTCGAATTTTTCCCGGGTGTCGATGCTGCCCGTGATTTTTCCCCAGATTTCAAAGGAGGCCTTGGACTTCCGGATGATCTTGTGAAGCCAGTCTTTCGGCACATGGCAGTCGGAGCAGATGGCCCGAACGCCGCTGCGGTTGCTGTAATGGATGGTTTCCTTGTATTCCTGGTAGACGTTGTCGCGCATTTCGTGGCAGGTCACGCAGAACTCGAGCGAGTTGGTCATCTCCATGCCGGTGTTGAACCCGCCCCAGAATATGATTCCGGCCACGAAGGAAACGCCCGCAATCGCAATGAAAGAGTATTTTGCGCTCGGCCGCTTGAGCACGTTCCATAGCCGCCTGAATGCGCCGGGTTTTTCGTTGTTCACGGATGCTTGCTCCGAGTCATTGGGATCGAATGGGCCGGCGCCCGCAGTGCTGGCGCCGGCCCGGATGGTGTTTCGGATTCCTGGCTGCCATCTTCAGAAATTGTAGACGTAAGTGACTGCCACGGTATTGACGTTATAGCTGCCGGGCTGCTGGTTGGAAGGCAGCAGCGTCGTGGGCGTATAGCCATACTGGTAGCCGTTGAAATAGTAATCGTTGCTGTTCAGGTGCTGGTAAATGTACTTGAGCGCGACCTTTGAGTTCTTGTCCACCTGGTAGGCGCCGCCCAGCTTGAGTTGCGTCATCGCGTTGCGGATGTCCGGCAGCGAGCCGCAGGACATGATGCTGGGGTCGCTGCACGTGAGGCCCGTGGTGGTCGTGGTGGCGTAGTTGAGCTGCGTCCCGTAATTGGTGTTGCCGAGCGAATAGGTGATGTCGCCCGTCAGCTCGAGCTTTCCGTGCATCAGCCCGCCCTGTTTGGCGCCGAGCCCGAAGGTGGTGTCGTCGTCCGTCAGGGTGTTGTTCCAGCTGCCGTTGGCCGGCACGCTGATGCGCGTGGCCGTCGCCGTCGTGGTGGTGGTCGGCCCGTTTTGCAGGTTGGTCATGGTCCGTTCGCGCGATTGCCGCGTGAAATAGGCCGATACCGAGCCGTTTTCCCGGTACAGGTAGTTGGCGTCCAGGTTGAGGCTCCAGAACTTGCCGTTCTTCACCCCGTAGGTGGAGTCGTAGTAATTGTCTTCCAGGTACTTGCCGCCCAAGGCCAGGGACAAGCGGTCGCTGACCTGCCAGTTGACGTTGGCTTTCGGGCCCTGTTCGGTGCGGGAGGCGTCGAACATCGGGTAGAAGCCCGGGAAATCCCCGGCATTGAGCCCCGGGACCAGCGTGGTGGCCGTGACCGGATTGCCTTTCGTGCCGATGAATGCGGCGATGGCGTTCGGGTCGAAATTGCTGTTGCGGTCGCTGTACAGGTAGCCCAGGCGGAAGTCCAGGCTGTCGTTGGCCTTCAGCTTGTAGGTGGCGTCCAGCCGGTTGTCCTTGGTGGCGGTGGCCACCACGCAGTTGGTGCCGGCGGGATATCCCGCATTGACCGCATACTGGTTGCACCAGCGCGACACGTCTTCGTACGCATAGGCCACCCGCACGCTCTGGCGCTGGGCCAGGGCGTAATCCCCGGCCAGTTCGACCAGGTATTTGCGGGTGCTCAGGGGCGTATTGGGGTAGTTGGCAATGCTGCCCGTCTCGCCGCTGATGGCGTTGAAGTTGTAGATGTTTGACGAAGTCTGGTTGTCGCGCTCGTCATATTTGATGCCGGCGGTCAGCTTCAGCTTGCGTGTGGTCTGGTCCGTGAGCTTCAAGTCCCCGTGGCTGTTGTTGACGAGGCCGCCGAGCGAGGAACGGGGGGCCGGGCTCACCATCATGCCGGGATCCACCACGAATCCGGTGTCCTGGGTATTGCGTCCGTAGGACAGGTTTCCGGCAAGCTTGGTGCGGTCCGAAAACGCGTAGCCTCCGGACAGGTTGAGCTGGTGGAACATGTTGCTCGGGGCGGTGCTCATGTTCTGGAGCGTGTTGGCGCCCCCGAAGGTTTCAAAGGTGACCTGGTTGTAGTTGTTGCGGAACAGGGATCCGAAATAGGACCCGGTCATGTGGCCCTTGTCCCCTTTCCAGTTGAGCGCAAGGTTGATGGTGTCGGTCTGCCAGTTGGTGGGCATGGGCAGGATCGACACCACTTCGCCGTTGGCTCCGTTGAGCGCGGCCGCTCCGAAGCCCATCAGCTTCGCGCCGCTCTGGTCCAGGTGGTTGTAGTCGAAGCTGACATTCCAGCGCGAGTTGATGATCAGGTTGCTGTTGAAGGTCGTGTTGGCCCGCGTGGAGCTGATTTCCAGCGGATGGAACGCGCCGAGCTGGGTCGTGTTCAGGGCCGTGGTGTTGGAAGCCGTGCCGAAATTCGAGGGCAGGGTGAACACGTTGTTGCCCATCGCGCCCATGTAAGGGGTCGTGTAGGTGTCGGTGATGTAGTGGCGCAGCTCGTCGTAGACCACCCCGACGCTCCAGCTGCCCTGGTTGCTGGAAGTGGCCCTCAGGTTGCGGGACGTCAGGCCCAGGTCGTCGCCGAAGATGGACCAGCGTTCGGTGCCCCCGCCTTCATTGTTGCTGTAGGCGTTGCCGCCGCGGACGCCCAGGTTGCCGCCCAGGTACCAGCCGGAGCGGTCCAGGCCCGTGTATTCCCCGTACTTGGCGGAATCGGCCGAGTTGTAAATGGGGCCGAGCTCCAGGAAATTCGACGGCGTTTTGAGCGCGGCCGCTTCCTGGTCGTCGGCTTGGGCAGGCAGTGCAGAGAGGGCGCCCGCCACGGCCACGGCCAGCACGCTCAGCTTGAAGTTCTTGTTCATGGTTTTCATGGCAAACTCCGCTCCCGGAAATTAGCGTTGGAAGTAGCCGCCCGCCGGGCTGTTCGAGCCGTGAATCTGGCTGTGGCAGTTCATGCAGGCGCGACCCACGAGGTTCTTGTTGGGTGCCGTCGTGAGCCCGGCTTGCTTGCCGGCGGCAGCCGGACCGGCCGGGGAACCGCTCGCATGGGTGCCGTCATGGCATTCCTGGCACATGAAGGGCGGGCGCGACTTCAGCAGCGGCGTGATGTTGGAGCCGTGCGGGGTATGGCAGTTGGTGCAGCTTTCCACCACCGGCTGGTGCTCGAACAGGAATGGTCCGCGCTTGTCCGCATGACACTGGAAGCAGGTTTCGGTGACGGTGTTCTTCTTGAGCAGCTTGGGTCCGGTGGATCCGTGCGGATTGTGGCAGTCCGAGCAGACCACCTTGCCCACGTCGATCGGGTGGGTGGACATCTTGTGGCTTTCGGCCCGCTGTTCCTTGTGGCAGGTGAAGCAGACGGCCGTCTGGGTTTTCTTGCTCAGAACGTTGTCCAGGGGCTGGTGGACCTTGTGGCAGTCGTTGCAGGCAAGGCCGTTGTTCTGGTGCGTGCCGCCATCCCAGTTGTTGCGGTTCGTGCCGTCGTGGCAGGTCAGGCACTGGCCTGCGCGCGTTTTCTCATCCGAGGCCGGATAGGTCTTTTTGTTGAACACGATGTCCGGGGCGGGCCGGCCCTTGACGTTGGGGTCTCCCCTGAGGTGCCTTTCGCTTTCGCCATGACAGGACTGGCAGGTCGGCGTGCGCGCGTCGCCTTTCACGCCGTGCTTGGTCTGGTAGATCGAGAGGACCGGCACCGTTTCGCTTTCGTCGTGGCAGCGCGTGCAGAGGGCATCCTTTCGCAAGGACGCCCGGGCCTGTTCGGCTTTCGATTTGGCAACGTCGCCGCCCAGTTCGGGCAGGCTGTTTTCCACTGCCTGCAGAACCGAGGTGGCGCCCAGGCCGCACAGCAGGATGCCGGCGGCGAGCAGTTTTCGAATGACGTTCATGTGGATGTCCCCTGTCCCGTTCGTTCGGATGGCTTCAGATGGCCGTCACTGCGCCAGGATCCAGTCCACCAGGTTGCGGATCTGGTCCATGTCCTTGGGCGGCGAGGTCTTGACGATCTTGTGTTCTTCTTCATGGCCGTCGGGAAACTTGGCCTTCTCGCCGGACGTGATGTGTTCGATCAGGCGCGCTTCGGCGTTGGCCTTTCCGCGGAATTTTTCCGCCACTTTCTTGTAGGAAGGGCCGTCCTTGTCCTTGTCGACGGCATGGCACTTGAAGCAGTTGTTCTGGCGCGCCAGGCTTTTGGCCGCTTCGGCGTCAACGGCGCGGGCCGGCAGGGACAGCAGGAGGAGGGAGGCACAGGCGACGGTGGCCGCGCGGGCGGTGCAGGCAGTGAGTTTCATGATTCACCTCAGTGATGAAGCCGTTTGGCTTGAGTCGCGCACCGGAACCGAGTCCGGCCGGCACGCGACAGCTGAGGTGGATTTTGATTTTTTGCGTTGCGAAAAAATATAGGACTACATTGAATTTCGCCATAGGAAAATTCCTATGGGGAATAGGAATGCTCCTATTCGCGTTCCAGATCGAGCAGGTGGTGTTCGATGGCGTAGCGCACCAGGTCCACCTGGCTTGCCATGCCCATTTTCTCGAGGATGTGGGTTTTGTGGGTGCTGACGGTCTTGATGCTGAGGGAAAGCGCTTCGGCGATTTCGGTGAGGCTTGCGCCGCGCACGATGCGCGTGAATATCTCGTATTCCCGGTTGGACAGCGCCGTGTGGGGGGTGAGGTCGGCGCCGCTGGAAATGTCAGCCGCCAGGAGTTCGGCCACTTTCGGTCCGATGAACAGGCCGCCCGACACGACTTTGCGCAAGGCCGGCAGGAGCAGCTCGCTGTCTTCTTCCTTGGACAGGTAGCCTGAAGCGCCGGCGCGGATGGCGCGCACGGCATACTGTTCCACGGGGTGCATGCTGAATACGAGGATGGGAAGGCGCGGCCGGGCCTGTTTCAGGAGCTTGATGAGCTCCAGCCCGTTGCGGCCCGGCATCGACAGGTCGAGCACCACTAGGTCCCAGTGGCGCGATTCCACGAGGTCCAGGACGGTGTTGCCGTCGCTCGCTTCGCCGGCCACCACCAGGTCGTCCGTGTCGGCCAGAATCATCTTGAGGCCGTCCCGGATGATGGCGTGGTCGTCGGCCACCAGCACTTCATGCTTCATGAGGCGCTCCAGTGAATATCGGCAGGTCCAGGGAAAAGGACACGCAAACCGTGGTGCCGCCACCTGCTGTGCTGATGATACTGAAGTTCCCGCCGAGCGCGTTAGCCCGCTCGCGCATGCTGACCAGCCCGAAACCGCCGGACTGATGTTCATCCCCGAAGCCGGCGCCGTCGTCGCGCACGGTGAGAACCAGGGCGCCGTCGGCGACGGCAATGCGGAGGGCCACCGACTCCGCGCGTGCATGCCGGGCGATGTTGGTGAGCGATTCCTGGACGATGCGGAAAAGGGCGGTGGCGAGTTCGTTGTTCTGCACCAGGCCGACGTCCTTCAGGTCGAGGGAGACGCTCAGGCCTGAACGCTTGCCAAATTCGCCGGTGAGCCAGCCGAGGGCCTCGCCGAACCCCAGGTCGTCCAGGATGAGGGGGCGCAGTTCCGTGGAAATGCGCCGCACCGACCCGATGGCGGCGTCGAGCAGCCGGCGCATTTCGTCCATCCGTTCGGTGCCCGCCGGGCGCCCTTCCTTGAGCCGGCCGCTGAGCCAGGACAGGTCGAGCTTGAGGCCCGTGAGCTGCTGTCCCAGATCGTCATGCAATTCCCGGGCGATGCGGGCGCGTTCCTGCTCCCGCACGTTTTCAAGGGAAGCGGACAGGCCGCGCAGCTGCCGGTTCATGTCGCGCAGGGCGTTTTCGGCCCGGCGCCGTTCGGTGACGTCGCGCAACACGGCCGTGAGCTGGGGACGGCCGTCGATCACGGTGTGGGAAATGGTCGACTCGAGAGGGAATTCGGTCCCGTCCGCGCGCAGGCCGCTGATTTCGAGCTGGGGTCCCATGGTTCGCGAGTCCGCCCCGGAGTGCATGAATTTCTGCACGTGCATGTGGTGCGCCTGGGTGTGGCGCGCGGGGATGAGCAGCGACAGCGGCTTGCCGAGGATTTCGTCCGCGCTGTAGCCGAACATGCGGGCGGCGGCCGGATTGAAGAGGGTGATGCGCTGGTTTTCGTCCACGGCCAGGATGGCATCCATGACGGAATCCACGGTGCGGTGGTAGCGGTCATGCGCTTCGTCCAGGGCGCGTTCCAGCTTTTGCTGGCGGGTGAGCTCGAAACTCAGCAGGGACGCCGCGACCGCGATGAAGGTGCTGACGATGGCGGCGCCCAGCACGATGGGAACGGCCGTTTCGCGCCATGCCGCGAGCGCCTCGTCTTCGTCGGTGGTTACGCTCACGGCCAGGGGAAAACGGGCCAGGCTCGCCAGGGTGAATGCTTCCAGTTCGCCCGGCCCCCCCCTGACGTGGCTCATGAACCGCACGGCATCCCCCGGGGGCGGAAGCGGGGAGAGGCCCAATTCCGGTGGGCGGAAGCCCATCAGGTTGTCGCGCGGCGGCAGGCTCACCAACAGGGTGCCGTCCATGCGATACAGGGAAACCGGGCGGGCGTAGTCAGGCTGCAGGATCCGGTAGAACTCCTCGAGGCGCGCGATGTCGAGGGCGGCCACCACGACGCCCCGGAACGCCCCGCCAGGTCCCGTGACCTTCCTGGCCAGGTGGAGCGTCCAGCTGCCGAAGGCGTTGCGTTCGGGTTTGTCGATGAACAGTCCGGGGTCCTTGCCGCCGGTGAAGGCCAGGTAGTAGGGACGGTCCGCCACGGAAAGCACGGACGGGGCCCGGGGTTGCGACGTGTTGACGATTCGCCCCGACGCGTCCGCCAGATACAGGGAGTCCAGTTGCCGCATGCCCAGCACGTGGGTTCCGAGCATCAGGTGGACCGGCACGCTGCCCAGGGGCAGGCGTGCCCCGTAAGGGTCCTGAAGCCGCTCCTGCACGCCGCGCAGGATGAGGTCGGCCCGTTCGAAATTGCGTTCGGTCTGCTCCATGAACATGCGCGTGATGCTCACGGTTTCCAGGCGGTCGTGGGTGATGGCCCGCTTGCGCAGATCCCACAGCAGGAACAGGGTGGCCAGCGCAATCACCACGATCGCCAGGATGGCAAGGAAGCCGACGGCCAGCGTGGGCCGCCGGTGAAGGCGGAACGGGTTCATCATGGCCAGTCAGCGTAACATTCCCGCAAGCCCCCCGTAAAATCAGGTCCGGGGCCCCCTCTTGCAATCCGTTCGCGAGCCCCCATCTGACATGGTTGTGGCATCATGGGTGCAACAGGCGGGCCGAACGGCGCGCCGGCTCTTTTTCAAGCATTCCGGAGGAAGACATGAAGTTCTGGATACGGTTGTTCATGGTGGCATTACTGGCGGCACAGGCGGGTTTCGCGATGGCGGAACCCACGCTCGACCAGGTCTACAGCGCGGCCCGGAGCGGCCGCATGGCGGAAGCCCGCAGCATGATGCAGGAAGTCGTGAGCCTGCATCCCAACAGCGCCAAGGCCCATTACGTGAACGCCGAAGTGCTGGCGCGTTCGGGCGAGGTTCCCGCGGCGCGCAACGAACTGGCCCTCGCCGAAAAGCTTGAGCCGGGACTTCCCTTTGCCAATCCCACGGCCGTCCAGGAACTGCGGGCGCAGCTGGGCGCGCATGCCGGAGCGGCGGGCGGTCCCGCCGGCACAGGTTCCGGCATGTCCTGGGGCACGATTCTGGCCATCGGCGGCCTCGGGCTGCTGTTTGTGCTCTGGATGGTGCGGCGCCAGGCCCGCCAGAATCCCGCTGCCCTGTATAACCAGCCCGGGCCGGGATACTATCCGCCCGGTTCGGCACCCATGGGGTCGCCCATGGCCCCCATGGGGGGTGGCGGTTCCGGCATCATGGGCACGCTGGCGACCGGCGCGGCCCTGGGGGCCGGCATGGTGGCCGGCGAGGCGCTGGCGCACCGCCTGGTGGACGGGCCCGAGCGCGGCATGGCGCCCGGCGCGGACCCCATGCTGAACGGGGACATGGGCGGGCAGGATTTCGGGGTTTCCGATGCGGGATCCTGGGATTCCGGCGGGGGCGATTCGGGTTCCGACTGGACTTGAAAGGGAGGAAACCATGAGCCGAAAAAAATCGCCGTCCATCGAAATCGGCATTTCCGAGGCGGACCGCAAAGCCATATCGGCCGGACTGAGCCGCCTGCTGGCCGACACCTACACCCTTTATCTGACCACCCACAATTTCCACTGGAACGTCACCGGCCCGCAGTTCAACACGCTGCACACCATGTTCATGGCCCAGTACACGGAACTGTGGAATGCCGTGGACCCGATCGCCGAACGCATCCGGGCCCTGGGTTTCCCGGCGCCGGGCTCCTATGCGGCATTCGCCAAGCTGTCGGCGCTGCCCGACGTGCCCCAGTCGCCGCCCAAGGCCCAGCGCATGGTGGAATTGCTGGCGGCCGGACACGAACGCGTGGCAGCCACCGCGCGCGACGTGTTCAAGCGTGCTGACGCCGCGGACGACCAGCCCACGGCCGACCTGCTGACCCAGCGCATGGACATCCACGAAAAGACCGCCTGGATGCTGCGAGCACTTCTGGAGACATGATCCCCGGGCTGGTCCAGATCCTGTTGTGGCAGGGGGCCGGTGAACTGGTTTCCCACTTCCTGCTGCCAGCCATACCCGGACCGGTTTTGGGACTTGTGCTGCTGCTGCTGTTCCTGATCCTGCGCGGGAGCGTTCCGGAGACGCTGGCTTTCGTGTCCGATGCGTTCAGCCAGCACCTGGGCCTGCTGTTCGTGCCGGCCGCCACGGGCGTGATCCTGTTCCTGCCCCAGCTGCGGGAACATGCCTGGGCCGTGGTGTCCGCCCTGCTTGCGAGCGTCGTGCTCACGGTGGGCGCCACCGGCCTGGTGCTCAAGGGATTGAGCCGCAAGGCCAGCCGTGACTAGGCCGCTGCCGATCCACGAAATCTGGGTATATCTTTCGGGCAGCCCGCTGCTCGCCCTGATCCTCACCCTGACGGCCTACCAGGTGGGATTTTTCCTCTACGTCCGAAGCAATCGCCATCCCCTGGCCAACCCCGTGGCGATCGCCGTCTTGATCGTGGCCGTTTGCCTGGAACTTCTGGACATGCCCTACGCCAAGTATTTCGAAGGCGCCCAGTTCGTCCACTTTCTTCTCGGCACCGCCACCGTGTCCCTCGCAGTGCCCATATACCGGGGGTTGCGCGAATTGAGCGGACGCATGGTGCCGCTCCTGCTCGCCCTGGTCACGGGAGGGCTGGTGTCCATCGCGAGCGCGGTAGGGATCGCCCGAAGCCTGGGCGCAGACCACGCCATCGTGGGCGCCATGGTGTCCAAATCGGTGACGGCGCCCATCGCCATGGGCGTGGCCGAACGGTTGGGATACTCTCCCACCCTGACGGCCGTGTTCGCCGTCATCACCGGGATCCTGGGGGCTGTCCTGGCGCGCTTCGTGCTGGACGGCCTGGGCGTCACGGCATGGTGGCAGCGCGGGTTCGCGATCGGCGTGGCGGCCCATGGCATCGGGACGTCCCGCGCGTTCAGCGTCCATCCGGAGGCGGGCACCTACGCGAGCCTGGCCATGGGGCTGCACGGCGTGCTGGGGGCGGTGGCCATTCCCCTGCTGGCAGGCTATATCCCCTCTTTTGAGAGGATGGTCTGAGCCGATGAGCATCGATACCGCGTCACTTACGGAAGGCATCCAGCTGGCGCTCGCCCCGGTGTTTTTGCTGACGGCCGTCGCCAACCTGGTGTCGGCCCTGACGCAGCGCCTGTCGCGCGTGGTCGACCGGTCCCGGTTCCTGCAGGACAAGCTGCTCAACCCCGACCCCCACACGATTTCCCAGCAAGCGGGTTTCGAAACCGAATTGGGGCAGCTTGCCGCACGGGGCTGGCTCATCAATGCCTCCATGGTGTTCGTGGTGATGTGCGGGGTCGCGATCGGAATGACGGTGCTCGAGCTGTTTCTCGCGGAAACGAGCGGGGGGAGGCTGCAGCTCAGCCGCGTCGTGGTCGGCACGTTCGTGAGCGGCATCGGCTCGTTCCTGGTCGCGCTCGTGCTGCTGCTGGTGGAAGTGCTGGTGGCCTCCTATTCCATCCGCTGGCGCCACCAGCCGCGCTGATCAGCGCCGCAGGGCGGCAACGCCGGCGGTGCAGGCCACCTCGTCCTGGGAACCGGTTCCGCCGGAGCATCCGATGGCGCCCACCAGTTTTCCGGAGACCACCAGGGGAATGCCGCCGCGGGAGGCGATGACCCCGTCCAGCGTGGTGACGTAATTCAGGCCTTTTTCCTGGACGGCGTTTTCGAACACCTTGGTTTCCCGGCGGTAGCCTGCGGCGGCCTTTGCCTTATGTTCCGCAATGGCGATGGACGCGAGCTGGGCGCCGTCCATGCGCGCGAACGAGACCAGGTTGCCTCCGGAGTCGACCACGGCGACATTGAGCTTCCAGTGATGGGAAGCGGCTTCCGCCATGGCTGCGTCGATGGCCTGGCGGGCTTCCGCCAGGGAGACCGGGGGGCCGTACGGGATGTCGTAGGGCATGGTTTCCGGAACAGCGTCGAGCGGTGATGCGGCTTGAGCCCAGGTCAGCGGCAGGGACAGGGCGAGTGCTGCGAAGGCGATGCGGCGTGATATGCTCATGGGGTCCTCCGTTTGGTGGCAACGCGGGTGGAAACCCGGTCCATTCTAACCCACAATTTGTTACATCGTGTTCCTTGAAACCAAACCGGACCTTCTGTTGTCTTTAAGCAAACGGTCCGATCATCATCTCGAGACTCAGGAGTTTACAATGCGAATTTCCTCGATCCAGCAACTGATTCTGATCGCCGCCAGCGCCCTTGCGCTGCAAGCGGCCCCGGTCCTGGCTGCCGATCCCTCCCCGACCACGCCGCCTCCCCCCGGCGCCGCATCGCCGGATGGGTGGGATGGCTATGGCGAAGTGGACTGGGTGGCGCACACCCAGCGCATGCTCGATGACCTCAAGACCAAGCTCGACCTGTCGGCGGAGCAACAGCCGGCGTGGGATCAGTGGTCTGGTGACGTGGTGGCCAACGTGCGTTCCCAGACGGAAAAAGTCCACCAGTGGCGCGAGGAACACATGAAGCTCGGCCCCATGGAAGACCCGGCGCATACCCACCGCACGACCCCTGAACGCATGGCCCATGGCCTGGAACACATGCGCGCGGAAATCAAGCGCATGCAAGACCATGTGGCGCTGCTGGAAACCGCGCTCAACAACACCAAAACGTTTTACGAGACCCTGGGTCCCAAACAGAAGACGATTTTCGACCTCTACTGGCAGCAGTCCTACCAGGGAGGCTGGATCGGCCACGGGATGACAGGACATCATCACGAATCCTACGGTGGCCATGCCGGCGCCTACTGATCGTCCGGCATCGAGCCCAGCACCGTGAAGGAGGCCCCATGAAAAAGCCATCTTCCCTGACTTTGAAGCTGCTTCCTGCCCTCGCGCTGGCGGCGGCCCTGCCGGCCTGGGCTCAACACGGCGGTGGCGGCGGCCATATGGGCGGCGGCCACATGGGCGGCGGCCATTTTGCCGGCGGCGGTGGGTACGGCGGCTACCGGGGCGGCAACTGGGGCGGACGCGGCTGGAACGGAGGCTGGGGCGGGCGCGGCTGGAACGGAGGCTGGGGCGGCCGTCCGTGGTACCGGGGTGACTGGGGCTGGGGCGGCTGGGGATGGGGCCTGGGCCTGGGCGTTGGCTGGGCCATGGCCGACCCCTGGGTTTACAATCCCTATCCGTGGGGGGCGGGCTACGGATATTATGGCGCCCAGCCGACCACCGTGGTGGTGAACCAGACTCCGGTTTCTCCGCAAGACACCACCTATCTGGGTTCCACCCAGGAAGCCGGGCCCCAGAACTGGTTTTATTGCCAGTCCGCCAGAGGGTATTACCCCTACGTGACCCAATGTCCGGAGCCCTGGCGCGCCGTGCCGGCCACCCCGCCGGGAGCGATCCAGCAGTAGCTCAGCGGTAGACCAGCACCGGAATTTCGGAGTGGGTCAGCACTTTCTGGGTCTCGCTGCCCAGCAGCAGGCCGGCCAGGCCGCGGCGGCCGTGCGACGCCATCATGATCAGGTCGCAATGCTGTTTTCGGGCGGTCTCGATGATTCCCGTATAGGGTGAAAACTCGGTGCTTTTCACGGTGCCGAAAGGGACGCCTGCCGCCGCCGCCTGTGCGGTGAATTCCTTCAGATGACGGTCCGCCTCGGATTCCAGCTGCTCCATCACGGTTTGGGGGGTTTCCACGGCGAATTCCGTCATGGGCAGGTATTCCACCACGCAGGAGTAAGCCGTGACCCGGGCCCCCAGGGCCTTGGCCATTTCCAGCCCTCCGGTGACGGCTTTGCGCGACAGTTCCGATCCGTCCGTGGCGATGAGGATGTGCTTGAACATGGCGACCTCCAGTATGAGCCAGCCGACAACGCGGCATCTTCATTATAGTCCCGGCTGATGTACACTTACGGACTTTCCCGAATTTCTTGAAGCCGATGGGTGCCGGATGATTCCCGAACTTGGACACTTTGCCCTGATCCTTGCCATGCTGCTGTCGGCGGCTCTGGCCTTTTTTTCCCTGGCGGGAGCCCAGAAGGGCGTGGCCGCTTGGATCAGACTTTCCCGCCCCGCGGCGCTGACCCTGTTCCTGTGCGTGGTGGTTTCCTTCGCCTGCCTGGCCTGGGCGTTCCTGCACAACGACTTTTCCGTGCTCTACGTGAGCGAGCATTCCAATTCCAAGCTGCCGGTCCAATACCAGTTTTCCGCCGTATGGGGCGGGCATGAAGGGTCGCTGCTGCTGTGGGTGCTGATGCTGTCAGGCTGGACTGCGGCCGTGGCCCTGTTTTCCCGCCGCCTTCCCGACCCGGTGGTGGCCCGCGTGCTGGGCGTGCTGGGACTGGTGATGGTGGGCTTCCTGCTTTTCATCCTGCTCACTTCCAATCCTTTCGACCGCCTGTTTCCTGCGGCGCAGGACGGGCGCGACCTCAATCCGCTGCTGCAGGACCCGGGACTCGTCTACCACCCTCCCATGCTGTACATGGGCTATGTGGGGTTTTCCGTGGCCTTTGCCTTTGCCCTGTCCGCCCTCATTTCCGGCAAGCTCGACGCCACCTGGGCGCGCTGGTCCCGGCCCTGGACCCTGGCTGCCTGGGTGTTCCTCACCCTGGGCATCTGTTTCGGCTCTCGCTGGGCTTACTACGAGCTGGGCTGGGGAGGCTGGTGGTTCTGGGATCCCGTGGAAAACGCGTCGTTCATGCCCTGGCTCGTGGGCACGGCCCTGATCCATTCGCTGGTGGTGACCGAAAAACGGGGGGCCTTCAAGCGCTGGACCGTGTTGCTCGCCATCGCCGCCTTCTCGCTCTCCCTCGTGGGCACGTTCATCGTGCGCTCCGGCGTGCTCACTTCGGTGCATGCGTTCGCGTCTGACCCGCGCCGGGGGGTGTTCGTGCTGCTGTTCCTGGCGCTCGTGATCGGCGGTTCGCTCACCCTGTTTGCCTGGCGTGCGCCGTCCGTAGGTGAGGGCGGGCGCTTCAAGCTGGTTTCGCGCGAATCGTTCCTGCTGCTCAACAACGTGCTGCTGGTGGTGGCGGCCGGTTCGGTGCTGCTGGGTACCATCTACCCCATGGTGATCGACGCGCTCAATCTCGGCAAGCTGTCCGTTGGGCCGCCCTATTTCAATACGGTGTTCGTGCCGCTGATGATCCCCCTGCTCCTGATCCTGCCTCTTGGCACCCTGGCCAACTGGAAAAAGGCGGAACTCCGGACCCTGCTGAAAAAAGTCCGGGTCGAGATCGTGCTGTCCATACTCGTGGGCATGGTGGTGCCGGTCCTGATGGGGAGTTTTTCGCCGCTTTCAGCCCTCGGAATCGCGGTGGCGACCTGGCTCATCCTGGCCGTGGCGCGTCAGGTGTGGGCCTGGCGCAAGGTCAGCCGCATTCCTTTCTGGTTCTGGGGCATGCAGACGGCGCATCTGGGGCTTGCCGTGTTCGTCATCGGCGTGACCCTGATCAAAGGCTACGAACTGGAACGCGACGTGCGCATGGCACCGGGCGACACCCTCACCCTGGCAGGCACCACGTTCCGCCTGGTGGGCGTCCAGGAAGTTCCCGGACCCAACTACACCGCGATGCAGGGCATGGTCACCTACGCCCGCAACGGCGAAGTCCAGGGCCGGCTGCTGCCTGAAAAGCGCACGTATTTTTCTTCGCCCATGCCCATGACCGAAGCGGCCATTCATTCCACGGTGGACCGCGACCTCTACGTGTCCCTCGGGGAGCCCCTCGACCATGGGGCCTGGGGCGTGCGCGTGTACTACAAGCCTTTCGTCAACTGGATTTGGGGCGGCTGCGTCCTGATGGCCCTGGGCGGGATCCTGGCGGCTTCCGATCGCCGCTACCGGGTCGGTGGCAAGCGCGCGGGCGGGGAGACGGCGAAGCCATGAAGAAGAAGTTCAACCTGTGGTTCCTGATTCCGCTGCTTGCGTTCGCGGGCCTGGTCGCGCTGATGGCCATCGGCCTCACGCGCGACCCCCACCTCGTGCCGTCGCCGCTCATCGACAGGCCGGCCCCCAATTTCCTGTTGCCCCAACTCCATGAGCCGGGAAAAACCTTCAGCCCGGCCGACCTGAAAGGGCAGGTGTGGCTTCTGAACGTGTGGGCGTCCTGGTGCGTGTCCTGTCGCGAAGAGCATCCCCTGCTGCTGAAGTTTTCCCGCACCCATGCGGTGCCGATGATCGGGCTGGACTACAAGGACCAGGCGGCCGACGCGCAAAAATGGCTTTCCGATTACGGCGATCCCTATACCCTCACGGCGGTGGATGCGGACGGCCGCGTCGGCATCGATTACGGCGTCTACGGCGTTCCGGAAACCTACGTGATCGACCGGCACGGGGTCATCCGCTACAAGCAGATCGGGCCCGTCACGCTCGAAGCGCTGCAGAAGACCATCCTGCCTCTCATTGCGGAGCTGAAAAAATGAAACCGTGGCTTTGGCTCGTCCTGCTCTGCTTTTCCTGGCCGCTCCATGCCAACGAGGCCAAGCCGCTGGCGGAAGACGAAGTGGTGGAACAGCGCCTCATCAAGATCGCCCAGGAGATGCGCTGCCTGGTGTGCCAGAACGAGTCCCTGGCCGGGTCCAGGGCCGACCTTGCGGAGGACCTGAGACGGGAAATCCGTGCGCAGATCCGGCAGGGGAAGACCGACCAGCAGGTGGTCGATTACATGGTTTCCCGCTACGGGGATTTTGTGCGCTACCGCCCTCCCGTGAAGCCGAAGACCTGGTTTCTCTGGTTCGGACCGTTCGTCTTTCTGGCGATCGGCGTCGCCGTGCTGGCCTTCGTGCTCCGTCGCCGCAACCGTGATGCGGCAGAGAGCCCCCTTTCTTCCGAACAGAAAAAACAAGCCGAGGCGCTGCTGCGCGACCAATCATGACTTCATTCCTCCTCGCGGCAGGCCTGCTTTCGCTGGCCGTGCTCGCCATCCTGCTGTTTGTGCTCCTGCGCCGCCGCGACAGCGTGAGCGACAACCGGAAGGCCCTCAACGCGGCGGTTTACCGCGACCAGCTGGCTGAACTGGAATCCGAGCACCGCGACGGCAGCCTTGCGGACGCGGACTACGCCCAGGCGCGCGACGAAATCCAGCGGCGCCTGCTGGAAGACACTGCGGTGGCTCCCGAAGTCACCGACTTCTCCCACGGCCGCAAGGTGGCCATCGGCATCCTGGTGGCCATTCCCCTCGTGGCCGGCGGCATTTATGCCTGGCATGGGCATCCGGAAGCGTTCAATCCGCAGCAGGCGCCGCAGGAAGTGACTGAAAAGCAGGTTCGCGACATGGTGGATTCGCTGGCGGCAAAACTGGCCAAGGAGCCGAACAATCCCCAGGGCTGGGCCATGCTGGCGCGCTCCTACATGAACCTCGACAAGCCCAAGGAAGCCGTGGAAGCGTATGGCCATCTGGCGGCGCAGCTTCGCGACGATCCCCAGCTGATGGTGGACTACGCGGAGGCCCTGACCGCATCGGGCGAAGATCCGGGCATGGCCAAGGCCCGCGCCCTGGTCCAGTCCGCGCTGGCGCTGGAACCGAGCAATGGCAAGGGCCTTTTCCTGGCCGGGGGGATTGCCTTTGCGGACAGGGACTATCGCAAGGCCGACAGCTACTGGCAGAAGCTGATGCCGCTGCTGGAGCCGGGCTCCCCCGACGCCCAGTTCGTCCTGCAGAACCTCAACATGGCGCGCGCAAAGGCCAAATTGCCGCCGCTCGCCGCCAGCCAGTTCCAGATGCCTGCCGAGCCCGGGGAAACCCAGGGCGCAGCGGCCTCCGGCACTGTGACCGGCCGCGTCAGCATCGACCCGGCGCTCAAAGGCAAGGTTTCCCCGAGCGACACGGTCTTCATTTTTGCCCGCGCCGTGGACGGGCCGCGCATGCCGCTCGCCGTGCTCCGCACGACGGTCAGCCAGCTGCCGATCGATTTCGCACTGACCGACGACATGGCCATGAGCCCGCAATTCAAACTGTCTTCCGCCAAGCTCGTGCGCGTGGAAGCCCGGGTGTCGAAATCGGGCAGCGCGATGCCTTCCAGCGGGGATCTTCTGGGCGCCAGCGGACCGGTCAAGCCGGGAGCGCACGACCTGCAGGTCACCATCAGCCAGGTGCAGCCTTGAAGGGGGCCGCCGGCCGTGCGGCCGGCGGGACGGGAATTACTGCTTGAGGGTTCGGGCCGCTTTCTGGGCCTGTTCCACCGCGCTTTTCGCTTCCGGCGGCATGTAGTTCTCGTCGTGCTTGGCCAGCACTTCCGAGGCCACGAACTGCCCGCCCTCTCCCAGCTTGCCCTGGGCCACCACGCCGCGTCCTTCGCGGAACAGGTCGGGCAGGATGCCGGTGTACTGCACCGGAAACTCCTTGACCGTGTCGGTCACGATGAAATGGGCCGTGATGCCGTCGCGCTTGAGCGAGCCGGCTTTCACCAGGCCGCCGATGCGGAACGCGCGGTTTTTGGGGGC
This sequence comes from Pseudomonadota bacterium, assembly GCA_021826025.1. Taxonomy (GTDB): domain Bacteria; phylum Pseudomonadota; class Gammaproteobacteria; order Burkholderiales; family Ferrovaceae; genus JAKBAT01. The sequence continues at coordinate 11,098 of JAKBBG010000003.1, read as the reverse complement.
CTCGCCGTTGGCGATCTGGGTCGGCGTGTAAAAGAACACCAGGTTGCTGCGAAACGCGTTGAGGACCAGCGCGGCGGCCACGCCCAGTACGGCGAGCGCGGCCAGGATGAGCAGCAGGCGTTTGTGGCGGGGTTTCATCGGATGGACTCCTTGCGCGGCAGGCGGGCCTGGATGGCCCGGCGTCGGCGCAGCAGCAGCCAGGGCTCGAGCGTCATGCCCAGCAGGCACGCGCCGAAGCTGCCCCAGACGTAAAGGCCATAGCCTCCCATGGCCCAGAATTCGCTCCAGCTATTCCATTGCATTTTTCTTCACCCATTCGCTCGTCAATTCGCGTTCAAGAATGATGCAGCGCACCCGGATCAGGGCCATGGCGATGGTGTAGGCCCAGAACGCCAGGGCCATCAACAGCATCCCCGCCAACATCGTGTGCGCCATGCTGGGAGCCTTGGTCATGGAAACCGAGGCGCCCTGGTGCAGGGTGTTCCACCACTGCACGGAAAAATAGATGATCGGGACGTTGACCACGCCCACCAGGGCGAGGATCGCGCCCGCCTTGTCGGCGCGCCTCGGATCGTCGATGGCCGCCTGCAGTGCGATGAAGCCCAGGTAGAGGAAAAACAGGATGAGCTGCGACGTCAGGCGCGCATCCCACACCCACCAGGCCCCCCACATGGGCTTGCCCCACAGGGAGCCGGTCCACAGCGACAGGAAGGCGAACAGCGCCCCGGTGGGGGCGAGCGCCGAAGTCATCATGCCCGACAGGCGCGTGTTGAAGGACAGGCCCAGCGCCGACCAGAACGCCATGACGCAGTAAATGAACATGGACATCCAGCTTGCCGGCACGTGCACGAAAATGATCCGGTAGCCTTCGCCCTGCTGGGCGTCCGTGGGGGCGATCGCGAGCCCCACCCACAGGCCTGCCGCGGCAAGCAGCAGGGCTGCCGCCGAAAACCAGGGCACGAGCCGGCCCGCCATCGGATAGAAGGAGGCCGGCGATGCGAATTTGAACCAGTTGATGAGGGATGTGCTCATTCGTTCACTCCAGCGCAACGCGCAACGCCACCGTGGTCACCCAGGGGGCAAAAACAATGCAGGCCAGCAGCAATGCTCCCAGCAGGGAAAAGTGCCCTTCGATGCCCAGGCCCGCAAGATCGGCTTCCACGGCGCCCGCCCCGAAAATGAGGGCCGGGATGTAGAGGGGGAGGATCAGCAGGGACAGCAGCACGCCGCTGCCCCTCACCCCCAGCGTCAGGGCGGCGCCCACGGCCCCGATCAGGGACAGGATCGGAGTGCCGAGCAGGAGCGACAGCGTCAGGATCGCGAGGCTCCTGCCGGGCAGGTCGAACTGCACGCCGAGCAGGGGGGCGACCATGACCACGGGCAATCCCGAGACCAGCCAGTGCGCCATGATTTTACCGGCAATCAGGAGCGTGAAGGGCTGCGGGGAAAGCGCCATCTGCTCCAGGGTGCCATCCTGGTGGTCGGGGGCGAACAGGCGCTGCAGGCCGAGCAGCGTGGCGAGCAACGCGCCGATCCAGAGGGCGCCCGGCGCAATTTTGCGCAGCAGGTCCTGGTCCGGGCCGATGCCGAGCGGCAGCAGGTTGACCACGATCACGAAGAAAAATAGCGCCGTGATGACTTCCGTCTTGTGGCGGGCTGCCAGCAGCAAATCGCGCCGGACCGCCTGGCGAAAGGGGGCGAAGGCGCCGTTCATAAGGTGACGCTGAGTCCGGGAGGCAGCGGCATGGCCTGGTGGCTGGTCAGGACGGCGCTGCCGCCCGAGGCCAGGTGGCGCTCGATGAGCCGGGACAGCACGCCCACCGCATGCACGTCGAGGGCGGTGAACGGCTCGTCCAGGATCCACAGGGGCGCCGGACGCAGCATCAGGCGGCAGAGCAGCACGCGGCGGCGCTGGCCGGCGGAAAGGTAGCGCGTCGGAAGCTGTTCGCGTCCCTGCAATCCGAAGCGGCCCAGGGCTTCGGCGGCCGCTTCCTCCCCCGGGGAAAACCCTTCCATGCCCAGGCCCAGCGTGAGGTTTTCCAGGGGCGTGAGTTCCTCCTTGAGGGCGCCCTGATGGCCGAGATAGAGGAGGTCGGCATGGAACGCCGCGCGGTCTTCCCGCAAGCGCCGGCCTTTCCAGGTGACCTGCCCCTCGGCCGGTTCGGACAGGCCCGCCAGGATGCGCAACAGGCTCGTCTTGCCGGCGCCGTTGGAGCCTGCCACTTGCAGCCACTGGCTCGCGGGCAGGGCAAAGCTCAGGTCCCGGAACAGGACCCGTTCGCCCCTTTGGCAGGTGAGGTGGGAAACGGAAAGCATATTTGCGCTATTCTACAGGATTCATTCCCCGAACCTGAGGGACCGCTCCATGAAGCAGACGCTCGCCCTTTCCGCAACGGGCTGCGCCCCGGGCGCGGCGCAGGCGCCATGACGCCCGTCGCCTGGATAGCCCTGGCCGAACTGTTCGGCACGTCCCTGTGGTTCAGCGCCAACAGTGCTGCCGACGACCTGGTGCGCGCCTGGGGCGCTTCGCCGGGCGACATCGGCTGGATGACCACGGCGGTGCAGGCCGGATTCATCCTGGGGACCCTGGGGTTTTCCCTCTCCGGCCTGGCGGACCGCTATCCCGCAAGCCGCATTTTCTCCGCGTGCGCCGTGGGCGGCGCCTTTTTCAATGCGGCGTTTGCGGTTTTTTCGGGCGGGCTTGCGAGCGCCGTCGCCTTCCGGTTCCTGGTGGGCATCTGCCTCGCGGGGATCTATCCCATCGGCATGAAACTGGTGGTGAGCTGGGCGCCGGAACGCGCAGGCAGCGCGCTGGCCCAGCTGGTGGGCATGCTCACGCTGGGCTCCGCCCTGCCGCACGCCTTGCGCCTGCTGGGCGCTTCCTGGCCCTGGCAGGGCGTCATCCTGGCTTCTTCGGCACTGGCCCTGGTGGGAGCCGCGCTCATCCAGCGCCTGGGCGACGGCCCCCACCTGCGCCAACGGCCGGGTGCTGCCGAACTGCGTCCCGGCAGCGTGCTGGCGGCGTTCCTGTCGCCGCGTTTCCGGGCTTCGGCCCTGGGCTATTTCGGCCACATGTGGGAGCTCTATGCCTTCTGGACGCTGGTGCCGATGCTCGTGGCACGCACCGTTCTGGTGCAAGACTTCCCGACCCTGGGAACCGCCGGCCTGGCCTTTGTCATCATGGGCGCCGGGGCCTTCGGCTGCTTTCTGGGCGGCGCCTGGGCCCGGCGCGTGGGCAGTGCCCCCGTTGCCGCCGCCGCCCTGCTCCTGTCCGGAACCTGCTGCCTGCTGTTCGCTGCGGGCGGGGACCGCTGGCCGGCACCGTTGCTGTTCCTGCTGCTGGTGCTGTGGGGGGCGAGCGTCGTGGCCGACTCCCCCCATTTTTCCGCGCTCTCCGCCGCCGCCTGTCCGTCCCATCTGGTGGGCAGCGCGCTGGCGTTTCAAAACGCCATCGGCTTTTCCATCACGGTGGTGGCGATTGCCCTGACGACCCATGCGGTGGCGAGCTGGGGCACGGCGGTGGCCTGGCTGCTGCTGCCCGGTCCCCTGTTCGGACTTGCCGGATTTTTTCCGATGCTCAAACCGGCGCGCGCGGCAGGGTAGCTGCCGGATTTGGCATGCCCTTTGCTATTTGGTAGGGTATGCCGATCGTTGCCGAAACGCGGCTGCTCCGCCCGGATAGGCGAATCCAGGCGGACATCCATCCCACGATGAGGACAATTTCATGACGACACCGCAAGCCCCCGCCCCCGGACGTGACCGCTGGATCCAGCTTTTGCTCGGCCTGATCTGCATGATGGCCATTTCCAGCCCCCAGTACACCTGGACCCTCTTCACCAAGCCCCTGATGGGCGCTCTCGGGGCCAGGCTGCCGGAAATCCAGGTGACGTTTTCCATCCTGATCGTGCTGCAAACGTTCCTGTCCCCGGCCCAGGGGTATCTGGTGGACCGCTTCGGTCCGCGTTTCCTGATTTCCGCAGGCATCCTTCTGACCGGCTTGAGCTGGGTGCTGGCCGCCAGCGCCAGCACGGTCACCCAGCTGTACCTGACCTACGGGTTGTTTGGCGGGGTGGGAACCGGCATCGTCTACATCGGGATCGTGAGCCAGATGGTCAAGTGGTTTCCGGAACGGCGGGGTTTTGCGGTGGGGATGGTGGCGGCAGGCTACGGTTTTGGCGCCATTGCCACCACCTTTCCCATTGCGAGCAGCATCGCTGAACGCGGCTACCAGACCACGCTGTGGATGTTTGGGCTGGGGTTCGGCGTCCTGGGGCTGCTGGCGGCCCAGGGGCTCAAGCGTCCGCCGCGGGAAGCGGAAGCGATCCTGCGCGGCCACCGGGAACAGGTGGCCGGCGCCTCTCCGGCCGTCATGCTCAAAACGCCGGTGTTCTGGCTCCTGTTTGCGATGATGACCATGATGTCCACGTCCGGCCTCATGGTCATTTCCCAGACGGCCGCATTTGCCCGGGACTTCGGCGTGGCCACCATCACGGTCATGGGCATGGCCGCGCTGCCGCTCGCCCTGACGGTGGACCGGGTCACCAACGGCCTGACCCGTCCGTTTTTCGGCTGGCTGTCCGACAACATCGGCCGGGAAAACACCATGTTCATCGCATTCCTGCTGGAAGGGCTGGCCATGCTGGCCTGGCTGCAGTTCCGCGGGGATCCGGTGCTGTTCGTGCTGCTGTCCGGCGTGGTGTTTTTTGGGTGGGGCGAGATTTTTTCCCTGTTTCCTTCCACCCTGACCGACACGTTCGGCGAACGCCATGCGACGGCCAACTACGGGTTCCTTTACATGGCGCAAGGCGTGGGGTCGGTGCTGGGCGGACCGATGGCGGCCCAATTGCACGACGCTGCGGGCAGCTGGATTCCGGTGTTCGGCGTGGTCATCACGCTCGACATCCTGGCCGCCGTGCTGGCGCTTGCGGTGCTCAAGCCCTTGCGTCGCCGGCGCCAGTATTTCTGAGGAGGGCTTGATGCTGCAAACCACATTGGGCACGCGGGGCATGGTGACGGCGCCCCACGCCCTGGCCGCCCAGGCAGGGCTCGACATCCTGCGCGCGGGGGGCAACGCCATTGAAGCCATGGTGGCCGCCGCCGCCGCCATCGCCGTGGTTTACCCCCACATGAACAGCATCGGCGGGGATGGCTTCTGGACCATCCTGCCGCCGGCTGGAGAACCGGTCGCCATCAGCGCCTGCGGCGGGGCTGCCCGTGCAGCCACCATCGATGCCTACCATGCGGCCGGGATGCAGGCCGTGCCCGCGCGCGGCCCCTGGGCCGCCAACACCGTGGCGGGAACGGTGGGCGGATGGCAGGCGGCCCTGGACCTCTCGCGTCACTGGGGCGGGCGCCTGCCGCTCGAGCGGCTCCTGTCGGAAGCGATCCGCTATGCCGACGAAGGGATTCCGGTGACTGCGAGCCAGTCCCTCCTGACCGCGAAAAAACTGGCCGAACTGCAAGGCCAGCCCGGGTTTTCCGAGACGTTTCTGCCCCGCGGCGACGTGCCGCAGCCCGGCCAGCGGTTCCTGCAGCCGCGTCTCGCGCTCACGCTGCGCCGCCTTGCCTCAGAGGGGCTCGACAGCTTCTACCGCGGACGCCTCGCCGCGGACATTGCGGCGGACCTGCGGGAAATCGGTTCCCCCGTGGCTGCGGAAGACCTGGAAGGGTACCGCGCGCAGACGGTGACGCCGCTGCACCTTGCCCTGTCCTGCGGCGAACTGTTCAACATGACCCTGCCCACCCAGGGCGTCGTGTCCCTTGCCATCCTGGGCATCGCGGAGCGGGCGGGTCTCGCTGCCCTCGCGCCCGACAGCGCCGATTACGTGCACCTGCTGGTGGAGTCCACCAAACAGGCGTTTGCCCTGCGCGACCGCTACGTCACGGACCCGGGAGAATGCCCGGTGGAACCGCAGGGATTGCTGGATGAGCGCCGCCTGGGCGAGCTTGCCGCCCGCATCCGCATGGAACGCGCTGCCCCGTGGGGGGCGGGAAAAGGGCCTGCGGACACCGTCTGGATGGGGGCGATCGATGACCGGGGCCTTGCCGTGTCGTTCATCCAGAGCATTTACCACGAATATGGCAGCGGTTGCGTCCTGCGGAAAACCGGCATCAACTGGCAGAACCGGGGAGCTTCCTTCAGCCTGGATCCTGCGGCGTTGCTGGCGTTGCGTCCCGGCAAGCGGCCTTTCCACACCCTCAACCCGGCGGCCGCCCGCCTGTCCGACGGGCGCGTGATGGTGTACGGCACCATGGGCGGCGACGGGCAACCGCAAACCCAGGCCGCCGTATTCACGCGCCATGTGCTGTTCGGGCAGCCCCTGCAGCAGGTCGTCACGGCACCGCGCTGGCTGCTGGGGCGGACCTGGGGACAGACTTCGGACACCCTCAAGCTCGAAGCGCGCTTCCCCCCAAGCCTGGTGGACGCGCTGCGATCCCGGGGGCACGAAGTGGAGCTGTTGCAGGATTTCGACGAAACCGTCGGCCATGCGGGAGCCGTCGTGCGCCATCCGGATGGTTTGCTGGAAGGCGCCACCGACCCCCGTTCCAACGGCGGCGTCGCATCCTACTGACCCGGTCGCCTTCAGCCCTGCAGCGCACGGTAGATGCCGAGGAAGGCGGGGCCTACCAGCACCACCAGAAGCGCAGGGAAAATGCAGAAGACGAGCGGGAACAGCAGCTTCAGTCCGATCACGGCAGCGGCCTTTTCGACGCCGTGCCGGCGTTCCTGGCGCACCTGTTCCGCCTGGGCCACGAGGGCGTCGCTCACCCGGGTGCCGAACCGTTCGGCCTGCGCGAGCAGCGAGACCAGGCTGTCCACGGCCGGCAGCCCGGTGCGCCAGGCGAAATGGCTCAGGGCGCGCTGGCGTCCGCTGCCGGCGGACAGCTCGGACGAGAGCGTGTGCAGCTCTTGAGCGAGCGGCCGGGAAAAGCGCGCGAAGTCGCGGGCCAGACGGCCGAAAGACTGTTCCAGGGAAAGGCCGGCTTCCACGCACAACACCAGCAGGTCCAGCAGGTCGGGCAGGGCCCGTGCGATGGCTTCCTGCCTGCGCCGCAACGCCCTCCTGAGCCATAGGGCCGGCAGGCCGTATCCGCAGGCGCCCCCTGCGGTCGCGCAGATCGCCAAAAGCGCCGGATGTTCCGCGGGGACCAGCAATGTGCCGCTCATGCAGCCCAGCGCTGAAACGATGCGGGCGGCGCGGTACAGGGGCAGGGCCTTCGGGCTGCGCACCCCTGCGCGCAGCAGCGTGCGTTGCAGCGGGTCCGGGGCCGGATCGGAGCGGGGCGTCGTCCCGGGCGTCATGTCGGGTCCAGGCGGGTGATGCGAACCATGAGCAACACGCCCAGCATCCAGTCCGCCACGACGCCGAGCGCGACGTTTCGCCCGACCGGGTCTTTCAGCAGCAATTCCAGGAATCCGGGATGCAGCCATTGCGCCAGGAAGGCGCAGAGGACCGGCAGGATGCTGAGTATCCAGGCGGACAGGCGCCCTTCGGCCGACAGGACGCGGATGCGGGCGCGCAGGCCGGCCCGCTCGCGCAGCAGCGCGGCCAGCCGGTCGAACACGCGGGTGATATCCCCTCCCGTGTCCCGGTGCAGGGAGGTTGCCACGATGAAGGTTTGCAGGTCGGGCAGGGGCACGCGTGCCCCCAGGTGCTGCAAGGCGAGCGGCAGACCGGCACCGAAACCGATTTCCTCGGCGGTCAGGCGCAGTTCGTGGGCAATCGGCGCGTGCAGCGCCGCCGCGGCCATTTCCACGGCGTGCGTGAGATCGTGTCCGGCCCGCAGGGCCCGGCTCAGGAATTCGATCGCTTCCGGAAGCTGGGCTTCGATGCGGCGCAGCCTCCGGCGTTCGGACCAGAACCGGAATGAGGCCGCAACCCTGCCCCAGCCTTTCCCGCCGGCATGCACGCGCAAGGGGGGCGGCGGCAGCGCCAGCGGAACCGGTTCGCCGGCCCAGTGCGCCATCCGCGCCTTCAGTTGCCGGTGGGTGCCGAAGTGGCGGTCCCACAGCCAGCGCAGGAGTTCCAGCAGCGACAGGGCCAGCGCGAAAAGGGCAAGTGCGAAGACCGCCAGGGCCAGGCTCATGGGCTCAGTCCTCCGCAGGCAGGGCGTGAGCCGGGAACCGGGCGGCAAAGGAGGAGGCCCTGGAAACGCGTTCGAAGGTGCCGGAAATCCGGCCGTTTTCGCCGCGCCCGTGCGCCCTGAAAACCACCTGGGGCACGATCCGGAAATGGCCGGTCCGGCGTCCGCACAGTTCCGAAATGGCCGTGATCTTGCGGCTGCCGTCGGGCAGCCTCGCGGTCTGGACGATGACCTGGAGCGCGCTGCCGATCTGGGCCCGGATGTTGTTTTCCGAAAGTCCGCCGTGTCCCAGCGCCACCATGTTTTCCAGCCGCACGAGCGCGTCGGCGGGCGAATTGGCATGCAGCGTGGTGAGCGAACCGTCGTGTCCGGTGTTCATGGCCTGCAGCATGTCGACCGCTTCCGCCCCGCGCACTTCCCCCACGATCAGGCGATCCGGGCGCATGCGCAGCGCGTTGCGGACCAGCTGGCGTGCCGTGATTTCCCCCCGCCCTTCCAGGTTGGCGGGACGGGTTTCCAGGCGGACCACGTGCGTCTGCCGTAGGCGGAGTTCGGCAGCGTCTTCGATCGTGATGAGCCGCTCGGAAGGCGCGATGAAGCCGGACAGCACGTTGAGCAGGGTGGTTTTCCCGCTTCCGGTGCCGCCGGACACGAGCAGGTTGAGGCGGGCTTCCACATAGCGTTGCAGCAACGCTCCCATGTCGCGGGTCAGGCTTTCTTCCGCGATGAGGTGCTCGAGGGTCAGGGGGGCGCCGCCGAAACGGCGGATGGACAGCATCGGTCCGTCCAGGGCCAGGGGCGGGATGATCACGTTGACGCGCGAGCCGTCGGGCAGGCGCGCGTCCACCATGGGGCTTGATTCGTCGATGCGCCGCCCGACGCGGGAGACGATCCGTTCGATGGTGCGGGTGAGATGGGCCGCATCTTCGAACTTGCGCGGCTCGCGCTGCAGGCAGCCGCGCCGCTCCACATAGATCTGGTCGGGTCCGTTGACCAGGATGTCCGAAATGCCGGGGTCCTGCAGCAGGGGTTCGAGGGGGCCCAGGCCCAGCATCTCGTGCTGGATTTCCTCCACCAGCTGCCGGTGTTCCGCAGCGTTGATGGCCGGCCGCTCCTGCGCCAGGCGGGCTTCGATCCAGGCTTTCACTTCCGTGCGCTGGCGTTCGGGCGGCAGGGCCTGCAGCCGGGCCAGGTCGTACTGGTCGAGCAGCTGGTGGTGGATCTTGAAACGCAGGGCAGGCAGCATGGGCATGGGGGCTCTCGTCAAAGCGGGGTCGGATTCCAGCGCCACTGCTTGCGCCACCAGCGCTGCAGCAGGCCGGAACGGGCCGCGTGTTGTTCGGGACGGCGCGCCAGGGCGGCGGCCAGCGCGAGCAGGCTGCGCTGCCAGGGCTGGGACGGCCGTTCGGGCAGGGGGAGGGAAAACCCCGGGTGTTCGGGCAGGCGGTGCGGCAGCCGGGTGCCCAGAACCTGTTCCAGCAACTCCGCGGGAACCTGCTGGTGCCGTCCCATCCGGTTGAGGACGGGCAACACCTGTTCGGGCAGGACACCGCTGTCCAGCAGGGCCACCAGCAGTCGCCGCGCGTCGCGGATGGTGGACAGGGTGGGCTGAAAGACCGGCAGCAGGCGATCGGATTCGTGCAGCCGCATGAGCCGGACCGGATCCAGCTGACGGCCGCAGTCGCACAGGACGCAGTCGAAGCGGCTGCGCGCCAGCGCGAGCAGGCGCTGCACGGCCGCGGCCTGCTGGACAGGCGCCCGCAGCGGCGTTTCCGCGGCTGCCAGCACGGCAAGGTGCGGCAGGGGGCGCATCAGCGCGGCGTCCAGCAGGGTGGCATCGAGCCGTTCGGGCTCGCGCAGCAGGTCGCCCAGGTGGGACACCGGATCCTCGCCGGACAGCAGCAGTGCCGCATCGCCGAAAGGATGCACCCAGTCCACGATCAGGACGTCGAGTTGCCAGCGGTACGCGAGCAGACGTCCCAGCTGGACCGTGAGCTGTGTGGTGCCCACGCCGCCTTTGCAGCCAAGCAGCGCGAAGATCCGGCCCTGGGGCGCAGCGGGACGCATGGGACTTCAGCCGCCGGCGGCGCCGGCGCCTTCGAGAGGCACGGTGGCCGGCGACAGCGGGAGATACAGGGTGAGGGGAAGGCCCGGAATGCCCAGCGGCAGGTAGGGCAACGGCTCGCACGGGTCGCTGCCGGGAAGGCACAGCGACGCCTGCACGGCCGTGACGCAAGGAGACAGTCCCTGCGTGCAGTTGGCCAGGTTCTGGGCGGCGCTGCCCGGAAGCGACGCCGGCGGCGTGAGCGCGCCGAACGGGCCGCTCATGAAGCGGATGGAAACGGCGGCTGCCGTGAGTTCTCCCAATGCCGGGAAAGCGGCGCTGTCGCCGCTGGCTTCCGGATGCAGCACCCCGTCATTGCGGGCGTATGGCAGTGCGTCAAACCCCATCACGGCGGCGTCCCTTGCTGCGCGTCGCGTGGTTTCCAGGGCGGCGTTCCAGGCGAGGAAAATCCGCCCCAGTTCCATGGTGCCGAAGACCAACGTGAGCAGCACCGCGCTGACCAGGGCAAATTCCACCGTGGCGGCGCCGGAATGCTTTCGGTTACCGGGGCGCATAGCGATAAAGGGCGCTGGCCGCAAAGGATTGCGGGCCCGGAAACGGCTGGCCGGCCCCGTTTCCGGAAGGGAGGAAAAAGGCAAACCCGGAAGCTGCGGCACTTGCGGGCAAGGTTACGGTTGCCTGCACGTAGCCCAGCGTGCCATCGGCGGAAGCGGCGGAACCGGGCTGGCAGAAAGGCGGAGGCGTGTCGAAGGAGGCCAGCGTGGCATCCAGGCATTCCAGCGCGATGCCGCCTGCGGTGGCGGCCGGGAAGCCGGCTGCGAGCAGGTCCTGCAACATCTGGGCCGCGATTCCCTGCAGCTGTTGCCCGAACAGGGCAGGCGGGGCCAGGCTGAGGGCCCGGGCTCCCGACTGGGCCACGCGCTGCATCGCGTTCTGGAGGCGGCAGAT